>NZ_JAYRYM010000327.1:0-3517 GCF_041917035.1 Devosia sp. | reverse complement strand
CCTGGGTGGCCGCCAACCCTCCCGTCCTGATGCAGCTCTATGACCCGGAGGGCGGCTTCATCGTCCGTTCGATGGGGGCGTTCGCCTCGAACTATGTCGAGGTGATGAGCACCCCGATGCGGATCTGGGTGCTGAAGGCCGACCGCTGACCCGGCTCAGCCATCGGCGGCGATCTTTTCGAGCTTGCAGCTGCCCGGCGCCGGGATGGCGTAGCCGAGGCTGTACCAGCGCCTCCGCGCCGCGTCGTCGGCCAGCGCCAGCACTTCCGCCACGACCCGCCCGAGCGGCAGCGAAACGATGGCGCGCTGGCGGTTGGCCTCGACCTGGTCGAGCGCCGCCATCACCGCGGCATTGTCGTCGAGCTCGCCGATCCCGGCGGTGATCGCCCACATGGCGGCATAGCAGGCGCCCTGCAGATCGATCTGTCGTTCGAGTTCCGCCGCCGCGTCGGCCTCGCCGCGCGACCTGAGGGCGGTGAGATCGGTGAATACGCCCAGCGTCCACTGCACGTGGTGCCCGTAGGCCTCGGCGACGAGGTGCGCCAGCGCGAAGTCGGCCCCGAGCGGGAAGCGCTGCCTGAGCCGTTCATAGGCGCCGGTATCGACATAGACCGTCCGGTTGTCGGGGCAATAGAACACCGTCAGGTCCTTGCCGGCCATGCCGCAGCCGAACTGCGAACTGTCGGGCATCACCGACAGGCTGATCTGCGGCCAGCGCAGCGCCGTCTGCCAGAACATCCGACGCCACATCAGCTCGGCCTCCCCCGCCACCACGGGTGGATAGGCGGCGAGCTGCGCGGGCGTCGCGGAGGCAGCCGGAACCCCGGTGATCGAGGTCGGCGGCGGTGGCGGCGACACCTGCCCGCTGATCAGCGTGATCGGGTTGACCCCCGCCAGCATGACGACGACCAGCCCCACCGCGGCCAGGCCGGACCACCCGAAGCGCCTGACATGCGGCGCCAGCGCCGGCGGGATCAGCTGCATCTCGGTCTCCCCTTCCGCCGGCTAGATCGCGCCGGCAAACGTGTCGCACTGGCCGACATCGCCGGTGCTCATGCCCCGCTTCAACCACCGCTTGCGCTGCTCGGAGCTGCCATGCGTGAAGTTGCGCTCGGTCACCTGGCCGCGCGTCAGGGTGTCGTCGCCGATGGCATTGGCCGCGTTGATGGCCTCCTCGACATCGCCCTGTTCGAGGTAGTTCTGCTGCCTGGCAAAGTTGGCCCAGACGCCGGCATAGCAATCCGCCTGCAGCTCGACCCGCACCGAATAGGCGTTCTGCTCGGCCTGGCTCATCGAGCCGCGCAGCCGGTTGAACTCGGGCAGCACGCCGGTGAGGTTCTGCACGTGATGCCCGATCTCGTGGGCGATGACGTAGGCCTGCGCGAAATCGCCCGGCGCGCCGAACTGCCGCCTCAGCTGCTCGTAGAAGCTGAGATCGATATACACCTTCTGGTCGTCGGGGCAGTAGAACGGCCCGGAATTGGCGTCGGCAACGCCGCACCCGGACTGCGTCCGCCCGGTGAACAGCACCACCTTGGGCGGGGTGTAGCTTGCGTTGTTCTGGCGGAAAACCTCGCCCCACAGGTCCTCGGTGTCCTTGACCACGACGCCGACGAACTCGGCCAGCTGATCCTCGCTGGCATTGCTGGCCGGCGGCGCCCACTGGCTGGTGCCCGGCGACGAAGTCCCCGCGCCGCCATTGGTCAGCACGTCGATGGGGTTGACCCCCAGCATCCACAGCACCCCGAAGATGACGATGACCGCGACGATGCCCACGCCGCCGCCGGCCGCGCGCCCCGTCGGGATTCGGCGCCCCCCGATCGGCGGGAAGCCCCCGCCGAATCCCCCACCGAGGCCGCCGCCGGGCGTGCTGCCGCGGCTGCGCCGATCCTCGATGTTCGAACTGCGTTCGCGTCCCTGCCACTTCATTGCGCAACTCCCGGCTCGGCACACTGCTTGTAGCGCTAGTGGCCCGCCCACCGCAAATTTGACCGGATGGTCCGGAAGCGCCAATGTGTGACGCCGCCGTCATTGCAGCGTCACCTCGAGGCGGCATCTGAGGCCACCCGTCACCCCGCGACCGCGAACCCCGGCTGGGCGATTCCGCTGCCGCCGTGACGCCCTTCAAGGTTGCAGGAGACGTCAATGAGCTACACTTACTCGATTTCCCGTCGTGCCTTCCTCGCCGGAACCGCAGGTGTCGGCGCCGCCATCGTGCTCCACCCGTTCGCGGTGCAGGCGGCCGCCGGGCAGGCGCATCTGCGCATCATGGAGACCACCGACCTGCACGTCGCGGTGTTTCCCTACGATTACTACGCCGACGCCGCCAACGACACGCTCGGCCTCGCCCGCACCGCCGCGCTGATCGATTCGATCCGGGCCGAGGCCGGCAATTCGCTGCTGGTCGACAATGGCGACGTCATCCAGGGCAACCCGATGGGCGACTACATCGCCTACGAAAAGGGCCTGAGCGACGCGGCGCACCCGGTCATCGCCGCCATGAACACGCTCGGCTACGAGGTGGGTACGCTCGGCAACCACGAGTTCAACTACGGGCTCGAGTTCCTCGACGCCGCCCTCGCCGGGGCGAACTTCCCGATCGTCTCGGCCAACCTGGTCAAGGGCGAGCTCGCCGCCGACCCGCTGGCCGACGCCACCTACATCAAGCCCTACGTCATCATCGACAAGCAACTGACCGACGGCGCCGGCGCCGGCCACACCATCCGGCTCGGCTTCATCGGCTTCCTGCCGCCGCAGATCATGACCTGGGACTCGACCCACCTCGCCGGCAAGGTCAATACCCGCGACATCGTCGCGACCGCCGCGGCCTATGTGCCGAAGATGAAGGCCGAGGGCGCCGACCTGATCATCGCGCTCTCCCACTCCGGCATCGCGGCCGAAATCGGCATCGGCGAGAACGCCTCGCTGCAACTCGCCGGCATCGAGGGCATCGACGTGGTCTTCACCGGCCACCAGCACCTGGTCTTCCCCAATTCCAAGGACTTCGAGGGCGTCGCCGGCGCCGACACCGCCGCCGGCACGCTCAACGGCAAGCCGGCGGTAATGGCCGGGTTCTGGGGCTCGCACATGGGCCTGATCGACCTGCTGCTCGAGAAGGCCGATGACGGCACCTGGTCGATCGTGTCGCACACCGCCGAGGCCCGCCCGATCTACGAGCGCGTCGACGGCAAGGTGAAGCCGCTGGTCGAGAGCGTCGGGACCGTGCTCGCCGCGGCCCAGGCCGACCACGACGAGACCCTCGCCTATGTCCGCCGCGCCGTCGGCGAGACCGCCGCGCCGCTGCACTCCTACTTCGCCCTGGTCGCCGACGACCCGAGCGTGCAGATCGTCAACATCGCGCAGAGATGGTACCTCACGCAGATGCAGAAAGGCACGTCCTGGGACGGACTGCCGATCCTGTCGGCGGCGGCCCCGTTCAAGGCCGGCGGCCGCGGTGGCCCGGACTACTACACCGACGTGCCGGTCGGCCCGGTGGCGATCAAGAACGTCGCCGACCT
>NZ_JAYRYM010000326.1:0-3522 GCF_041917035.1 Devosia sp. | reverse complement strand
GCCGATGTGCGGGTCGACTGGGAATACGACAATGACGAGGTGACTCGTCGTACCTTCTTCCGCCGCATGTATCGCGGCTGCGTGGTGCTGGTCTCGTCCGGCGGCGAGAACCGGGCCGGTCACTGGGGCGAGCTGATGAGCCTCTCGGCCCAGGCGCACGGCGCCTCCGGCGTCGTGGTCGATGGCGGGGTGCGCGACGGCGCGCTGCTGCTGCAGATGGACGAGTGGCCGGTGTTCAGCCGCTATCTGAGCCCCATCGAGTCGCGGGGGCGGACCCGCATCCGGGCGATCGAGGAGCCGATCGCGATCGCCGGGGCGCTGAGCGCGCAGGTGCGGGTCAATCCGGGCGACTGGGTCTTTGCCGACATGGACGGCGTGCTGGCGATCCCCGCCGGCCGCGTCGAGGAGGTCCTGCGGCGGGCCGAGGAACTCGGCGGCCATGAAGAACAGATGCGCGAAGACATCCGCAACGGTGGCGATGCCGCCGAGATCTACGCCCGCCATGGACGGCTGTGAGGTCCGGCGCCTCTCGGGCTGTCCGGGGGCGGAAAAACACATAGTATCGTTGGCATCGGCCCCAGGGAGAAGACGCCAATGAGCAGAATTGCCTACCTCACCGGCATCGAGTTTGGCCCGGGCGCGATCGCGAGCCTGGCGGGTGCCATCGGCGAGTTCGGCATGCGGCGACCGCTCCTGGTCGCCGATCAGGGCGTGCTGGCAGCAGGGCTCGTCGCGAGGGCTCTCGAACACCTCCCGGCCGGCACGCCCCTCTTTCTCGATACACCACCAAACCCGACCGAGGCGGCGGTGCTGGCG
This sequence comes from Devosia sp., assembly GCF_041917035.1. GTDB lineage: Bacteria > Pseudomonadota > Alphaproteobacteria > Rhizobiales > Devosiaceae > Devosia_A. The sequence continues at coordinate 2,706 of NZ_JAYRYM010000326.1, read as the reverse complement.
GCCGCATCGCAGTATCGTGCCGATGGCTGCGACGGCATCGTCGCCATCGGCGGCGGGTCGCCGATCGATCTCGCCAAGGGGGTGGCCCTGCTCGTCACCCACCCGGCCCCGCTCGAGCAGTACGCCATGATCTATGGCGGCCTCGACCGCATCGGTCCGGTTGCGCCGCTGATCGCCATCCCGACCACCGCCGGTACCGGCGCCGAGGTCGGCCGGGCGGCGCTCCTCACTCTGGATGACGGCCGCAAGCTCGGCTTCATCTCGCCCCACCTCATCCCCCGGCGCGCCATCTCCGATCCGGAACTGACGCTCGGCCTGCCGCCGGGCCTCACCGCCGCCACCGGGCTCGATGCCCTGAGCCACTGCATCGAGACGCTGTGCTCGCCGCGCTTCAACCCGCCCGCCGAGGCGATCGCGCTCGATGGCGCGGGGCGGATCTGGCGCAATCTCGAGCTGGCCTTCGCCGATGGCCGCAATCTGGCCGCCCGTAGCGAAATGCTGATGGGGGCGCTGATGGGCGGCCTCGCCTTCCAGAAGGGGCTCGGGGCGGTGCATGCGCTCAGCCATGCGCTTGGCGGCCTCAAGGACGTATCGCTGCACCATGGTACGCTCAACGCCGTGCTGATGCCGCCGGTGCTGCGCTTCAACGCCCCCGAGATCGGGGAGAAATCAGCCCGCCTTCTGGCGGCGATGGGCCTGCCGCCCGAGGCCGATCTCGCCGACGAACTCGACGCGCTCAACCGTCGGCTGCGGATTCCGGCCGGCCTCGGGGTCATGGGGGTGCGCGAGGATCACTTCGACTGGGTCGTCGAGCGGGCCCTGGCCGATCACAGCCACGCCACCAACCCGCGCGTCGCCGCCGCGGCCGACTATCGCGCACTCCTCGCCACGGCCATGGGGTGACGGTTGACTTGTCTCTGCGCGGCGGCATAGCTCCGGGCAGTCACGACAAGCGGGGGCGGGGAGACCACCGATCATGAAGCAAACCTGGCGCTGGTTCGGTCCGGCTGATCTCGCCAAGATCGACGACGTGGTGCAGGCCGGCGCCACCGGCATCGTCTCGGCGCTCCACCATGTCCCCAACGGGGTCGTCTGGTCTGCCGAGGAAATCGGCAGGCGCCAGCAGCAGATCAGGGTGATGACCGACGGCCGTCAGTCCGGCATCGAGTGGCAGGTGATCGAGAGCCTGCCGGTCTCGGAGGACATCAAGAAGCAGAAGGGCAACTGGCGCGAGCACGTCGCCAACTACAAGCAGAGCCTCAGGAACGTCGCGGCCGCCGGGCTCGATGTCGTCTGCTACAACTTCATGCCGGTGCTGGACTGGACGCGGACGGACCTGCGCTGGCCGCTGCCGAACGGCGCCTCCTGCATGCGTTTCGACATCAACGACTTCGCCGCCTTCGAGATCCATATCCTCGAGCGCCCCGGGGCGAGCGAGGCCTTCGCCCCCGAGGTGGTGGCGGAGGCCGCGCGCCGCCACGCCGCGCTCGACGACGCCGGCCGGAAGCAGCTCGCCCGTAACGTCACCATGGGGCTGCCCGGCTCGACCGAGAGCATGACGCTCGAGGATGTACGGGCGCACCTGGCCGAATATGCCGGCATTTCGCCCGACCGGCTGCGCCGGCACTTCGTCGACTTCCTCTCCGAGGTCGTCCCCGTCGCCGAGGAGGTCGGGGTGCGGCTCTGCTGCCATCCGGACGATCCGCCGTTCCCGCTGCTCGGGCTGCCGCGCATCATGTCGACGGCGGCCGACTACCGGTACATCCTCGATGCCGTCGACAGTCCGTCGAACGGCATGACGCTGTGCTCGGGCTCGCTCGGCGCACGGCCGGACAATGACGTGCCGGCGATGATGGACGAGTTCGGGCCCAAGGTGCACTTCCTGCACCTGCGCAACGTCAAGCGCGACACCGGTGCGATCGCCGGCTCGTTCTTCGAGGCGGAGCACTTGGCGGGTGACACCGACATGGTGGCGCTGATCGCGGCCATCCTGCGCGAGGAGTCCCGCCGCAAGGCCGAGGGGCGCGCCGACGCGCAGATCCCGATGCGCCCCGATCACGGGCAGGACATCCTAGACGATCTGCCGAGGCGGGCGCAGCCGGGGTACCCGACCATCGGCCGTCTCAAGGGGCTCGCCGAGCTGCGTGGCGTGATGACGGCGCTGGAGCACAGGCAATACGGGCTGGGAGGCTAGGCGCGGACCTGCCTTCCGCCCGTAGTGAGGGCGAGGCGAGTACCGCAAGCTCGAAGTCATCCCGGCGCAGGCCGGGACCCGGCACTTTGCATACGCACCGTGATCGGGATGCATCTCAGGATGGGCCCCGGCCTCCGCCGGGGTGACCGCGGTGGGGGTGGCACAATGGTGCCCCACACTTGAGGTTGGGGTGGGGGGTATTGCCCCACCCACGGGGTCATTCCCGCGAAAGCGGGAACCCTCGTTTGCGATCGATCCACTCACGCAAACCGAGAGGAGCAAACGGAGATTCCCGCTTTCGCGGGGATGACCCGGTGAGTGAACTAGATGTGGGAGTGTCCCTGCCGGTGCCGCGGGCTCGATGTCATCCCGGCGCAGGCCGGGAGGTGGACTCTCGTTTGAAGTGCAACAGGTGTTGAGAGAAGGCTTCGGCTGGGGTTTTCCAGTCAAGGCATTTTCTCGGTGTAGCGTTGTATGCGGCGATGAGCTTGGTGAAGTCGTTGTCGTCGAGG
>NZ_JAYRYM010000325.1:0-3527 GCF_041917035.1 Devosia sp. | reverse complement strand
AGAAATTGTGCAGTCTGCTGCTGGTCGGGCGGTATTCGACGGGAATGCCACAGAATGTCAACACGCTCGATTGACTCGGTGAAACGCTTGCAGTTCAACTTCCAGCCGGGTGCCAGTGGCCGCTCGCAAGCAGGCGAGGGGGCGCAACCGGGGAAGGGACGAACAGCATGCCGAAAACTCTGCGTAACCTCTTGTCTGCTCTGGCGCTGGGCGCGAGCCTGGCGATCACCGCGCTGCCGGCCGCCGCGGCGCCGGAATCGACCGATCCGATCAAGCTGACGCTGCATGACTGGACCGGGCAGTTGATCACCACCCAGCTGATGGCCGAGGTGCTCAAGAAGGCCGGTTACAATGTGGAGCTGGTGACCGCCGACTACCTGGCGCAGTTCGCCGGCCTCGAGTCGGGCGATCTGCATGTCGCGATGGAGATCTGGGCCACCACCGGGCAGGAGGCGCTCGATGCCGCCGTCGCGACCGGCAAGGTCGAGAACCTCGGCGAGACCGGCATGCAGGCCAAGGAAGAGTGGTGGTATCCCACCTACATGAAGGAAAAGTGCCCGGGGCTGCCGAACTGGGAGGCCCTGCTCGATCCGGCCTGCGCCGAGGCGTTCTCGACGGCCGAGACGGCGCCGAACGGCCGCTATCTCGGGGGTCCGGTGACCTGGGGCGGGTTCGACGAGGAACGCGTTTCGGCGCTCGGCCTGCCGTTCGAGGTGGTGCATGCCGGCACAGACGCGGCTCTGTTCGCCGAGCTCGAGTCCGCCTACCAGCGTCAGGCGCCGATCATGCTGTGGATCTACGCCCCGCACTGGGCCGTGGCCAAGTACGAGGGCGAGTGGGTCGAGTTCCCCCAGTACACGCCCGAGTGCTACGCCGATCCGGCCTGGGGCGGCAATGCGAACGAGGCCTATGATTGCGGCAAGCCGTTCGGTGCGATCTGGAAGGCCGGCTGGGCCGGTCTCAAGGACAAGTGGCCGGGGGCCCACAAGGCGATCCAGGCGTTCAGCATCGACAATGCCGAGATGGGCCAGATGATCACCGAGGTCGATCTCAACGGCAAGTCGGTGCAGGATGTCGCCGACGCCTGGATCGCGGCCAACGAGGCGCGCTGGTCGGCCTGGATCCAGTAATCCGTGCGCGGGGCGCCATCGGCGCCCCGTTCCCCTGACGCCCGGGTCGCCGCCACATGACCATCCCGACGGACGCCCCCGTCAAGCTCGAATGCCGCTCGGTGTGGAAGCTGTTCGGCCACCACGCCGGCACGGTCTATCGCTCGAGCGGCGGCCGCCCGACCGATGCGCAACTGAGCGAGCACGGGCTGATCGCCGGCGTGCGCGACGTCAGCCTCAAGGTGCATGCCGGCGAGAGCTTCGTCATCATGGGGCTGTCGGGCTCGGGCAAGTCGACGCTGGTGCGCTGCATGTCGCGCCTGATCGAGCCGACCGGCGGCGAGATCGTGTTCAACGGCGAGAACCTGCTGGCCGCTTCCGAGAAGCGGATGATCGAGGTCAGGCGGCACCAGATGGGGATGGTGTTCCAGCACTTCGCGCTGCTGCCGCACCTGAGCGTGCTCGCCAATGTCGCCTTTCCGCTCGAAATCCAGGGCGTCGACCGGGCCAGGCGCGAGAAGCGGGCGCGCGAACTGATCGAGCTCGTCGGCCTCGGCGGCCGCGAGGCATTCTTCCCGCGCGAACTCTCGGGTGGGCAGCAGCAGCGGGTCGGCATCGCGCGCTCGCTCTCGGTCGAGCCGGAGCTGTGGTTCCTCGACGAGCCGTTCTCGGCCCTCGATCCGCTGATCCGGCGCGAGATGCAGGATGAGTTCATCCGGCTGCAATCGGTGCTGAAGAAGACCATCGTCTTCATCACCCACGATTTCGACGAGGCGATCCGCCTCGCCGATCGCATCGCCATCATGAAGGACGGGCGGGTGGTGCAGGTCGGCACGCCCGAGGAGATCGTGCTGCGACCGGCAGATCCCTACGTCGCGGCCTTCACCCACAATGTCGCGCGCGCCAAGGTGATCCGGGCCGCCGCGCTGATGCGGCCGCATGACGGGCGGCCGACCAGCGGCAGGGTGCCGGCAACCGCCACCATCGCGCAGGCGGCGCCGCTGTTCGGCCCGTCGGCGGCGGCGCTCGAGGTCGTCGATGCCGACGGCGCGACGGTCGGGCTGATCGAGCGCGAGCAGGTCGTCACCGTGCTGATGGAAGGCTGAGATGGCCCTTGCGGACACAGCGCAGGTACCGCGCCGGCCGTTGCCGCGCGCCGGCTGGTGGCTGGCTTGGCTGGTCGCCGGAGTGGCTTTCGTGGCGTTGTGGTGGTTCGGCTCGGGCTGGGCGGTGGACTATCCCAAGGCCGCACAGATCCCGGCCATGCGCTATGTCGGCGATCTGATGAAATGGCTGGTGAACGAGGCCGGCTTCGGCCTGTTCAGCTTTGTCGACCTCACCCGCTTCATCGCCGCCCTGATCGAGCTGCCCTACTGGTTCGCCTCGAGCCTCATCGCCACCGGGTTCATGACCAGCTCGGGTTCGGCCGGCGTGCAGATCGTGCCGCCGATCTCCTGGATAGCGCTGATCGGCGGGCTCGGGCTCGTCGGCCTGTGGGCCGGCGGCTGGCGGCTCGCCGCGCTGGTGGTGGCGCTGATGGCTTTCATCGCGCTGTTCGGGCAGTGGGGCGCGGCGATGACGACGCTTGCCTCCATCCTCATCGCGGTGCCGCTCGGCGTGGTGCTCGGCCTGTTCCTGGGGGTGCTGAGCTACCGCCTGCCGCTGTTCGAAAAGGCGATCACGCCGCTGCTCGACCTGATGCAGACCGTGCCGGTGTTCGCCTATCTCGTGCCGGTGCTGTTCCTGTTCGGCTTCGGGCCGACGGCGGCGATCGTTGCCACCATCATCTACGCCATGCCGCCGATGACGCGGCTCACCGTGCATGCGTTGCGCTCGGTCCCCGCCGAGATCGACGAACTCGGCCGCATGGTCGGCGCGACCCCGCGCCAGCGGATGTGGAAGGTGATGCTGCCCGCGGCGATGCCCGGTCTGATGGTCGGGGCCAATCAGGTGATCATGCTGTCGCTCAACATCGTCATCATCGCCTCGATGATCGGGGCGGGCGGGCTGGGCTTCGAGGTGCTGGGCGCGCTGCGCCGGCTCGATTTCGGCGTCGGGCTCGAGGCCGGCTTCGCCATCGTGGCCCTCGCCATCGTGCTCGACCGGCTGAGCCAGGCGGTGGCGAGCCGGCTGCAGTCGCAGCCGCATCGGGGCGAGGATCGCCGGCCGCTGGTGGCGCGGCACCCCTACGTCCTCGGCGCCATCGTCCTCGTCGTCGGCAGCGGGCTGCTCGGGCTCGTCGAGGCGGGCTTCCAGACCTTCCCGGAGGCCGGGCGGCTCTCGACCGGCAGCTTCTGGGCCGAGGTCATCGAGTGGATCAACGTCAACTTCTTCACCCAGCTCGAGGCCTTCAAGGATTTCCTCCTGCTCAACCTGCTGATCCCGTTCAAGCGCCTGCTGCTGTCGCTGCCCTGGCTG
>NZ_JAYRYM010000324.1:0-3548 GCF_041917035.1 Devosia sp. | reverse complement strand
TGGCAGGATGTCGTCGATGGTCCATCTCCCGCCGGGCGCTGGGGGTGGGCGAAGTGGGCCGGATCCGCCCGCGTCGTCGCCGGGTCCTTGCTGCTATCGTCCAAGCGCAGATTGCTCGGACGCGATCCGATCGATCAGGCCGTCGAGCTCCGAAGTATCTGCGGACGGCTGCGAGAGCCGTAGCTTCAGCAGCCGGATCGGCTCGGCAAGCACTTCGTCCAGGTCCTCCGAACAGGTGAAGTCACCCGCCACCCGCTTGACCTTCGCGTTGTCGAACAGTGCTGCCCAGCTCTTGTCTCCGATCAGCGGCCCGATCCAGTCGGGCTTGTAGCGCACCAGGGTATCGGTAGGGACGTGAACGATCCTTGCCGAAGTGCCGACGCCGCGCGCGATCGCTCCGTAGATGGCATCCCAGGTGTAGGCGCGGTCGGAGGTAATGTGGAAATCCTCTCCAAGCGCCGCGCTTTTGCCGAAGAGGTTGACGAAAGGCACAGCGAAGTCTTCGGAGCGGGTCAGCGTCCACGGCGTGGTCCCATCGCCGGCGACGATCACCGGCTTTCCGGCCAGCATTCGGCGAGGGATAACGTCGCCTTCGCCGACCATCGTGGGTAAGCCGGTGCGCACGGTGTGGCTCGGTCGTACGATGGTCCAGTCGAGATTGGTCGCCGCCTTGAGCATGCTCTCGCAGGCAATCTTGGCCTGGCTGTACGGCCAGTAGGGGTTCACGGTCGGCGTTCGCTCCGTGATGACGTAGTGCCGCGCCGGCTTCTCGTAGACCGATGCTGATGAGATGAAGACGTACTGTCCGGTCTTTCCGGAAAAGGTGGCGATGTCCTGGGCCATCTGCTCGGGAGTGAACACCATGAACTGGCAGACGACGTCGAAGCGGCGATCGCCGAGCTTGCGATAGGCTTCGGCATCGGCCATGTCGCCAACGATGCCGGTTACGCCCGCGGGAAGGGCGGCCTCGCGCCGTCCTCGGTTGAAGACACTGACCGCGTGCCCCGCTGCGACCGCACGTTCGACGCAGGGCAGAGAAATCTGTCCGGTTCCACCGATGAAAAGCACTGAAGCCATGACTGTAACCTCCATCAGAAACAGCGCAGTCTGCCTGCTTGCCAGCCGTGCCGCAGTTCATCGTCGGTCGCGGCCGGAATGGGTGAAGCGGCCCTGCAATATGCATCTGCCCGGGCCGGGAGCAACGATTCGCCGCAGACTACTTTCATCACATTGGGTCGAAATGCCTTGATGGGGGCGTCAAATCACATTACCCTCAGAGCATGTTAGGGAGCCACTCCGGATGAATTTGCGTAAGCTTGGTACAATTGGTGGTATCGTTCTGGTGTCGCTATTTTCGGCGGGAACGGGGCCAGTGTTCGCGCAGCAGGAATGCACGTGCGTGCTCCCGGCATCGACCGGACCGGTTGGGAAGGTATCGCGGGCCAGTTCCGACGTGTTCCACACCGGTGCCCTGGGGCGGGAAGCGGCGGCGGCCGGTCAGCAGCTGGCAACGGGGTCGGTGGTCACTACCGGCGCGGTCGCGAGTGCCGACATCGACCTGGGTGCGTCCTGCAAGTTCGCACTCCGCGGGTCCATGCGGATGCAGATCACCCCGATCGACGCCGGCCTGTGTGTGCAGGTCTTCGACGAGAGCGTGCCGGTTCCCGTGCCGGAGTCGTCCGCGGGTGTCATCCTGGCGGGCGCAGCCGGTGGTGGTGTTCTGTTGTCCCTGGGGCTCCTGCAGTCGGTTAGCCAGTAGCGGACTTCGTAGTGGGGGTGGCGGTTGCTGGGGCGCCTCTGGGCGCCCTTTGTGCTTCGGCTGACCCGAGAATCCGCCGGGTAGGGCTTTGATCGATCTGCACTGTCATTTGCTGCCTGGGATCGACGACGGGTCGCCGGATCTGGGCGTGTCGCTATCGATGGCCCGGATGGCCGTGGCGGACGGCATCACGCATGTGGCCTGCACACCGCACATAACCCCTGGTGTCTATGACAATACCGGCGCCGACATCGCGGCCCGGACGGCCGATCTTGCGGCGAGGTTGGCTGCCGAAGGTATCGAACTTGCGCTGTGGGTCGGTGCCGACGTGCACGTCGACCCGCAGCTACTGCCCAAGCTGTCGCGGGGCGTCATCCCTACGCTCGGCAATTCCCGCTACTTCCTGCTCGAGCCACCGCATCACGTGGTGCCTCCGCGACTGCCCGCCTTGGTCGAGGGCCTGGTCGCTGCGGCCTACCTGCCGATCATCACCCACCCGGAGCGGCTGCGCTGGATCGAGTCGCACTATGACCTGGTGCAGCGGCTGGTGAGGGCAGGTGCCCTGATCCAGCTGACGGCCGCGTCGATCACCGGCGGCTTTGGCAAGCGGCCCCTGTACTGGTCCGAGCGCATGCTCGACGAAGGCATTGTCGATTTCGTCGCGACCGATGCACACAATGTCAGCGGGCGTCCGCCGATCCTGTCGGCGGCGCGGGATCGGCTCATCCACAGGGTCGGAGAGGCGGAGGCGATGGAAATGGTCTATAACCGTCCGGCGCGCGTGCTCCGGAACGAGGCCATGCCGGCACGGCCGCAACTAATTACGCCACAAGTTGGTGGCAGGGAACACGAAGGGCCACGGTGGGTGCGGGGTATTCTGAACAAGTTGCGCGGCGGGAAATGAAGACCGGAAACCTCCTATTGCTCGCGGCGCTGCTCGCCGTGACCTCAGTTGCACTCGGCGCCTGCGCTTCGGCGAGCATCAGCAGCGCCGGTTACGCCCCGCGCCAGCAGGAGAGTGCCGACCTGTCCAGTGGCGCGGGATCGCTGAAGGTCGTGCCGCTGCTCCCCCCGCCGGCCGCGGCGCAGGGCGGTGGCCAGGTCGTGCGCGTTGGTGACACGGTCAAGGTCGACGTTTTCGGTGTGGACGAACTGGACCGCGAGGCGCAGGTGGATGCGACCGGCAAGGTAACGCTTCCACTGGTCGGAAGCATCCCGGCTGCCGGACAGACGGTCGAGGCGCTCCAGGTGCAGGTGACGCGCCTCTACGGCAGCCGCTACCTGCAAAATCCCGAGCTTACCCTGACACTTGCACAGACTGTCACCCTTGATGGCGAGTTCAGAAAGGCCGGTCTCTATCCGGTCAGCGGGAACTCGACCCTGCTGCGTGTGGTTGCGGCCGCCGGAAACTTCACCGATATTGGCGATCCCAGCAATGTGTTCGTGTATCGCACCATCGATGGGCAGGACTACGTGGCGCAATACAGTGTGGCCGAGATCAGAGCGGGACGCCGTGCCGACGCCCCGATCTATGGAGGGGATGTCGTGGTAGCCTTTCCTTCGGGCATGAAGGTGCTCGGATCGAACCTGAGTTCTGCACTGGGTTTGGCGCGCAGCGCGACCAGCCTGCTCTAGACGTATGATGCTACCCTGCCGGAAAGCCGCCGATGCTCGACCGCAATGATCGCAATCTGCCCTGGCAGGCGCCACACGGGGGCGCCGTCGCTCAGCGCTATGACGGCAATGGCTGGGATGGCTATGGTCCGGCGGCCGAGCCGGCCGACGAGCC
>NZ_JAYRYM010000323.1:0-3614 GCF_041917035.1 Devosia sp. | reverse complement strand
GTCGCCATGGCCGACCAGCAGGGGATTCGCAGCCAGACGGCCGCCGACCTGCGACGGCGTCGCTACGCGGCCGATGCACGGCTGCGCCTCTACGGCATCGTCGCCATTCTCAGTGCCGTCGGGCTGCTCGGGGTATTGCTCGTCACCCTGATCATCGGCGGCGCCCAGGCCTTCGTCCAGACGCACGCCCGGGTCGATTTCCCGATCTCGGCCGAGCACATCAATGCCGACGACCTGTCCAAGAGCAACTGGCGCGCGATCGTTTCCGATGGCGCCAAGTTACTTTGGCCCGAGCTCACCGGTCCCAAGCTGCGCGATGCCGCCAAGCTGATGACCAACAACACGCAGTTCTTCGTGCGCGACGCCGTGGTCCGGGATCCGTCCGTCATCGGCAAGACCGTCACGCTTGAGGTGCCGCTTTCCGATCCGTTCGACCAGCTCAACAAGGGCGTGATCGATCGGGCCACGCCGGAGGAGAATCGCCGCGTCACCGACGAGGAGATCGCCTGGTTCGATGCGCTGGTGACACAGGGTCGCGTCAGCACGCCGTTCAACTGGGGACTGATCTTCAATGCCGATAGCCGCTTCCCCGAACTCGCCGGTCTTGCCGGGGCGATCACCGGTACGTTCTATGCCATCCTCGTCTCTTTCATCATCAGCTTCCCGGTGGGCGTGGCCGCAGCCGTATACCTTGAGGAGTTCGCGCCCAAGAACCGCTGGACCGACGTGATCGAGGTCAACATCAACAACCTCGCCGCCGTGCCATCGATCGTATTCGGCCTGCTCGGCCTCGCGGTATTCATCCAGGTGTTCGGGTTGCCGCGCTCGGCGCCCCTGGTCGGGGGCCTCGTGCTGGCGCTCATCACGCTGCCCACGATCATCATCGTTACCCGCAATGCCCTGAAGGCGGTGCCTCCCTCGATCCGGGAGGCGGCCTTCGGCATGGGCGCATCGCGCCACCAGGTGATCATGCACCATGTCCTGCCGTTGGCGCTGCCCGGCATCATGACCGGCACCATCATCGGCCTTGCGCACGCATTGGGCGAGACGGCACCGCTCCTGCTGATCGGCATGAACGCCTTTATCACCAGCCCGCCCGGCGGAGTGCTCGAGGCGTCTACCGCGTTGCCCACGCAGATCTACATCTGGGCCGACAGTCCGGAACGCGGCTTTGTTTCGCGTACCTCGGCCGGCATCCTGGTCCTGCTGGCCTTCCTGCTGATCATGAACGGTATCGCCATATTCCTTCGTCAACGACTGCAGCGCCGCTGGTAGTCCGACCTGCCGCCCACGCGTAAGGAGCGTCGAAAATGCAAGAAACCGCAGCCAACCCCACCCTGGCACAGACGGCCTCCGCTGCGAGCGGTGGCGCCGCCATGCGGGGCGAGAAGGTCAGCGTGTTCTACGGGGACAAGCAGGCCTTGTTCGACGTCGATCTCGAGATCGCGCGGCGCCAGGTTACCTCGCTCATCGGACCGTCCGGCTGTGGCAAGTCGACTTTCCTGCGCTGCCTCAACCGGATGAACGACACCATCGACATCTGCCGGGTCACGGGCAACATCACGCTCGACGGCCAGGATATCTACGACAGGGGCATCGACGTGGTCGAGCTGCGGGCCCGCGTCGGGATGGTGTTCCAGAAGCCCAATCCCTTTCCCAAGTCGATCTACGAAAACGTCGCCTACGGCCCGCGCATCCACGGGCTGGCCCGCAGCAAGGTCGAGATGGACGAAATCGTCCATTCCTCGCTGCGCCGCGCCGGTCTGTGGAACGAAGTGAAGGACCGCCTGAACGAGCCCGGCACCGGCCTCTCGGGCGGTCAGCAGCAGCGCCTCTGCATCGCCCGAGCCATTGCTACCCGGCCCGAGGTGCTGCTGATGGACGAGCCCTGCTCGGCGCTCGATCCCATCGCCACGGCGGTGATCGAGGAACTGATCGACGAGCTGCGCGAGAACTTCACCATCGTCATCGTCACCCACTCCATGCAGCAGGCGGCGCGCGTCAGCCAGAAGACGGCCTTCTTCCACCTCGGCAAGCTGATCGAGGAAGGCAAGACCGAGGACATCTTCACCAACCCCAAGAACAAGCAGACGCAGGACTACATCACCGGCCGTATCGGCTGACGAGGATCACACCCATGTCCACGCTCAAAGAGCATATCGTCTCGTCCTACGAAGACGAACTGACCAATCTCAGCAAGTCCATCTCGGAGATGGGCGGCCTGGTCGAGCAGGCGATCATAGAATCCGCCTCCGCCTTGCTGCGGCTCGACCACCAGCGCGCCCAGGACATTCGCGAGTTCGACAAGCGCATCGACGAGATGCAGCAGCACATCAACGATGCCGCGGTGTCCATAATCGCGCGCCGCCAACCCATGGCCGCCGACCTGCGAATGGTGGTCACCGCGATCCAGGTCGCCAACGACCTCGAGCGCACCGGCGACATGGCCAAGCAACTGGCCAAGCGTGCATTGCAGATCGAGACGCTCGGCCTCGCGCCCAAGTTCTACAATGGCGTCAAGCACATGACCGAGCTGGTGGCGCGCCAGCTGAAGATGGCGCTCGACGCCTACCTCGCCCGCGACAGCAAGGCGGCCGTCGAGGTCTGCAATCGCGACGACGAAGTCGATGCGCTCCACACCTCGCTGTTCCGCGAGCTACTCACCTACATGATGGAAGACCCGCGCAACATCACCCAGTGCACGCATCTGCTGTTCTGCGCCAAGAGCCTCGAGCGTGTCGGCGACCACGCCACCAACATCGCCGAGGCTGCCTACTACCTCGAGACGGGGCTGCACCTGGCTGCCGAAGCCCAGCAGCGCTCGCCGCGCTAGGAGCACGCCATGAGCGCCTCCATCCTGATCGTCGAAGACGAGGACGATGTCGCCCTGCTGCTGCGCTACAACCTCGAGGCCGAGGGATTCCGCGTGGTCACGGCCGCATCCGGTGACGAGGCCGTGGAGCGCATCCGCGACGGTGTCCCCGACCTGATCCTGCTCGACTGGATGCTTCCCGGCCTCTCCGGCATCGAGCTGTGCCGTCGCTGGCGGGCCCGTGAGGAGACGGCGCGCACGCCGATCATCATGATCACCGCGCGCGGCGAGGAGGAGGAGCGGGTGCGCGGCCTCGCGACCGGTGCGGACGACTATGTGGTGAAGCCCTTCTCGATCCCGGAACTGCTGGCCCGCATCAACGCGCTGCTCCGCCGCTCCAGCCCGCAGCTGGTGACCGCCGTGCTCAAGGCCGGCGACCTGGAGCTGGATCGCACCAGCCACCGCGTCCGGCGCGGGGGACGCGAGGTCCATCTCGGGCCGACCGAGTACCGGTTGCTCGAGTACCTGATGCGCCATCCCGGCCGCGTCTACTCGCGCGAACAGCTCCTCGACGGCGTCTGGGGCAACGATGTCTATGTCGACGAGCGCACCGTCGACGTGCATGTCGGCCGCCTGCGCAAGGCGATCAACCGCCACCGCGATGCCGATCCGATCCGCACCGTGCGTGGCGCCGGCTATGCCTTCGACGAGCGCTTCTCCGTGCCCGGCTGATCGGCCGGGCTTGCCTCGCCTCGCGACGTTTGTTCATCTGCGAACAAACGGAGGATTCGATGAAGCGCGC
>NZ_JAYRYM010000322.1:0-3635 GCF_041917035.1 Devosia sp. | reverse complement strand
TGATCCGGGCCTTCGACAAGGTGCGCAACCATTTCGGCGTGACGCGGCTGAGCCAGGTGGCGGCGATTGCCGCGCTCGGCGACCGGGACTGGCTGGCGGCGGTGATCGCGAAAGTCGCGGCCGGGCGCGGGCGGCTCAACGCCATCGCGGCGGAAAACGGACTCGCCGCGGTCCCCTCGGCCACCAATTTCGTCGCCATCGACTGCGGCCGCGACGGCGCCTATGCGCTGGCGGTGCTGAAGGCGCTGGAACGACGCGGCGTGTTCGTCAGGAAGCCCATGGCGCCGGGGCTGGACCGGCACATCCGCATCAGCGTCGGGCGCGACGAGGAACTGGACGTGGTGGCGGCGGAGCTTCCGGGAGCGCTGCGCGAGGCGGGGTGAGGCCGGACCTCGTGCGTCGACGGGGTCGGATGAAGGCCTTCGCGCTACCCGCGCCCGAACTCGCCGAGCAGCGCGCGCGAGCCCTTGACGATCATCGAAGTGTCGCCGCCGACGGCGATGAAGTTGAACCCGTCGGCAAAGAGCTGGCGGGCGCTCTCCGGCTTGAAATCGAGCATGCCGGCGGCGATGCCGCCCGCCTGCATCAGTTGCCGCGCCTCGGCGATCTTGGCGAGCGTGTCGGCATGATAGGCGCCGCCCAGCAGGCCCATGTTGGCGGCGAGGTCATTGGGGCCGATCAACAGGCCGTCAATGCCCTCGATCCTCGCGAACTCGGGGATGGTTGCCACCGCCAGCGGCGTCTCGATCTGCAGGATGACGCAGATGTCCTCGTGCGCCTTCGCATGGTAGCCGGTGATGGTGCCGAAGCGCACCGAGCGCGAATTGCCGGAATAGCCGCGGATGCCGTGCGGCGGGAAGCGTACCGAGGCGGCGGCGAGCCTGGCCTCCTCGACGGTCTGCACGAACGGGAACATGAACGAGCGGATGCCGGCATCGAGCAGGCGCTTGACCAGAATCGGATCGATGCTGGGGATGCGCACCACGAACTCGGCATCGCCACCATGCCGGGCGGCGAGCAGGTGCCGCTCCACCGTCTCGAGGTCGTAGGGGCTGTGCTCCATGTCGAGCAGCACCCAGTCGAAGCCGATCCCAGCGGCGATCTCGGTGGCGGCGAGGGAATTCATCGACAGCCAGCAGCCGAGTTGCGGCACCGATCGGGCGGCAAGCGCGCGCTTGAAGGCGTTGGGAGCGATGGGGCGCATGGTGATCCTCAGAACGCGCCGGGGAAGGCGCCGCCGTCGATGAGCAGGTTCTGCCCGGTGATGTAGCCGGCCCGGGCCGAGCAGAGGAAGGCGCAGGCAGCGCCGAACTCCTCGGGCGTGCCGAAGCGCCTGGCCGGGATCGCGGCGCGCCGCTCGGCCTCGATCGCCTCGAGGCTGACGCCGCGCTGTTCGGCCGTGCGCCGGTTGCCGCTCTTCAGCCGGTCGGTGTCGAACGAGCCGGGCAGCAGGTTGTTGATGGTGACGTTGTGGGCAACGACCGATTGCGACACGCCCTTGAGGAAGGCGGTGAGTCCGGCGCGGGCACCGGAGGAGAGGTCGAGCCCGCCGATCGGCGCCCTGACCGAACTCGAGGTGATGTTGACGATGCGGCCGAACCTGCGCTCGACCATGCCGTCGATCACCCGCTGGATCAGCTCGATCGGGGTGACGAAGTTGCCGATGACGCCGGCCAGCATCTTCTCGCGGTCGAGCTCACGGAAATCGCGGAACGGCGGGCCGGCATTGTTGTTGACGAGGATGTCGGGCGTCGGGCAGGCAGCGAGCAGCGCGTCCTGGCCCTCGCGCGTCGCCACATCGGCCACCACGGCGATCACCGTGCCGCCGGTGGTGGCGCGGATTTCGGCGGCAGCCACATCGAGCTGCGCCGCATCCCTGCCGTTGATCACCACCTCGACGCCCTCGGCGGCCAGCGCCGTGGCGCAGCCGCGGCCGAGGCCGCGACTGGACGCACAGACGATGGCCGTCCTGCCGGCGAGCCCGAGATCCATGTCGCTAGCCCGCCAGCGCGCCCTGCGCCGACGCGCCGCGCTCGAGCAGCAGGCGGTTATAGGCGTTGATGTAGGCGCGGGCCGAGGCGACGAGCGTGTCGGGCTCGGCGGCGTTGCCGGAGACGATGCGGCCACCCATTTCGAGCCGGACGTGCGCGCTGGCCTGCGCGTCGGTGCCACCGGTGACGCCGTCGATGGCGTAGAGCACCAGGTGCGGGTCCTTGCCGACCGCCTGCTTGATGGCGTTGAAGATGGCGTCGACCGAGCCGGTGCCGTCGTACTTGGCCGCGACCTCGACCCCATCGATGGCGAGCTTGAGCTCGCAGTGATGGATGCCGCCGGTCTTGGAGATCACCTCCATGTCGACCAGCTTGATGCGATCATCGACCGAGCCCGCCTCGTCATCGACCAGCGCGACAATGTCGGCGTCATAGACGTGCTTCTTCCGGTCGGCGAGGTCCTTGAAGCGCTGGAAGGCCTCCTGAAAGGCATTATCTCCCAGCTCGTAGCCCAGTTCCTTCAACTTGTCCTTGAACGCGGCGCGGCCCGAGTGCTTGCCCATGACCAAGGTGGTTTCCTTGATGCCGACCGAGGCCGGCGTCATGATCTCGTAGGTCTGGGCGTTCTTCAGCATGCCGTCCTGGTGGATGCCGCTTTCGTGCGCGAAGGCGTTCTTGCCGACGATCGCCTTGTTGTACTGCACCGGGAAGTTGGAGGCCGCCGAGACGATCCGGCTGGCGCGGCTCAAATGCGTCGCGTCGATCTCGGTATGATACGGCATGGCATCGGCGCGGGTGCGGATGGCCATCACCACCTCCTCGAGCGCGGCATTACCGGCCCGCTCGCCCAGCCCGTTGATGGTGCACTCGATCTGCCGCGCGCCGCCGCGGACGGCGGCCAGCGAATTGGCCACGGCGAGGCCCAGGTCGTCGTGGCAATGGGCCGAGAAGATCACCCTGTCGGCGCCCGGCACGCGCTCGATGATCGAGCGGAACATCGCCTCGTGCTCGGCCGGAACTGCATAGCCGACGGTGTCGGGCAGGTTGATGGTGGTGGCGCCGGCCTTGATGGCCAGTTCGACGCAGCGGGCGAGGAAATCGATCGGCGTGCGGGTGGCATCCATGGCGCTCCACTCGACATTGTCGATGAGCCCGCGCGCCTGCGTCACCGTGGCGGTGATGATCTCCAGCACCTGCTCCTCGGTCTTCTTCATCTGGTGCGCCAGATGGATCGGCGAGGTGGAGACGAAGGTGTGGATACGGCCGCGCCTGGCGTGACGCACGGCCTCGCCGGCCCGCGCGATATCGCCCGGGATGGCGCGGGCGAGGCCGGCGACGACGGCGTTCTTGACCTGCTTGGCGACGGCCACGACCGCCTCGAAGTCGCCATTGGAGGCGATCGGGAACCCGGCCTCTATGATATCGACGCCCATCTCGTCGAGCGCCTCGGCGACCTGGAGCTTCTCCTCCAGCGTCATGGTGGCGCCGGGGCTCTGCTCGCCGTCGCGCAGCGTGGTATCGAAGATATAGACGCGATCCTTGTTGGTCGCGGTTTCCGTGGCGGTCATCTCGGTCTTCCCATCAATCGGCCGGGGATGCAAAATCCCACGCGGCCGGACAAAACTGGTGTTCGGCTTATTCACG
>NZ_JAYRYM010000321.1:0-3652 GCF_041917035.1 Devosia sp. | reverse complement strand
GCACGCTGGTCTACATCACCTGCTCGATCCTGAACGAGGAGAATGCGGCGCAGGCCCTGGCCTTCCTCGCGGACAGGCCGGAGTTCACCGCGGTTCCCGGCAATCGGGTGTGGATGGGGCACTTCTCGGGTGCCAAGGTGCGGGCGCGGTTCTCACCCGAGGGCGGCGTGATGCTCACCCCTCACCTGTCCGGAACCGACGGGTTCTACGCCATCCAGATGCAGCGGCGATAGATGGCCGGGCGACAGGCAGATGCGGGCGTTTCGCCGGCGGCGCTGATCGTCGGAACGGTGCTGCTGGTGCTGGGGCTCGGCACGCTCATCTGGTTCGCCATCCCCGACCCGGATGCGCGGCACCATTTCTCCTCGCCGAGCGGCGAGGTCAGCCTCGATGTCGGCGAGACGTGCGGCGAGGCGGGCTGTCGTCGCGTCGTGGTCGCGGAGTTCGTCCAGCCCGACGGCAGCAAGGTGCGGCGCGGCTGCCCGGTGCCGCTGACCGAGGACCACCCGGTCCTGCTCAACCTCCATCCGCTCTGGAACACCGACGAGAGCGCCGTCGAACTGGTCTATGCCGATGCCAGCGGCGAGGGCGGCAAGTTCCGGATCGCGCTTGCCGACGACTGCACCGACAGCGAGTGACCCCATGCCGGCGGCCGCCGGGGCCGCGCCGGCGCCGGTTCAGCCCGCCCCGGCCGTCGCCAGTGCCGCCGGTGCCGACGGCTCGCGCCGGCGCGCCCAGCGGATGACGGGGTTCTCGATGAAGGTGAAGCTGAGTTGCGCCACCCCGATCGAGATGGCGAGGATCACGCCGCTGGTCACCACGAACCTGACCGGATCGCCCATCTGGCCGTGATCCATGTCCGGCGCCCAGTAGCGCCGCACCAGCTCGAGCACGGGATAGTGCCAGATGTAGATGCCGAACGAGATGCGCGCGAGATAGCGGCTCACCGGGTTGTCGAGCCACTGTCCGAGGAGGCGGCTCGACGGCGCCGTGGCCAGCGCTGCGCCGACCGCCAGCACGAACCACGGGAAATCGTACGGAATGCCCAGCAGCCCCCAGCCTTCGGACGTTTCCTCCCGGGCCTGGGCGGCGAGCAGCGCGGTGGCGCCGGCCAGCGCCGCCAGCGCCGCGAGGTCGAACGCCCAGTGCCGCAGGCGCGCCAACCGCACCTGCAGGCCGGCGGCGAGCGCTCCGACGGCGAACATGGCGAAAAAGCCGAACGGATTGTACCGCGGCATCCAGGTCTTGGCGCCGCCGATGAGGCCGTTCTCCCAGCCACGCCCCCGCATGTCCATCGGATACCAGGTGACGAAGGCGAGATGGAGCAGCAGGACGACCCCGATGACACCCAGCCAGGCCAGGCGCCCCCACCGGTCCGGGACGGCGCGCCGCATCGGCCAGAGGAGCAGAAAGCCCAGCGGCAGCAGGGCATAGGAGGTCACCTCGAAGCCGATCGACCAGAGCGGGCCGTTGACCTCGACGGGAAAGAGCGTCACCGGGTGCCAGTCGGAAACGAGCAGCGCGCCGGAGGCGAGGCGCAGGAGCAGCTGACCATCGAGCCTCGCCCCGAAGACGGTGATGGCGATGACGAAGCTCAGCAGCAGCGCCACCCAGAAGCCCGGCAGGATGCGGGCCGCCCGGCGCAGCGCATAGGTGGTGAGAGACGGCATCGCGGTGCCGGCGTCGAAGGCGAGCCAGAACGGGCGGGCGAGCAGAAACCCCGACAACACGAAGAAGACCGCTACGCCGAAGCTGCCGTTGATGGCGAACGGGCGGAACCACTCGATGCCGGGCAGTTGCTGGTTCCAGCTCATGCGCTGCGCGAGGTGGTGAAACAACACCAGCAGGCAGGCGGCTGCACGCAGGAAATCCGCCCCATGCAGCCGATTGCTTTCCACCTGGTGCCCCCGTCCGACGCCCCTGCCCGCCTGTTCGATGCCATCCCGCGCCGTGCGAAGCAAGCGATGCGTGAATTGAAGGCCCGCCCGGTTGACCGGTGCCGATCCGCCGCCGACAGTGCGAGGACAATTCGAGAGCCAAAGAAGAAGCGCGCAAGTGCCCAACTACCTATCCGAGATCATCAGCCCGGATCACCTGCTCACCCACCTCCCCTACGCCCTGCTCGTCATCTCGATGCTGATGAACGACATGAGCTGGCTCAGGGCCATCGCGATCGTGGCCGGCGTCATCCGGATCATCAATCGCGCCTTCTTCGAGATCGACCCGGTAATCGTGTTCTGGGAGATCATCTTCGTTGCGGTCAACGTGATGCAGCTGGCGATCCTCTGGTACTACGCCAAGCGCCATCGCTTCACCGGCGACGAACAGCGCTTCGCCGAGATCATGCCGAGCGGCATCGAACGACGGACGGTCCGCAAGCTGCTGCGCCTGGCGCAACTGCGCGACGTCGAGGCCGGAGCGAGCCTGACCTTCGAGGGCGAACCGGTCCGGGACCTGATCTTCATCGCCGAGGGTGTCGCCCGGATCGAGAAGGGTGGCCGCATCGTCGGGGTCTGCGGCCCCGGCGACTTCGTCGGCGAGATGAGCTTCGTCTCGGGTGAGCCGGCATCGGCAACGGCCGTCAGCGCCCGGCCGATGCGCTTTCTCGCCTTCGAGCAGTCCCGGCTGCGGGCGGCGATGGAAACGGACGCGGACCTGCGGCGCGCACTGGATGCCAGCTTCAACAGCAATCTCGTCGGCAAGCTCGCCAAGGCGAACGCCACAGCGCCCTGAGCGACACGCTTTTCCGCGCTGACGGTCGCGACGATCTGCGGCACACTGGGTGCGTCCAATGCCGGAGGCGCGCTTGCTGGAGCAGTTTCTTCACGACCTCACCGACCCCCCGCACATGGTCGGTCACATCAACTATGCCCTGCTGATCATCTCGATGATGATGCGCAAGATGTTCTGGCTGCGGGTGTTCGCGATCGGCTCGGGCAGCGTCGAGGTGATCTACCGCAGCGTGTTCGTCGTCGATCCGGTGAGCGTGGTGTGGGAGGCGCTGTTCGTCCTCGTCAACATCGTGCAGCTGATCATCCTGTGGTACGACGAGCACCATCACGACTTCCGCGACGACGAGCGCCATTTCGTCGACTCGATGCCCAGGGGGGTCGAGAAACAGGCGCTGAAGCGGCTGCTGGCGCTGGCGGAGCCGCGCCGCTACGAGTCCGGCGAGGCGCTGATCCGCGAGGGACAGCCGGTCGACAGCGTCCTCTACATCGCCGATGGTGTCGCCGAGATTTCGAATGCCGATCGCCTGATCGCCGTGTGCCGACCGGGCGACTACCTGGGAGAGATGAGCTTTCTCACCGGCGCGCAGGCGTCGGCGACGGTCACGGCGGTGAGCCCGATCCGGGTCCTGGCGTTCGAGCAGCGTCGCCTGCATCAGGCCATCGAGTCCGACGTCTCGGTGCGGCGGGCCATCGAGGCCGGCCTCAACCGCAACCTCGTCGGCAAGCTGGTGCGCGCCAACGCCGAAAAGCTCTCGGATCCGCCTTTGCGTCCGGCGAACTGACGCCATCTCTCGCGCATCTCTTGCGCTCGTCGTGAACCCGCTCTATGCCCCCGCCATGACAGACACCCCGGTCGACTCCATCCTGATCATCGATTTCGGTTCCCAGGTCACGCAGCTGATTGCGCGACGCTTGCGGGA
>NZ_JAYRYM010000320.1:0-3667 GCF_041917035.1 Devosia sp. | reverse complement strand
GGCGCTGATCGAGGGCGACGTGCACACGCTGCTGCGCCAGACCGGCCCGTCGCTGTCGCCGTTCAACGCCTGGGTGCTGCTCAAGGGCGTCGAGACGCTGGCCCTGCGGGTGCGGCAGATGACCGAGAATGCCGCGAAGGTCGCCGACTTCCTTGCCAACCACCCCAAGGTGGCGCGCATTTCCTACCCGTTCCATCCCTCACACCCCCAGTACGACCTGGCGAAGCGGCAGATGGCGAGCGGTTCGACGCTGGTGGCCTTCGAGGTGAAGGGCGGGCGCGAGGCGGCGTTCAAGCTGTCGGACTCGCTGGCGGTGATCCTCATCTCGAACAACCTGGGCGACGCGAAATCGCTGATCACCCATCCCGGTACGACCACGCATGCGCGCTTCACCGAAGAGGTACGGCTCGAAAGCGGCATTACGCCGGGGCTGCTCAGGATCTCGGTCGGTCTCGAGGAGAGCGCCGACCTGATCGCCGACCTCGCGTACGGGCTCGACCAAATCTAGCATCGACCGCTTCGCGGGACACATCAGGGCGGCGCGCTTGATGACGATCAAGACGCACCTCCGGCGCAAGGCGCAAGTCGGACGGGTGCGAAGCCGCCGGCTGGTCGAACCTGTCCAAGAATTCATCCAGCTTACCAAGGCCTAATGCGGCGAGGCGGCCAATCGCACCTATGTCGTTTCCAGGAAACGCGGGGCTCCACTGTGGCGCAGATCGGCAGACTGGTTCGTTGGGTGGTCGTTGCGGCGGTCCTGGCCGGGGCCGGGGTGGCGGCCTGGAGCTATTTCACGCCGAAGGCCAAGGTGGTGCAGCCGACAACCACCGCGGTGACGCGCACGACCATCGAGGAATCCGTCCTCGCCTCGGGAACGATCGAGGCGAGCCAGCTGGTCAGCGTCGGGGCGGAAGTCTCGGGCAGCATCAAGACGCTGAAAGTGGTGCTCGGTGACGCGGTGCAGACGGGCGACCTGATCGCCGAAATCGACTCGCTCAACCAGGAGAACGCGGTCCGGGCGTCGGAGGCCGCCCTTGCCGGGATCGAGGCGCAGAAGCGCATGCAGACGGCCTCTCTGGCCAAGGCGCGGGTGGCGCTCGAGCGTGCCGAGAAGCTGTTCCCCCAGCAGCTGATCTCGGATGCGGAGCTGCAGACGGCGCAGCTGGCCGTCGAGACGGCCCAGGGCCAGCTCGAAGCGCTCGAGGCGCAGATCCAACAGGCTGAAATCAGCGTCGACACCGCCAAGCTGAACCTCGGTCGCACGCGGATCGTCGCCCCGATGGACGGCACAGTGGTATCGCTCGAGGTCGAGGTCGGCCAGACGGTCAACGCTGTCAACAGCACGCCCACCATCGTCAAGCTGGCCAATCTCGACCAGATGGTGGTGAAGGCCGAAATCTCGGAAGCGGACGTGCCACGGGTCGAGGCCGGCCAGAAGGTGTACTTCACCATCCTCGGCGACCCCGATACGCGCATCGAGGCGACATTGCGGGCCATCGAGCCGGCCCCGGAGTCGATCTCGGGCGAGCAGGGCGGCAGTACGAGCGCCGGCAGCGCCATCTACTACAACGGCCTGTTCGATGTGGCCAACCCGGATCACCGGTTGCGCATCTCAATGACCGCGCAGGTGACGATCGTGCTGGCCTCCGCCGAAAACGTGCTCGCAGTGCCTGCATCGGTGTTGAAGACCGGCGGCCGCAGCACGACCGTCGAGGTGTGGGACGCGGCGAGCAAGAGCAGCGAAATGCGGCCCGTGGAAGTGGGGCTGACCAACAACGTGATGGCAGAGATCAAGTCGGGCCTGCAGGAAGGGGATCTCATCGTCGTGTCGGGCGGCACCGGCAGCTCGGCAGCGCCGAGTGGCAACAGCACCCGCGGGCTGCTCGCCGGTGGTGGACCCGTCGGCGGGCCGCCGCTGTGAGGACATGTCGATGAACGAACCGATCATCGAGGTCCGCGGGCTGCGCCGGCAGTTCCCAGCGGGGACCGAGACCATCACCGTCCTCAACGACATCGACCTCACCATTCGGCAAGGCGAGCTGATTGCCATCATCGGGCAGTCCGGCTCGGGCAAGTCGACGCTGATGAACATCCTGGGGTGCCTCGATCGCGGCTGGACCGGAGAGTACCGGCTGGCCGGACGGGATGTCGCCAGCCTCGGGCCCGACGAACTGGCGCAATTGCGGCGCGAGCATTTCGGCTTCATCTTCCAGCGTTATCAGTTGCTCACCGACCTCGACGCGGTAGAAAATGTCGAGGTGCCCGCGGCCTATGCCGGAGCCGCCAGGGCGGATCGCCGGGCGAGGGCGAGGAGCCTGCTCGAACGGCTGGGCATGGCCGACCGCACCAGCCATCGTCCCGCGGCACTGTCCGGCGGGCAACAGCAGCGGGTCAGCGTGGCGCGCGCGCTGATGAACGGCGGCGACATCATCTTTGCCGACGAGCCGACGGGCGCCCTCGATTCAAAGAGCGGACGGGACCTGCTGGCGCTGTTGAGGGAACTGCACGAGGAGGGGCACACGATCATCATCGTGACGCACGATCCGGCGATTGCGGCAATGGCCAACCGGATCATCGAGATCAGCGATGGCGTGATCGTGTCCGACAGGCAGATGAATGGCGCGGGCGGGTCGGAAGCCGAGCGCAAGCCGATCGATCTCAAGCGCATTCCACGCTGGCGCGAAGCCCTCGACCGCAGTGCCGAAGCCTTCGCCATCGCGGTGCGGGCGTTGTCCTCGCACCAGTTGCGCACCTTCCTGACCATGCTGGGCATCATCATCGGCATCGCCTCGGTGGTCTCGGTGGTGGCACTGGGCCAGGGCAGCCAGGCCCAGGTGCTGGAGCGGATCAGCTCGATCGGCACCAACACCATCAATGTGCTGCCGGGCGCGAGCGCCGCCGACCGGCGGCTGGGTGCGATCCGCACGCTGGTGCCGGCGGACGCCGAAGCGATCGCGGCGCAGGCCTACGCCGACAGCGTCACGCCGCAAGTATCCAGCAACGGGACGGTGCGCTATCGCAACGTCTCGGCCAGCGCGCAGGTCAGTGGCGTGGGACCCGACTACTTCCGGGTCAACAACCGCTCGCTGGTGGCCGGCGTCACCTTCGATGCCGCAGGTGTCGAAAGCCTCAGCCAGGAAGCGGTGATCGATGCAACCGGCCGCAGCACGCTGTTTCCGGACGGTGAGGATCCGCTCGGCAAGGTGATCCTCGTGGGCAAGGTGCCGCTGCGGATCATCGGCGTGATCGCGGCGAGCACCAATACTTTCGGTCCGCAGTCGAATGCGATCGCCATCTACACACCCTACACCACCGCCATGTCGCGCATGCTGGGGCAGAGCTGGCTGTCGACCATCACGGTCCGGATTGCCGACGATGCCGATATCTCGGCCGCCCAGACGGCCATCTCCGAGTTGCTGGAACAGCGGCACGGTCTCATCGACTTCTCGCTGCAGAACACCGACACCATCCGGGAAACCATCCAGGCGACGACGCAGACCCTGACGCTGCTGATTGCAGCCATCGCCGTGATCTCGCTGGTGGTAGGCGGGATCGGGGTGATGAACATCATGCTCGTCTCCGTGCGAGAACGGACGCGCGAGATCGGGGTGCGCATGGCGGTGGGCGCCCGGCAGGGGGACATCATGCAGCAGTTCCTGATCGAGGC
>NZ_JAYRYM010000319.1:0-3689 GCF_041917035.1 Devosia sp. | reverse complement strand
TGCGCTCGGCATCACGCGTCTCGCCGCGCAGACCGGCCTCGATCGCATCGGCATCCCCTGCTACGCCGCCATCCGCCCCAATTCCCTGACCATCGCCAGCCATCAGGGCAAGGGGATCGACGACGTTTCCGCGCAGATCTCGGCGCTCATGGAGGCCGCCGAGTATGCCATTTCAGAGGCGCCGGAGACTCCGTCGCACCGGCTGAGCCGCGAGCAGGTCGCGGCCCGCGGCCTCAGGGCGATGCCGGTCGATCACCTCCTGCCGCGCGACGCTCCATGGCCGGCCGACCGGCCGATCCGCTGGGTCGAGGGACAACAGCTGCCCGGCGGACAGACCGTCCTCGTCCCCTATGACGCGGTGGTGCTGGGCGTGCCGCCGGCGGACCTGCCGGGGCTGGCCCAGTCCAGCAACGGCGTCGCGGCGGCAACCAGCCATGAGGCGGCCCTGCTGCACGCGCTGTGCGAACTGGTCGAGCGGGACGCCGTGTGCCTGTGGGGCTTCAGGCCCGATGCGGCCGCCCTGGCGACCGCTCTCGACCCTGCCGCCTTCCGCGACGCGGAGATCTCGCGACTCACCGCGCGCATCACCGCCGCCGGCCGCCGGCTGTACCTGTTCGACCTGACCGGCAATACCGGCCTGCCCTGTCTCTACGCGGTCATCACCCCCGGCGACGGAGCGGATCGGCATTTCGACGCGGCCACCGGTGCGGCCTGCCATCCCGTCGCCGCCATCGCCGCCCGCCGCGCCATCGTCGAGGCGGCGCAGACGCGGATCGCCCACATTGCCGGCGCCCGCGATGACATCGTTGATGCCGAGTACGACCAGCGTCTGGCCGCCTCGCTGGCGATCCTCACCACCGCCAGGCCGACCGATCGGCCGCCTCCTGTCGGTCTGCCCGCGGCAACGCCGCCCGCTACCCAGCTGGCGGCCGTGCTCGCCGGGCTCTCGCAGGCGCGTCTGGATCCGCCGGTCGTCGTCACCCTCGGCGGCGACCGCTGTGGCATCACCGTGCTCAAGGCCTTCGTTCCGGGTCTCGAGGATCGCCTCACCAATCGCAACTGGCGTCCGGGTCGCCGCGCTGCGGCCGCCATGCTGGGTCTTTTGTGAAAGTCCTGTTCGTCGGTCCCTCGCTTGCGGGCGTCCAGTGGGACTGCACCGGCATCGATGTTCGGCCTCCGGCGCGCCAGGGCGACATTCACCTTGCCGTGCTTCGGGGTGCCCGCGCGATCGGCCTGGTCGATGGCGTGTTCGGTTTCGTGCCGTCCGTCTGGCACAAGGAGATCCTCCACGCCCTGTCGCAAGGGGTCCGGGTTCTGGGCGGCGCCTCGATCGGCGCGCTGCGGGCCGCCGAATGCGCCGCCTATGGCATGGAGCCGGTCGGCGAGATCGCTGCCGACTACCTCGCCGGCCGGCGTACCGACGACGCCGATGTCTGCCTCGCCCACTGCCCGGAGGAGCTGGGCTTTGCCCCGCTGAGCGAACCGCTCGTCGATGCGGAGGCGACGATTGCCGTGCTGCCAGTGGATGACGGCACGCGGCAGAGCCTGAATCTTGCCGCGCGCGCGCTCTATTTCGACGAGCGGACGATCGAGGCCATGGTGGCCATGGCCGGCGCACCCCACACCGTCGGCGAACTCTACCGCCGGCATCGCATCGGGGCCAAGTCACGGGATGCGCTTGCCGTTCTCGCCCGGTTGCGCGCCCTGCCCGAAGGCCGGACCGCGCCCCCCTCGGACTGGCGGTTCCGTGCATCGCAGCCCTGGCAGCACTACCTGTCGCGCCTCGCACCGCCGGCGGACGAGTTGCACTCTAGTGCAGATGCCGTCCCGCCAGGGCGCTGAGTTCGACCGGGTGGATCAGCCGGGCATGGGCGACCGTGATCGAGTGCAGCGGCCCCTCGATCTGCTCCTCCCAGAAAGCGAGGAACTTGCGCAGCGTGGGGAACTGCGGAAAGACATCGTACTGCTGCCACAGGAAGTCCTGCAGCACGTGCCGATGGTCGGGAACGCGGTAGATGATCTTGGCCGTGGTCAGGCCATAGCCTTCGATTTCGGCAAGCGTGGCGGCCTGCAGCGTCATGGGGCACCTCCATTGCGGACGAGGTCATGCTGCCCTGACGGCTTCGCGGATGACAAGTACCCGACAGCGATTTCACATTGATTTCATATGCTTAGCAGCAGACCCGCAGGAGTGCTGATGACCCCGGGTTGCGAACAAAACGCGAATGATGCTCACTGTCGCGTGCCCCGTATCCGGACCGATTCGTCTTGCCGCCTGATCCGCACTACCTCGACAAGCTCAATCCCGAGCAGCGCCTTGCCGCCGAGCATGCCGGGGGACCGCTTCTGGTCATCGCCGGGGCGGGATCGGGCAAGACCAGCACGCTCGCGCACCGCGTCGCCCACCTGATCGTCAACGGCGCCGACCCCCGCCGCATCCTGCTCATGACCTTCTCGCGCCGCGCCGCTGCCGAGATGCAGCGTCGGGTCGAACGGCTGGTGGCGCAGGTCCTCAAGGACAGGGCCGGCATCGTCACCGACGCGCTCACCTGGGCCGGCACCTTCCACGGCATCGGAGCCCGCCTGTTGCGCGAGCACGCCGAGCAGATCGGCCTCGTGCCGGGCTTCTCGATCCACGATCGCGAGGATTCGGGCGACCTGATCAATATCATCCGGCACGAGATGGGCTTTTCGGAAGCGCGGAAGCGTTTTCCGACCAAGGGGACCTGTCTCGCCATCTACTCGCGCGTCGTCAACGCCCAGCAGGAACTCGAGACCGTGCTGCAGCAGGCGTTCCCCTGGGTGGCGATGTGGAACAACGAGTTGCGCGCGCTGTTCGGTGCCTATGTCGAGCACAAGCAGCGCCAGCAGGTTCTCGACTATGACGACCTGCTGCTCTACTGGGCCGCGATGATGCGGGAACCCGCGATCACCGCGGAGCTGGGGGAGCGCTTCGACCACGTGCTGGTCGACGAATACCAGGACACCAATCGGCTGCAGGCATCGATCCTGATGGCGCTCAAGCCGCGCGGCGACGGGCTCACCGTGGTCGGCGACGACGCGCAGTCGATCTACTCGTTCCGGGCCGCCACGGTCCGCAACATCCTCGATTTCCCCGCCGCCTTCACGCCGCCGGCCCGCATCGTGACGCTCGACCGCAACTACCGCTCCACCCAGCCGATCCTCGCGGCGGCCAATGCGGTGATCTCGGAATCGACCGAGCGCTTCACCAAGAACCTGTGGACCGACCGACTCTCGGACGACCGGCCCCGCCTCGTCACCGTGCGCGACGAGGCCGGCCAGGCCCGCTACGTCGTCGAGAGCATTCTCGCCTGCCGCGAGGGTGGCACCGCGCTCAAGCAGCAGGCCGTTCTGTTCCGCACATCGAGCCACTCGGCCGAGCTGGAGATCGAGTTGACGCGGCGGAACATCCCGTTCGTCAAGTATGGCGGTCTCAAGTTCCTCGACTCCGCCCATGTCAAGGACATACTGGCGCTGCTCCGCTTCGTCGACAACCCGCGCGATCGCGTGGCGGGGTTCCGTGTCCTGCAGCTCCTGCCGGGCATCGGTCCGGGTGCCGCAGGCAGGGTGATCGACCGGATGGCGGAAAGCCCGACCCCGCTCGAGGTGCTGCTGGCGATGCCGCCGCCGCCGCGGGGCTCCGAGGGTTGGTCGGCTCTGCTGGAGGT
>NZ_JAYRYM010000318.1:0-3718 GCF_041917035.1 Devosia sp. | reverse complement strand
GAATAGTCGCCGTCGAAGGCCAGCGGGTTGATCTTGGAGTAGTTCGAGAGCCCGGCTTCCTTGATGTTCACGTACAGCCCGGCATCGATGGCGCCGGCCGGCAGGCGCGGATCGCCGGTCTCGAAATAGTCGGCCTGCGGGTCGGTCTTGGTCTGCAGCGCGGCCAGCGCGCGGTCGGCGATCGCCAGCTGCCCGGCGCCGTCGCCGGCATCGATCAGGTTGATCGTGATGCCGGGGTTCGCCGCCTGGAACTTCGGCGCGACGATATTGGTCCAGAAGTCGAGGATGTTGGTGTCCGACGAGGTGTACCAGTCGATGCGGCCGGCCTCGGCGAAGGCGAGGCGGGGCAGCAGCACCATGCCGGCGGCAGTGCCGCCGACCGAAAGCATAAACGCACGACGCTTCATCGTTCTTTCTCCCTGTGTTCGCCTGCGGGGTCATCCCGCGGCTGGTCAATCTGACGCCGACCGTCGCACCAGACTAATCCGCGTCCATCCGCTGGCAAGCAAAAAATGGAACGGAAATTCCATTGTGACGTCCTCGTGCTTGAAGTGTTCTGCCAAGGACCCTGGTCCGCTTTAACCTCACTGTGGTGACACTCAGATGACGTTCGTCAGCCCCGGCCGCCGGGGCGAAACCGGTTCAGCCTGCCGCCTCCTGGCGCAGGAAGAGCTTGCCGACCTCGGCAAACAGCTCGAGGTCCGCCAGCGAATCGGAGAGGCGCGTCTTGGGCTTTTCCCCGGTGGTGACGGCATGGTGGAAGGCGCCCAGTTCCACCCGGAAGGCGTCCTCGTAGAACGGGCCGACGATCTCGGTCCCCGTCGAGTGCAGGTCCGACGTGGTGATCTCGAGGCGGGTCGGCAGGTTGCGCACATAGGGCGTGTCGTAGGTGATCTTGAAATGCTGGTGCATGGTCAGCACCTCGATCGCCGCGTCGAACCGCGCCACCTCGTGGATCACTGCCTCGTACAGTGCCGTGAACGAGCCGTAGTCGAACATCACGAGGACGTTCTCGCCCCGGTGCTGGCGCGCCGCCGCGACGCCGATCGGCGCACCGAACAGCTCGCGCATCGCCGAAAAGCTGTGCGAGGACAGCCCGGTCAGCACCTGGTAGGCGCGCAGCTGGTCCGGTCGCGCCGCGCCCATCACGCTTTGCAGCAGCGCCTCGGTCCGGGTCCGTCCCTCCGCGATCACCTCTGCCGGAACGTCCGTCGGGCGGAAGATGTTGCGGCTCTGGTCGACGAAGAACTGGCTCTCGCGGATCAGGTCGCGAATGCGCACATGCCGGATTTCCCCGCGCGGCGGCAGCCGCTTCTTGAGTTCAAGAAAGGCCGGGGCGAAGCGCCGCATGTACCCGACGAAGACGATCTTCTGGTTGTTGCGATCGAGTTCCACCAGCGGCCGCAACTCGGCCGCCGTCAGTGCCGCAGGCTTCTCGATGAACACATGCTTGCCCGCCCGCATCGACCTCTCGAGCAGGGGAGCATGCAGGTGGTCCGGCGTCAGGATGAACACGGCGTCGAGATCGGGATCGTCGATCACGGCCTCGGCCGAGGTCGCGCGGGTCGGTACTCCGTAGCGCTCCGCCACATGCGCGACGAGGCTCGGCGACACATCGGTCACCGCCGCGATCTCGAAGCGCGCGTCGTCGGCCAGCAGCGGCAGGTGCATCAGCTGCGCCACTTCGCCGAGGCCGATGAGGCCGACCCGGATCCTGCCGCCGCTCACTTCAGGCCCTCGACATAGACGAGATTGCGTCGCGCCAGCTGCAGCGGCGTCTCGCTGGCATTCTCCGCCAGGTCCTGCTCCACCACCACGGGGCCATCGAAGCCCTGGGCTTCGAGAAAGCGCATGATGGCGCGGATATCGACCGCCCCGTCGGGCAGCGGCGCCATCACGCCGCGGCCATAGGAGGCCTCGATCGACAGCTTGCCGTCGAGCACCAGCTGCCGGACCGCGGCGTCGACGTTCTTGAGATGCATATAGGCGATCCGGCCCCATACCCGCTTCATGTAGGCCAGCGGGTCCTGGCCCCAGAATGCGTGATGGCCGGTATCGAAGCAGAGATCGATCTCCGTTTCGGCCAGCAGCCGGTCGATCTGCGCTTCGCGCTCGACGGCCGTTCCCACATGCGGGTGGAAGCTTGCCTTGAGGCCGAACTTGCCCTCGCTCACCGCCTGCGCCTCGCGCACGG
Organism: Devosia sp.; assembly: GCF_041917035.1. Taxonomy (GTDB): domain Bacteria; phylum Pseudomonadota; class Alphaproteobacteria; order Rhizobiales; family Devosiaceae; genus Devosia_A. The sequence goes on along the minus strand of NZ_JAYRYM010000318.1, from coordinate 1,524 downwards.
TGGCGACCAGCCCCTGCCAGCCGGTCTCGTCGAGCACGCCCTCGCGCCCGGCCGGATACCAGTTGCTCTCGTCCATGATCACCAGGTGCCGCGCTCCCAGGTCGCGCAGCAGCGGACAGAGTTCGCCGAGCGTCGCCAGCAGCTCGGGCGCGGTGCTCCTGTCGCCGAACGTGTGCACGTGCGTGATGCCGATCAGGGTCAGCCCGCGCCGCCCCAGTTCCCGCTCCAGCACCGCTTTGTCCTTGGGCAGGAAGCCGTAGGGTCCCAGCTCGGTTCCGCGATACCCGGCCTCCGCCACCTGGTCGAGATACTGGTCCCAGGTGACGCTGTTGCCGGTGGGGTAGGCGATGCCCCACGAGCACGGGGCGTTGCCGATGAGCATGGTCGATCCCTGCATGGCGGATGTGGAGGGGCGCGGCCCTCCCAGCCCGAGCCCCGCCATCACCATGAACACGCGTGCATCGGCCGTCAATACGCAGAATGTTCATTTCACATGACAGTGGAATGACAGTCGCGTGCAACACTCATTCCATCACCAAAGATATAGCAGAAACAGCAAGTTAGTCGCGTAGTGCTTGACAGTCGGCCGCGTCCGCGACATTCCTGTCGCCGTGCACACGATTTCACCGGTGAGCCGCCATTGACCGAGCCATCGTCCCGCCCGCTGCGCCGTACCACGGCCGACATGGTGGCCAAGCGCGCCAATGTCTCGCGCGTCGCCGTCTCGCGCGCCTTCAATCCCCGCGCCTCGATCCGGCCCGACAAGCGTGACCTGATCCTGCGCGTGGCGCGCGAACTCAACTACACCCCGGACATGGCGGCACGCTCGATGGTGACCGGGCGATCCCACCTCGTGGCCGTCATCGTCCCCGATCTGGTCAGCCCCTGGGAAAGCCAGGAGGTCGACGCGCTGACCTCGGCGCTGCAGGACCAGGGCTTTGCCACTCTGCTGTTCAAGACCCGCGCCGACATGAGCCTCGATGAGACGCTGCTCACCTACATGGGCGGCTTCAATCCGGATTCGGTGATCGCCTTCACCGAGACCGTGCGGCCGCAGACGCTGGGACGGGTCCTCGATCGCGCCGTGCCCATCTATGTCGGCTACCCGGAGTCCGGCCCCTCCGCTCACGCCGCGCCGCTGTCCGACCGGCTGAACGTGCTGCATCGCGACGGGATCGTGCAGGCGGTCGCCCTGATGCAGGGGTTCGGGGCCCGACGCTTTGCCTTCCTCGCCGGCGCCGCGCACTCGCTGGCCACGGCGCAGCGCCTCCTCACCATGCGCGCGGTCCTTGCCGAGCGCGGCCTGCCGCCGCCGATCGTGGTGCAGGGCGATTATTCCTACGATACCGCGTGGCGGGAAACGGTGAACCTGTTCCGCATCGGGGAGGGGGCCGACGCGGTCTTTTCCGCCAACGATGTCGGCGCCTTCGGGGTCATCGACGCGCTGCGTCATGAACTGGGGCTGCGCGTCCCGCAGGACGTGAAGGTGGTCGGCTTCGATGACGTGGCGCAGGCGCACTGGCG
>NZ_JAYRYM010000317.1:0-3726 GCF_041917035.1 Devosia sp. | reverse complement strand
CCACCGGCCGCGCCGCGGCTGCCGCGGCATCGAGCGCCGGTGTCGAGTGCCCCTCGGCCGGGCGCGGGAAGGCGACCAGGTTGTCGTGCCGGGCCCGCGCCACATTGAGCTGTGCGTCGGCGACGGCGCGGGGCCCGATCTTGCGCATCGCGGCGCGGATCGGCTTCAGCTGGCCCTCGAGCATTGCCTGCTGTTGCGCCTTGACCCGCATTGCCGTTTCCACCGGGTCGAGCCCGAGCAGCGCCGGGCACTCGGCGATCCCGAGGAAGGTCTCGCCGTCCGGCTCGAACACCATCAGCCGTCCGAGGTCCGCCGGGTCCATGCGGCAGAGCACCTGCCGCCCGACCGGCACCGTGCCGATGTAGTAGGCCTCGCCGCTCACCCGGATACCGGTCTTGCCGACAGTGCGGATGCCGTTGCCGCCCACCACCGGAGCGACGAGGATGTCGAGCGCCCGCTCGTCGCTGATCCGTCGCACCGGGCCGGCATGGCTCGCCGCCTTGGCGAACGGCGTCATGCCGATGCCGTCATGCAGGCTGTGGGCGTAGATTTCCGCGGCCCAGCTGTCGGCATAGGCCGCGACCTCGGCCTCGCTCATGTCGGCGTCGAACAGGTGCGCGTCGTCGAGACTCAGCCGCCGCGAGAAGGCCTTGCGCTTCTCGATGATGCTGCGCTGCCCGACATTGTGGCCGACAAAGCCGGGAATCGTCGCCGCGAAATCGCGCTGGAAGGTGCCGATCACGCGCTCGACCAGCGGCTTGGAGCGCGGCGAATAGGGCGGGCTCAGTTCGATCTCGATGCCCAGCGCACCCAGCAGGCGCTGTGTCGCGTGAGCGGTGAAATCCGAGCCGTTGTCGGTCTTGATCCGTTCCGGCACGCCCCAGGACTTGAGGCATTTGCGCACCAGCATGGCGACCGCCTCGGCCCGCGGCGTCGCGGTGACGAGGATGATGGTGCTGCGCGAGAAAACGTCGACCGCCGCATAGATCACCTGCCGCTTGCCCGAGAGCATGATCGCGTCGAGCGGCGAGGCATCGATCTGCCAGCACTCGTTGAGCCGGTCGGCCCGGCTGGTGCCGAGCGCCACCATCTCGACGCGCGAGCGGTAACCGTCCGGGTCGCGGATCTTGAGGAGTGCGTTGGCGTACTCGCCACGCCACTGGCTGAGCTGCAGCTGAAAGGTCCGCCGCGACGGCACCCTGGTCGGCCGGCCGGCGACATCGAGGCAGTCGCTCACCGCGAAGCGGTCGATCACCGCGTTGCGGATGTGGTCCGAGGAGAGGAACTGGTTCTTGGCGAGGAGCGCGAGGATGAAGGTCTTGACCTCGCCGCCCGCCGCCCGGCTCAGCACCCCGGTATCCTTGCGGTTGAGCGCCGGATCGTAACCCAGGGCCTCGGTGCCGCGTGTCTTTGCCGCCGCGCGCCAGCGCGCCAGCGAGCGCACCGATAGCCGGCCGACCAGCGGCCGGACCCAGGGCGCGATCTCGGCCTGGCCTGCATTGTAGAGCAGGACGAAGAAACCGTCCGAGGCAACGCTCGAGAGCCCGTTGCCGTCCCGGTACCGGTCCGCCGCCTTGAGGATCGCGAGCCGCGCGTCCCGGTTCTTCCGCCCGGCCGTGGTGAGCGCGTCGCCCTCGGGGATCGATGGCGTGAGTTCGGCCCGCGCCGCCGGGGTCGCAATCGACACGAAGCTCGACAGGTAGTGCAGTCGCGCCGGCGCCGGCAGCAGGTCGATGTGATACTCTAGCCCGCCGCCCCCCTCGCGCCCCTTGCGCCGCCGGCACTGCCCCCCGTAGCGGTCCCAGCCCTCGGCAACGGCCCGCTTCTGCACCCCGCGCTGGGTCGTCGGCAGGCCCGGCAGCCGTCCCTCGACTGCCGCATCGGCGATCTCCGTCGCAGTAAGCCAGACCTTCACCGTGATCCTCCCCTGCGAAGCGGGGGAGGGGGACAGGCCACTCGGATGCTGTCGCTGCTCACCGCTGCGCCCTCCACTGGGCATCGGCCGCGGCGGCCTCCTGTTCGGCGAGGCGCTGCAATTCGCGGGCGCGTTCGCGGCGGATCAGCCATTCGTATCGTTTGGGCACGACGATCAGGCCGATCGACTCGAGCAGCGCATTGAGCGGTCTCGGGTCGCCCGTCACCGCTACCAGTGCCGCGAGCCGTGCGGCCGAGATCGAGTGTTCCGCGCCCTGGCTCGCGTACTTGTCGAGCATCGTCTTCGAGCAGTCCTCGCCCAGGAACTCCGTCATGGCGAGGGCCGTATCGCCGCGGGACTTGGCGAAGGCATCGAGCGTCGCCTTGACGGCCCGGCTGAGCTTTCCCGCCAGCGTTTCCGCCCGTACCTGCTCGGCAGGAAACCGTGCCACCACCTCCGGCGGCTCGAAATCGCGGAACAGGTCGAGGGTGATCCGGTCGCGCGCCATCAGATCAGCCCCTCGCCCCTGAGGACCGGGATGATCTCGTCGGCATAGGCGGTCCAGAGCGGCTTCCGCGCCGCGGCCGAGAGCCGGGTCAGGTTGCCGGCCACGGCGTTGAAGCGCTTGTCGTCGGCGCTCTGCAGGCGTTTGCCCTGTGCAAGAAGGATGGCCTCGGCGACAGTGCCGGCCCGGGGCGGTATCGCGAGCAGCAGGTCCAGCACCTTGGCCTGCAGGCCATGGGTGGCTGCCGCGATCTGGCCCAGCGCCGCCTGGTTGTCGGCCAGCCGCGAGCCGGCCAGCCGCTTGCGGGCTGCCGTGCCGAGTCCATCCCAGATCGCCACCTTGGCCTCGACCGAGCGGCGGCCGAGGCCGGTGCTCTCGGCCGCCACCTGCCAGAACGCAATCTTTGCGTTCTGGCCCCTAAGTACCTGTTTCCTCTGTGGGTCGCCCCCGTTGGCGGCGGCCGGATAGAGCCGCAGGTGGATCGCCTTGTACTCGGCGAGGAAGCGGCACTCGTCGAGCGCGGTAAGGCGGCGCCTCGCGATCGCCTCGATGATCTCGGGAAGCCGGTAGAAGCGCTGGTCGACGGCGGCGCGGTCGCACCATTCGGCGTCGATCTCGGTCCACCCCGCGAGCCGGGCCGCCTCGAGACGAGAAACGCCGAAGCCGAAGCCGTCGAGGATGAATCGCCCGGAGGCTTCCCGCACCAGCCGGATCGGCACCAGCTGGCCGATCTCGGCATAGGTTGCCGCGATGAGGGCCTCCCAGTCGGCATCGCGTCCCCGCAGCCGATCGTCGGCGACATCGACGAGATCGAGCGCCACCCGACCACGCTGCAGGGCGGGCGCATGGGGAGGCGAGATCGGCCCGGGCCGGAATGTCGGGGGTGTGACGGTCCCGTCGCCCGCGACGACGGTGAGGGGGGTCTCAGCTGCGGGGATCGAGGTGATGCTGTCGCCTGGGGTGGCGGGTCGCGCAGGCTGCTCGCGGAGGGCGCTCTTGTCCGGCGCCCGGCGGTTTGCTGCACTCGGACGGCTCATGCGGCCCTCCGGCGGTCTGCAAGCGAGCCCGAGTTTTGACTTTTGCGCGCCGTCGGGTTGTGACTACTAGCCCGAGGCAGGTTGCGGCGTTCGCCGGTCTCATCGAACCAGTCAGGCCAGAGGTCCACGAGGGCAACGCCCAGGAACCTGGCAATGGCGCGGTTCGCCTGGGGGATGGGGCGTCGCAGGCTGTGGCCGAAGGATGACGGGCTCATGCGATGCACGCGCGCAAGCGCGCTGAGCGAGCCTCCGGCCTTCGTGACCAGGGC
>NZ_JAYRYM010000316.1:0-3727 GCF_041917035.1 Devosia sp. | reverse complement strand
AGCCGTCGAGCGCCGACTGGCTCTCGTTGATGCGCTCGCAATGGCTGCGGAACTCGCGGTCGCGGCAGAGCGTCACCGACACGTTGCCCTCGATGGAAACCGAGGAGAAGCGGTTGTCGGCCCGGTAGAGCAGCAGGTCGCGGATGACGTAGCCGGTGCTGCCGCAGATCGAGGCGCCGGTGAAATCGTGCCCCTCGTAGAGGCACACCGTGCCCGGACCGCCGGACTTGTAGTCGAGCCGCGGACCGCTGAGCGGCGGATTGGGGTCCTGTCCGAATGTCAGGGCCGCGGTGTCGGCCCAGCCGCGCAACCCGCCCGAGCGCACCCGGCACCACAGTTCCGTGCAGCGCTCGATGTAGATGCGGGTCTCGGCCGCCACGTCGCCCACAGGGTCATAGGCGGCGCCGGGACCCTCCAGCAGCGTCACGGCACGCGTCGTCCAGGCCGGGGTGCCGGTTTCGAGCGCCTGGGCGCTGTGCACCCCGAGCACGAGCAGGGTGGCGGTGAGGATCAGCTTCAAAAGGGCGCGCATGGCTCGATCGATCTATCAATGGGTGCGGGCGACGCTATCGCGCGCGCGGCGAGGGCGAAAGGGCGTCGCCGCAACAGACTCGAGATTCTTCGGGATATCCCCGTCAGCCGGTGACGCGTCGCTTGTTGCCGGCATCGTCCAGCGCCACGTAGATGAAGCGGCCGTCGGTGACCTTGACCCGGTCGGCGAAGCGGTTGCGCCGGGCCCAGGCCTCGATGCCGACGCTGATCGAGGTCGTGCCGACCCGTTCGATGGTGGTGTAGACGCACAGGATGTCGCCGACCTTCACCGGCGCGATGAAGCTCATCGCCTCGACGGCGACGGTGACGACGCGGCCCCGCGCCACCTCGACCGCCGCGATGGCGCCGGCAATGTCCATCTGGCTCATCACCCAGCCGCCGAAAATGTCGCCGGAGGGATTGGTGTCGGCCGGCATGGCGAGCGTGCGGATGGTGAGCGTGCCGGCCGGCTCGGCCGCGGCGGTTTCAGTGGCGGCTTCAGTGGTCATGGAGGCGGGGTCCCTTGGGCGGCCAGCGCCCGATTTCTTCTTCCCAGTGACGGCGGCACAGCGACACGTAGACCGATTTCTCGATCGAGACCTGGTTGCCCTCGGTGAGGACGCCGCCATCGGCGTTCTGTCGCACCACCATGGTGGCCTTGCGTCCGCAATGGCAGATGGTGCGGATCTCGCGCAACTCGTCGGCGATGGCGAGCAGTTCCGACGAGCCGGGAAAGAGCTTGCCCTGAAAGTCGGTGCGCAGCCCGAAACACATGACCGGCACGTCGAGCCGATCGGAGACGCGGGCCAGTTGCCAGACCTGCTCGGCGGTCAGGAACTGCGCCTCGTCGACGAACACGCAGTCCACCTTGGCTTCCTGCAGGTGATCGTTCACCCGCTGGTAGAGGTCATCCTCAAAGCCGAACATCTCGGCAGCGGCCGAGATGCCGATACGGGATTCGATGAGGCCGGCATCGCCCTCGGCGTAGAGCGAGGAGGTGAACAGCAAGGTCCGCATGCCGCGTTCGAGATAGTTGTACGAGGCCTGCAGCAGCATGGTCGACTTGCCGGCATTCATCGTCGAGTAGGAGAAGTAGAGCTTGGCCATGGTGCGCCCTAGATGCCTGAGGCGCGCCGCCGCGGCGAGGCCAATCGCGCGGTCTCAACAAAAAATCGGCCGCCTGGCGGAGGCGGCCGATAGATGCCGATCGGGGGTCGGCGCGGGGTGAGGGTTGGCGGCACACCCCGCCACGATGCAGTCCGCCGGCTATCGGGTTGGCGGCGACAGGCGGCGCAAGCGCTCCGGGACAATTGGGGGACGAACCCGGCGCTCCGGCAAGCTATTGAGCCGACATGACATGCATGTGACGCGGCTGCATCATACTCACGTCACGATCCTCCCGCAGACCGGTCGGGCGGGCGGCGGCAACTGGAGAGTCCGATGAGGCAGATTCTTGGTTTTGGCGCGGCGCTGGTGCTGGGGGCGGCGATGACGGCCCCGGCGCTGGCGGAGGCCGGCTCGGTGACCGGCACCTGGGTGGTGGGCAAGGATTCCGCCTATGCCGGCAGCTTCTGCGGCAATGATGGCAAGGCCTTCTGCCTGACGGTGACGCGGCTCTCGGGCGGCATGGATACGCCGGACAACCGGCCCTACCTGGGCGTCAATATCATCGACAAGGCCAAGCCCGCCGGCAATGGACGCTGGAAGGGCAAGCTCAACCTGTTCGGCCAGTCGGCGGATACCACGGTGTCGCTCAAGAACGAGAACACGCTGCTGCTGCACGGCTGCGTCTACGTGGTGATCTGCAAGGACCTGGAACTGGCGCGGGCGGACTGACGCGGCCGCCGGGTCAGGCGACGGCGCCCTCGCGGCGTCGCTGCAGCGCCGGGACGGTTTCCACCATCACGATGGCGAGGAAGATCAGCGCCGCGCCGCCATAGCCGATCAGGCTCAGCCGCTCGCCGAGCACGATCGCCCCGCCGATGGCGGCGAACAGGCTTTCGGCCGACAGGATGATCGCGGCATTGGCGGCGGGAACGTGCTGCTGGCCGACCGCCTGCAGGGTGAACGCCACCGCGGTCGAGAGGATGCCGGCATAGGCGATCTCGACCCAGCCCGTCGCGATGCCGTCGAGGTGCGGCGTCTCGAGGATCGGGGCGAGCACGGTCGAGATCACGCCGACGGCGATGAAGCTGACCACCGAGAGGAAGACCGGCAAGCCCGTCTCGCGCGCCAGGTGGCCGATGAGGAAGACCTGGATGCCCCAGAACAGCGCGCCGGCGACGACCAGCCCGTCGCCGACATTGAGCGCGTCAAGCGTGGCGCCATTCAGCAGATAGATGCCGATCAGTGCCAGCGGCGCCCCCAGATAGATGATCGGGTGCGGTTTGAGGCGCATGGCGAGGAAGGCGATCGCCGGCACGAACAGCACGTAGAGCGAGGTCAGGAAGCCGGAATTGGTGACGGTCGTCAGCGAAATGCCCACCTGCTGCAGCCACACGCCGAGAAAGAACGCGCCGCTCAGCAGGGCGGTGAGCAGCCACTGGCGCCGGGTGAGGCGCACCTTGCGGCGGTGCAGTTCGATCAGCGCGAAGGGCAGGGTGATGAGGCTGCCCAGGATGTAGCGCACGGCCGAGAAGGTGAGGGGGCCCATGTGGTCCATCGCCGACTTCTGCGCGACGAAGGCAAACCCCCACAACAGCGTGGCGGCGAGCAGGGCGAAGACGGCGAGGGAGCGGGACATGCCGGCTCTGTAGCCGAGCGCGTCGGCCTGGGGAAGGGCCGGCGCCGGCTCAGTCGGTGAAAGTCACCTGGGTGAAGCACTCGGGCACATGGGTGTCGGCAACCCCAAAGCGATGCGCCGCCCAGCCGGCGGTGGCGGTCTCGGCCGGCCCGCGGGTGCGCAACTGCTCGAAGCGGCCCATGAAGATGCCCCAGGTGTCGCCCGGCCTGGGCGGCAGGGAACGTCCCGCCGACAGATCAGCGAGGCCGGACCAGGGGATGACGATCTCGGCGCTCCAGCCGCGGTCGAGCGTTGCCGGGTCATTGAGGGTGCCATCGACGTGCACATGCACCTCGAGCCCCGGCAGGTCGTAGTCGAGGAAGGCCCAGCGCGGACCGCGCGGGTGGTTGCCGGTCCAGAAGGTCCTGCGCCCCGGCACGAAGTCGCCGCCGAAGGTGCGCGCGGCGGGGCCGA
>NZ_JAYRYM010000315.1:0-3728 GCF_041917035.1 Devosia sp. | reverse complement strand
GTGTTCAACGACGAGATCGAGCATATCGTCGTCAACCCGTACTGGAACGTGCCGCCCTCGATCGCCGTCAACGAGATCAAGCCGCACCTGATCGCCAATCCGGGCTATCTCGCCAGCCAGAACATGGAAATGCTCGCCGGCGGCAAGGTGATCAGCGCCTCGGCCATCGACTGGACGCAGACCAACATCAACAACTACCACATCCGGCAGCGGCCCGGCGGTGGCAACGCCCTGGGTCGGATCAAGTTCCTGTTCCCCAACCAGCACGACGTGTACCTGCACGACACACCGTCCAAGTCGCTGTTCGCGCGCTCCTTCCGCGCCTACAGCCACGGCTGCGTGCGGGTCGAGAACCCGATGGCCTTCGCCGAGGCGCTGGTCCAGCTCGAGCCCGAGATCACGCTCGCCTCGATCGAGAGCATGGTCGGCGACAAGGAGCGCTGGCTCAACCTGTCGAGCAAGATTCCGGTCCACATCTCCTACTTCACCCTGCGCGTCGACGAGGACGGGACCATCCGCTCCTATGGCGACGTCTACGGTGCCAACAAGCGGTTGATCGAGCTCCTCAACGAGTAGCGCCGGCGCATCGATGCGACTAGGATGGGTCGGCTGCCTCAGGCGCCGGCCCATTTGTTTGGTGCCGTTTTGTCCTGCGTTTACTAATGCGTAGGAATTCGGCCTTGGTTCGGCCGGAATTCCTGCCTATCCAGAGCCTCGGGGTTGTCGGCCCGAGGGTTGGCTACCAGGCGTTAGCGTTAACGATCTCTCATCGGTACTGCGCTAGTCTCCTGTCGTATTCTGGTTGCAACGGGCTGTTCGGGGCGTGTCGGGGAAAGTTCTGGGTTTCATCGGGAAGCTGTCGCGGCTGCTGCTTGTCGCAGTGCTGGCCGTGACGTCTCTCGTGCCCCCCGCGGTGACCCCTGCCGTCGCCGCCCAGGGCGATCGCACGCTCTACCTGCATCACACCCACACCGGCGAGACCGCACGGTTCACCTACAAGCGCAACGGCCAGTTCGATCAGGCCGTGCTGCGGCAGATGAACGTCTTCCTCGCCGACTGGCGGACAAAAGAGCCGACCAAGATGGATCCGGCCCTCTTCGATCTGCTCTGGATGGTCTACCAGGACGTCGGCGCCACCCAGCCCTACAACATCGTCTCGTCCTATCGCTCGCCCAAGACCAACAAGATGCTGCGCGCCAAGTCGTCCGGCGTCGCCGAGAACTCGCAGCACATGCGCGGCAAGGCGATGGACGTCTTCATCCCCGGCATCAACCTGTCGGTGCTGCGCGCCACGGCCATGAAGTACCAGGTCGGCGGCGTCGGCTACTACCCCACCTCGGGCAGCCCGTTCGTGCACATGGATACCGGCAACGTGCGGGCCTGGCCGCGCATGACCCGGGCCCAGCTCAAGAAGGTCTTCCCCGACGGCAAGACCCTGCACCTGCCGACCGACGGCAAGCCGCTGTCGCAGGACGGCCGCGCCTACGCCCAGGCGCAGTGGACCAAGTGCCATGCCGTGCCCTGCAACGGCAAGGTGACCTTCGACACCAACCCCGGCATCATGGTCGCCGACACCACCGGTGATGTCGCGCCGATCCCGGCGGTCCGCCCGCGCAACCTGAGCGGCGACGGCGCCGTGCTGGTGGCCTCGCTCGACGAGCCGGCCCAGCGCGTCGTTCCGACCTTCGAGGTGACCGCCCCGATCCCGCTCTATCGCCCGCACGACCAGTCCCTCCAGGTCGCGGCGATCGCGCCGGCGACCGATGGAGACGACTACTCCGCCTGGCAGGCCGCCGGCGCGCCGGTACCGGCAACCAAGTCCGCCCGCATCAAGCTCGCCACCCGCTCGCCGATGCTGACCGACGGTCAGGTGACCGCCGTGGCCGCGCTGACCGCCATCGAGGACGAACTGCCCAAGCCGCGCATCCTGATGACCCCCCAGGTCGATGCGCTGGTTTCCGCCTACGTTCCGACCAACCCCGATCCGGGCGCGGAACTGGCGCTCAAGATGATCATCGAGCGCGAGGGCGGCACCGGCGCCCTCCAGCCGGACGAGCGGCCCGACAGCATCGAGACGGCCTCGCTCGGCGATGGCGGCTTTGCCGGCCGCGGCAGCATCTTCGAGACCACCTTCGACCTGCTTGGCGACACCGCCGCCCCCGCCCCGATGACTGCCGCGCTCGCCGAACTCGCCCTCCGCCGGCAGCCCGATCCGAGCATCGCGTTGCGCGCCGAGATCGACTTCGTCGCCCCCGAGATCGACCACGTCAACGAGACGCTGGTGCAGCCGGTCTTCATGACCACGGCGTTCTGGGCCGAACTGACCGAGGCCGAGGGCTACCTCGAGAAGACGACCGAGCTCGGCCCCCTCTCCGGCCGCGTCGACTTCATCCCCGGCACAGCCGCCATCCCCGCCTATGATCGCTTCGTGACCGGCGCGCCCCAGCTCGTGGCGGGGACCTGAGCGCGGCCTCCGCCCGCGGCCGCGCCGCGTTCAACTGTTGACCCGCGCCCGGAAGCCGGCGTTGCAAAGCCTCCGGCGAGGCTCTAAGTCTCGCTGCAGTCTTCTCTGGCCCGACGGGCAAAGGAACGGTGCTACGTGACCACGCCGGACACGCCTCTCCTCGACCAGATCGAGTCTGTCGACACGCTCAGGACCCTCTCGCGCGAGCAACTGCGTCAGCTGGCCGACGAACTGCGCTCCGAAGTCATCGACGCCGTCTCGGTGACCGGCGGACATCTGGGCGCCGGTCTCGGCGTCGTCGAACTCACCGTCGCGCTGCACGCCGTCTTCGATACCCCGCATGACCGGCTGATCTGGGACGTCGGCCACCAGGCCTACCCGCACAAGGTCCTCACCGGTCGCCGCGGCCGCATCCGCACGCTGCGCCAGAAGGACGGGCTCTCCGGCTTCACCCGCCGCGCCGAGAGCGAATTCGATCCCTTCGGCGCCGGCCACTCCTCCACCTCCATCTCCGCCGGGCTCGGCATGGCGGTGGCCTCCGAGCTGCAGGGCCAGAAGCGCAACGTCATAGCGGTGATCGGCGACGGCGCCATGTCGGCCGGCATGGCCTACGAGGCGATGAACAATGCCGGCGCCATGGATGCGCGGCTGATCGTCATCCTCAACGACAATGACATGTCGATCGCGCCGCCCACCGGCGCCATGCGCTCCTACCTCGCCAAGCTGGTCTCCGGCCCCGCCTATCGCGGCTTCCGCGACACCGCCAAGTCGATCACCGGCAAGCTGCCGCGCCTCATCCACGAGACGGCCCGCAAGACCGAGGAATTCGCCCGCTCCTTCTTCACCGGCGGCACGCTGTTCGAGGAGCTGGGCTTCTTCTATGTCGGCCCGATCGACGGCCACAACCTCCCCGACCTGCTCGACGTGCTGCACAACGTCAAGGACATGCAGTCCGGCCCCATCCTGATCCACGTCGTCACCAAGAAGGGCAAGGGCTACGCGCCGGCCGAGAGTTCCGCCGACAAGTACCATGGCGTCAACAAGTTCAACGTCGTCACCGGCGCGCAGGCGAAGCCGCCCTCGAATGCCCCGTCCTATACCGCCGTCTTCGCCCAGAGCCTGATCGAGGAGGCGCGTCGCGACGAACGCATCGTCGCCGTCACCGCCGCCATGCCCAACGGCACCGGCCTCGACAAGTTCGCCGAGCTGTTCCCCTCCCGTCTCTTCGATGTCGGCATCGCCGAGCAGCACGCGGTCACCTTCG
>NZ_JAYRYM010000314.1:0-3739 GCF_041917035.1 Devosia sp. | reverse complement strand
CGAGGCCCCTCGCCAGCCGGTGCAGGTATTTCTGCTTCTGTTCGGGCGTGCCGTACTTTTCCAGCAGTTCGCCGGGCCCCAGTGAATTGGGCACCATCACGGTGATGCCGGCCGCGATCGAGCGGGAGGCGATCTTGGACACCACCTGGCTCTGCGCCTGTGCCGAAAAACCGAGCCCGCCATGCTCGCGGCCGATCAGCATGCCCAGGAACCCCTGTTCCTTGAGATAGGCCCACACCTCGGGCGGCAGGTCGGCCCGGTTGTGCCTTGTGTCCCAGTCGTCGATCATCGCGCAGACGGTATTGACCGGCCCGTCGAGAAACGCCTGTTCCTCCGCGGACAGGGTCGGCTTGCGCACGCCGAGCAGCTTGCCCCACTCCGGCTGTCCGGAGAACAGCTCCGCGTCCCACCCGACCGTGCCCGCATCGAGGGCCTCCTGCTCGGTGCGGCTGACGCGCGGCAGGATGCGCTTGACCATCGTGTAGGCCGGACCGGTGAGCAGGGCTTCGCGCACCGGCGCGACGGTGAACACCGCCAGCAGGGCCGCTGGCAGCAGGGCGCCGATCCATCCCGGCAGGTCGACCAGCAGCCACAGGCCGCCATCGACGGACACGCGGCTCAGGATACCGATCAGCAGAGCCGCGACCGCCCACTGCCAGAGCGGCGCGCGCCGCATGGCGAGCACCAGGCCGGCGAGGACGCTGACGAACAGGATGACGAGGCCCATGCGATTCTCCCCGATAGGCGCCGACCGGGCCGGCGCGGCTGCCTCGGGCGGCCCTCCGGAAGGCATCCCCAGCCGTGCAGCAGAATAGGGGTGGTTGACGTATACGTCAACCAGTGCCCCTTCCGGTCTGTCGGCTCCCGGCGTGAACGCCGCCCTTCCGTCCCTCGGGAGGGGAATTCGTCCGGCGCGACGCGTCGTCGTTTTGACGCAAACGTCAGTCGATGCCATAGTCGGGCCAACGGACAGCACAAGTCCGAGGAGGAGCCGAGTGGCAGAAGGAAGCGCGCGCCCCTGGGTGGATCGCTATCCGCCGGGGATTTCCTGGGATGTCCCCATCAACCTCACGCCCGTGCACGAGCAGGTCCTCGCCGCCTGTGCCAGGACTCCCGACGCCGACGCGCTCGACTTCCTCGGCAAGAAGACCCGGTTCCGCGACCTCGGCAACATGATCAACGCCCTCGCCGGGGCGCTGCAGGCGCAGTTCGGCGTCAAGAAGGGTGTGCGGGTCGCGCTGATGCTGCCCAATACACCGTTCTACGTCGTCGCCTACTATGCGGTGCTGCGCGCCGGCGGCACCGTGGTCAACTGCAATCCCCTCTATACGGTCCACGAGCTCAGCCACATCGTCGGCAATGCCGGGGCCGACCTGCTGGTGACCCTCGACCTCAAGCAGCTGTTCGAGAAGGCCGAGGCCCTCACCGAGGCCGGCCACGTCCGCCACCTGATCGTCTGCCACTTTCCCGACGCCCTGCCGGGGCTGAAGAAGCTCCTCTACCGGCTGGTCAAGGGCAAGGATCTGGCCAAGCCGCAGCAATCGCGCGTGGCCGCCAAGGTGGTGTGGTTCGACCAGTTGCTGCGTCGCAATCTCGCTCCCGGCCCGGTGAGCATCGATGCCGAGCGCGACGTGGCGGTGCAGCAATACACCGGCGGTACCACCGGCGTGCCCAAGGGCGCCATGCTCAGCCACGCCAATATCGCGGCCAACATGAGCCAGATCGATGCCTGGGGTTGCGGGTTGTTCTATCCGCCCTCGCGCGTCGTCGCGGTGCTGCCCTTCTTCCACATCTTCGCCATGACGGTGTGCATGAACGTGCCGCTGTGCAACGGCACCCAGGTGGTCATGCTGCCGCGCTTCGAGCTGAAGGCGCTGCTCGATCTGCTGACCCGCACCGGGGCCAATGTGCTCCCGGCGGTGCCGACGCTGATCCAGGCGCTCGCCAAGGCCGGGGAGCGTGCCGCGCCGCACCTCACCTCGCTCGAGGTGGTGGTGTCGGGCGGCGCCCCGCTCGCCGACGAGGTCCGCTCGGCCTGGGGCAAGGTCGGCAAGGCCCTGCTGGCCGAGGGCTACGGCCTCACCGAGGCCTCTCCGGTGGTCTGCTGCGCCGCCCTGCGCGTGCCCTCCAAGCCATTGTCCATCGGCCAGCCGCTGCCGGCGACCGACGTCCGCTTCGTCGACATCGACACCGGCGAGGTGGTGCCGCTCGGTCAGCGCGGCGAGCTGCAGGTCAAGGGGCCGCAGGTCATGCTCGGCTACTACGGCAACGAGGACGCCACGCGGGACGTCTTCATCGACGGCTGGCTGCGGACGGGGGACGTCGGGCTGATGGACGAGGATGGCTATGTTTTCCTCGTCGATCGCATCAAGGACCTGATCATCTGCTCGGGCTTCAACGTCTACCCGCGCACCATCGAGGAAACCCTGCTCCGCCATCCGGCGGTCGAGGAGTGCAACGTCATCGGCGTGCCCGATACCTATCGCGGCGAGGCGCCGGTGGCGTTCGTCAAGCTGAAGGCCGACGCCGCCGTCACCGAGCATGATCTCAAGAAATTCCTCGCGGAAACGCTCAACAAGATCGAGCTGCCCAAGGAGATCATCTTCAAGGACCAGCTGCCCAAGACGCTGATCGGCAAGCTCTCGAAAAAGGAACTCCGCGAGGAGTACCGCACCCGCACGACGAATAGCGATGAACCGGCCTGAATCCGAAAACCGCGACCTGTTTGCCATTGCCGACCTCGCCCGCGAGTTCGGCATCTCGACGCGGGCCATCCGCTTCTACGAGGCCAAGGGCCTGCTCAACCCCGAGCGCGTCGGCGGCACGCGGGTCTTCCGCCGCCGTGATCGCGCAAGGTTGATCCTGATCCTGCGCGGAAAACGGCTAGGCTTCTCGCTGCGCGACATTTCCGACTACCTGAGCCTGTATGACGCGCAGTCGCAGACCGCGCAGGTCAGCCTGCTGATCGGCAAGGTGGATGAGCGCCTGGCGCTGCTCGAGCAGCAACTGGGAGACCTGCAGATGACCATCACCGAGCTCAGGGAAATCCGCAAACTCGCCGGCGACCGGCTGGGCCAGGGGAACTGAGGCAAACCGATGCGACTGATGCGCCTGCTCGGACTGCTCGCCACCCTGTCGATCGGCCTCGTGCTGGCGGCCTGCACGCTCTCCTCCGACACCGACCTCGTTGCCGGCGACGCGCTGGCGACGCCGCTGCCCGAGAGCTTTGCCATCTTCGCCTACCGGCAGGAGGGGGACGCCTGGGTGCGGACCGACGAGGCGGCACTGGACTTCCGGCGCGAGGGCGAGGCCTATCTGGCCGGCGACCGCAGCATGACCGTCCGCTTCGTGCCGCTCGAGGCGCAGACCTACCTGATCGCCGCCAGGGGCGCCGAGCCGGGGGCGCTCTACGGGACGGCCTGGATCGGCGGCGACATCCTCGCCATCCGCATGGTCTTTGACGACGGGCTCGAGGCGGCCGTCGCCACCCTGGCCTCGGGCCTGCCGCCGGACATCGCCTCCGACATCGTCGTCACGGACGACGGCATCAAGGTCACCCGGCGTGAGACACTCGATCGCGTCATCGGCGCCATCCGGGCGCACGCCCTGCCGATGGCGCTGCTGGTGGCCTGGATCGGCCCGGACGGCAATGCCGTGCCGCCGGCCCGCATCATCGCCGACGGCGAGGGCTTCAGCGCGGGCGACTGAGCGTTGAATTCGTGTACGCGATCGCGTATAT
>NZ_JAYRYM010000313.1:0-3740 GCF_041917035.1 Devosia sp. | reverse complement strand
TGCCATCCGCAACGTCCCTCATCCTGAGGTGCGAGGCGATAGCCGAGCCTCGAAGGACGCACTTGGCTGGTGCAAGGCAGGCAAGTCCGAGCAGGCGAAGACGCGGGCATGAACGCCGCCCCGACGCCTTACCCCCGCGGCTGGGCCGGGGCCGATGCCGCCGGACGCTGCGGCGCACCGCGGCGCTCGCTCTGGCGGATGGCGGCCCAGGAGTTCTGCTGCGTCACCATGGAGCGCAGATAGGCGACGTTCTGCTCGGCCTCGGCCGGCGGCAGGTCCTTGCGGGCGATCTCCTCGGCTTCGGCGAAGCGCCCCTGCAGGCCGACGACGAGCGCGAGGTTCTGCCTGACCCGGCGGTCGGCGCGCGGATGGGCGGCGGCCTGGCGCAGCGCCTGCTCGGCCTGCGGCAGCTGGCGCGAGAGGGCATGGGAGAGGCCGAGATTGGCGAGGACCGAGGGCTCGCCGGGGGCGATCTTCAGGGCGTCGTTGTAGAGCGCCTGGGCTTCCGTCGAGCGGCCCATCTGGTCGTAGATCGAGGCCTGGACGTTGTAGATGCGCCAGTCCGGCTGGTCCGGGCGATGAGCGCGGCCGAGCACCTGCAGCGCCTGCTCGTGGCGGCCGACGTCGGCCAGCGCGCGGCCGTATTCGCCCATCAGCGCGAGATTGCGGGGATCGCGGATGGCGACACGCTCGAGCACGGCGACGGCCTGCGCCGCCTGCCCGGTCGCACGCAGGGCGCGGCCGTAGCGCATGGCGTTGGCGGCATCCTCGGGGCTCGAACGGTAGCGCGCGGCAAGGCTCTCGATCTCGGCGCGGGCGGTCTGTTCCGTATAGGAGCCGCCGGGGATCGATCCGGTGACATCGCCGCCGCCGCGACGGGCGCTGAGCGAGCAGCCACCGGAGACGAGGGCGGCGCAGGCGACGAGAAGAATGAGCGGACGGGGACGAATGGATACTGACATGACGAACTCCGCGGTCGGGCCGGGCGGTGTTCAGGTCATAATCCGTTAACGTTAACGAGCCGCTAAGAACCGGTCAGCGGCGCCGGCCGGATGCGGGGCGCGGACTGATCCAGCGCAGCGCCTGATCGGCCGCCCGCTCGCCGGAGGCCCAGGCGCCGCCGACCGTGCCCCACAGCCCGTCGTCCGTCGCCTCCCCCGCGATCAGCACCCGCTGGCCGACGGGTTCGGCGAGGCGCAGGCGCTGGGGCGTCGCACCGGGGCCTGCCACCGACCAGGCTCCACGGATGAAGGGATCTGTCGTCCAGGAGGTGACATGGACCTCCCCCATGACGCGACGGGCCTGGGGGCCGAACTCGTTGCCGATGAACTCGGCGGCGAAGGCCTTCATGGCCGTCGGGCCGGCATTGGCGAGGTCGCGGCCGAAGCGGCCGCCAATGTCGAGATACCACCAGTCGGAGCCGCCGATGCGGGCGAGGGGCTTGGCGGTCGCCGCGGTGTCCGCCTTCACCACGAAGGGCTCGTCCGGCCTGGCGTCCATCGGGTTGCCGGGCAGGTGCACGATGAGGTGCTCGTAGGCGCCGCAGGACAGCGCGGCGATGGCATCCGCCTGGCGCTTCGGCAGGGCCGGCGTGAAGCGGATCGCCCCCGACGCCAGCACCGATGTCGAGGCGGTGACGATGGCGGCGCGGGCCCGGATGGTGCCCGCCGGCGTCTCGACAGCGACGCCGCGCCCGGACCAGTCGACCTTCGTCACCGCCGTCGACAGGCGGATCGGCAGGCCCTCGGCGAGCTTCGCCAGGATGGCGCCATAGCTCTGGCGGCAGAACAGGTCGCGGGTCTCGATGGCGTTGTAGAAGTCGACGCAGGAGATCTCGGCCGTGTCCTTGCCGGAATCCCAGGCGCCTTTCAGGAACTCGATGGTCGGCTGCCAGTCCCTGAGGTTGGTCGGCATGGCGGCGGCGAGCGAGACCTCGCGGCCCGCCTCGCCGGCGTCGAGGATCGCCCGCTGCGCCCGCGTCAGCGCGGCGGCGAAGCCCTCCCATTCGCCCTCGCGCGGGCTGCGCCCCTTGATCAGCAGGCGCGGCCGCTCGGGATCATCATAGAGCTGGAAGCCCGCCGCGCGGGCGAGATCGACCAGAGGGTTGTCTGACGGGGCATGGATCCAGTGGGCGCCGAGGTCCATCGGCATGCCGAAATTGACGGTGTCGGCGATGCAGCGCCCGCCGCTGCGGTCCTTGGCCTCCAGCACGATCACCGACCGTCCGGCGGCCTGCAGCTTGCGGGCCGCGGCGATGCCGGCGGCACCCGCACCGATCACCACCACATCGACTTCCGCCGGCAGGGGGCGCGCGGTCTGGGCGAGGGCCGGGGCGGCGGGCAGGGCGGCCGATGCGGCGAGCACGGTGCGCCGGGTCATCAAGGGTCCGTTCATCGTAACTGGCGAATCCCGCTCATACGTGACGCCTATCACAGGCGAATGGCAGCGTCTTGGCCACTCTGTCTCCGCATCGTGAACCGCTTGGCAAGGGTTTGCGACAAACAGTCAACGTCCAAGAAACGGACGTCCCTGGGGAGGGACCATCATGGGAGACCGCATTCTCGACGCTCTGGGACGCCGCATCGCCGCGATCCTTGACAAACGCTCGCCGGGTTACGAGCCGACGACGCCGAGCGACCCCCATGCCCTGCGCGCCTCGCTGCGCCCCGGCGACATCCTGCTGGTGGAAGGCGACACCCGCATCTCCGCCGTCATCAAGTACCTGACCCAGTCGACCTGGTCGCATGCCGCCATGTATGTCGGTCCGATCGAGGGTGCCTGCGAACCCGACGGCGAGCCCCATGTGCTGGTCGAGGCCTATCTCGGCGACGGTGTCATTTCCGCCCCGCTCTCCAAGTACCGCAACTTCCACACGCGCATCTGCCGCCCTGTCGGCCTGACAGAACAGGATCAGCAGCAGGCCTGTCGTTACATGGTCGAGCGCATCGGCCTCGATTACGACCTGAAGAACATCCTCGACATGCTGCGCTTCCTCATCCCCATGCCGGTGCCGGTGCGCTGGCGGCGGCGGATGATCGCCTTCGGCTCGGGCGACCCGACGCGCGCGATCTGCTCGACGCTGATCGCCCAGGCCTTCGAGGCGGTCCGCTACCCGATCCTTCCGAAAGTCGAGCGCAGCGCCAAGGCCGGCGAGCAGCGGGTGAAGGGTGACGCCGCACGGCGCGAGGTGCTGCACATCCGCCACCATTCGCTCTATGCGCCGCGCGACTTCGACATCTCGCCCTATTTCGCCATCGTCAAGCCGACGATCCAGCGCGGCTTCAACTACAAGAAGCTGCAGTGGAGCGACGCGTTGCCCGACGGCGAGCCGGCGACCGGCCATACCGAATCGCCGAGCCTCAGCCCGGTGTCCTGATCAGAGCAGGCCGTGCTTGCGGAAGGCCTCCGCGAGCGGCATGCCGGCCTCGAGATCGGCGCGCATGCGCCGCTCGCCGGTGATCTTGGTCATGGCGGTCGAAAGCACGGCGAGAGCCTGAGCCCGCGGCACCACCACGACGCCGTCGACATCTCCGACGACGATATCACCGGGGGCGATGGTCACGTTGCCGATGGTGATCGGCACGTCCTTCTCCACCATCATGCCGCGATATTGCGTGTCGGCCGGCGACAGGGCCGCCGTGAAGACGGGGAAGCCCATGGCGCGGATGGCGACGACGTCACGCGCCGCGCCGTCGGTCAGGAAGCCCGCCGCCTGGAGATGACGGGCGCGGGTGGAGAGA
>NZ_JAYRYM010000312.1:0-3742 GCF_041917035.1 Devosia sp. | reverse complement strand
GTCACGTCCGCGCCCATGGCACGGCCGAAGCGCTCGAAGAAGCCGTCGATGATGCGTTGCGCCGAGTTGCCGATCACCGCCCTGCCCAGTTTCATGATGCCGCCATCGGCCCCGCCGCTGGCACGAAACAGCAGTTCGGTCCCTCCCGGGGCGTCGGACAGGGTGATGTCGGCCGCGGCCTCGGCCATGCCGAGCAGGCCGCCGCGGCCCCGGCCGGCAAGCGTGTAGCTTTCGGCGGGCACGACATTGCGCAGCTCGAGGTCGCCGGTGAACACCGGCTGCACGATGCCGAAATTGACCTGAATCTCGCATTCGAGGCTCTGCTCGCCGGTCCAGTCGATGCGCCGGCAGCCCGGAATGGCGGCCTTCAGCATGTCGGTCTGATTGAGCGCCTTCCACACGGCCTGGCGTGGAGCCGAGAACAGGTACCTGCCGCCGAATTCCATGACTGCCCGCCCTCCGTCGATGCTTGCGCAAGAGGTAGTGCGCCGCGGCCGCGGGAGCAATCTTTGCAGCATCGCGACGGGGAACGCATATTCGCGGCAAGCCCTTTTTGCTGCGGCTTTTTCGCACCATATCGGAGAAAATGGGCACCCCGGTCGCCGCGACGAATTGTGTTGTCGCTGCGCCGTAGTGAATCATGTCACGAGCCCGGTGACCGAACCTAGGGATGAGCGCCAAATGGCCAGCGAAGTGATGGACAAACCCCTGCAGTATCTCGACAAGGCGATGGGGGCGATCAAGGAGCTCGGGATCTGGCCGGAGCAGTCCGGCGAACAGCCGATCACGGGGCTGCTGAACGAGATCACCGGCCTCGACGAGACCAAGGTCATCCTGATCGGCCGCACCCTCACCCAGGCGAGCGCCTTCAACGAGGTGGTCCGATCGCAGGTGGCGGCGATGAACATCGGCGAGCGCTACAACCTGATCACCGAGAACTTCAACTCCATCCGCGACGACGCCAAGGGCCTCGTCGATCAACTCGACGACGGCAAGCTCGACCTGATGGAGCGGGTATCCAATGTGTGGATGAAGGTCAGCCGCGGCGATATCGCCCAGCGCTTCGACAAGATCCGCCTCACCTATATCGATGTCTCCAAGGAGACCAAGAACCAGATCGACCGCGAGCACACGATCCTCGAGGCGTACCGGGACTTCCGCGGCGCGCTGAAGCAGGCCGAGGTGATGGCCCTCGAGGTGCTCGAAACCGCGACGCGCCATCTCGACGAGAAGAAGGCGGCACTGAGCGCGGCGAGCGACGCCCTCACCGCCTTCACCGGCGGCACCCCGGCGGACCGGGCCAAGCTGGAGATGGCGCGCGACGAGCGGCTGCGCGAACTGCAGAACGAGGAGCGGCGCTACCAGATCTCCAAGGATCTGTCGGACAACCTCACCATCAGCTACTCGACCTCCGAGGTCATCATGGCCCGGCTGATGCAGACCACCAACGCCAAGGAGCGGGTCTACCAGCAGGCGATCAGCTTCTTTTCGACCAACGAGACGGTGTTCACCGCGCTTTCGGCCTCGTTCACCGGCATGTTCGGGCTGCACGAGTCGACCGAGACGCTGAACGCGATGAAGGAAGGCATGTCCAAGAGCCTCGAGACGCTGAGCGAGATCGGCGACCGGGTGGGAGAGGCGGCGGTGAAGGCCGGATACGGGCCGACCATCCGCGCCGACGCGGTCAAGAAGCTGGTCGACTCGGTGGTGAGCTTCCAGGAGAAAAGCCGCACCATCATCAACGAGATGCGCGAGCAGGCGACGAAGAACTCGGCCGAAATCCGCGATGCGGTCGAGGACGGCAAGCGTCGCCTCGCCCAGCTTGCGGCGGAGGGCAATGCGCTGATGCTCGAGGGCAAGGCCAACTAGTCGGGAGGGCGATTGGGCACGCCGCAGCGATGACAAGTGCTGGCGCAGAGGTGGAAAAGGCGCCGCTCGACGAGGTGATGCTGGCGATGGACGTGGTCGACACGCTCCGTCACAGGCAGGATCTGGTCGAGCGCGAACTTGCGGGCGACGCCCGCGAGGCCGAACTGCTGCGCCGGCTGCGGGACATCTACCACCAGCAGGGCATCGAGGTCAGCGACGCGGTCCTGAAGGAAGGCGTGAAGGCGCTGGCCGAGAGCCGCTTCGTCTACGCGCCACCCAAGCCGAGCTTCAAGGTCAGCCTGGCACGCCTCTATGTCGGTCGCCGCAAGTGGGGGCCGGCCGCGCTGGCGATTGCGCTGGTGCTGGTGATCGGGCTGGGTGGCTACTTCTTCGCCTGGCGGCCATTCCGGGAAGCGCAGGCCGAGGCGGCACGCGTCGAGCTGAGCGAAGGCCTGCCGCGCCAGATGGATGCGCTCTACCAGACCATCTATGAGGAGACCAAGGTGCAGCAGGCGGTCGGCGAGGCCGAGAACCTGCGCACGCGCGGCAAGGCCGCCGCGGCGGAGGGGAACCGGACGGGGGCCGAGCAGGCCATCGCCGGTCTGGCGGCGCTGCGCGATCAGTTGCGGCAGGAATACACGCTCAAGATCGTCAGCCGGGACGGACAGAAGACCGGCTTCTGGACCTTTCCCGAAATCAACACGGCGGCGACGAACTACTATGTCGTGGTCGAGGCGATCGGAGCGGACGGAAAGCCGCTGACGCTGCCGATCACCAACGAGGAGAACGGGCAGACCGAGAGCGTCGCGGTGTGGGGCGTACGCGTGCCGGAGGCGACCTACCGGTCCGTCGAGGCGGACAAGCGCGACGACGGCATCGTCGAGCGCAACACGATGGGGATCAAGCAGTACGGATTCCTCGATGTCGACTACGTCATGCCGGTGCTCGGCGGCGCGGTGACCAGGTGGTGATGCCGTGAGCCTTTCCGGACCCGAAGCCCTCAAATCGCTCGACGACGCACTGCGCGACATCCGGCGCGAGGAAGACGAGATTGCCAAGCGCCTGGCGCGCTCGGCCGAACTGGTCACCAAGTTCCGCGAGACCGAGAGCGAACTGTTCCGGCAATTGGCCGGGCTGCGGCTCGACCCGGCGATCCAGTCCGAACTCGCCGGTCGGCTGAGCCAGGCCGAGAGCCGGGCGCGCGAGATGCTGGCCCGGCACAGCGACGACCTGGCGGCGGCGGAGACCGAACTGAAGGGGCTCGACGGGCAGATCGCCGCGCTGGCGAGCGAGCGGTCGGAAGCCGCCAAGAAGGCCGAGACGGCCGAGGCGGAGCTGAAGCGCATCGCCGACCGGGTGGCGGCCGATGCCCAGCAGGACCCGGTCTATGCCCAGAAGCGCCGCACCGCGGACGAACTGGCGCAGGTGGCGGAAGAAAGCCTGCGGAAGACGCAGCAGGCCGAGGCCGATCGCGAGCAGAAGGGACGGCCCTACCGCGACGACCCGCTGTTCATGTACCTGTGGGAACGTGGCTTCGGCACCAAGAACTACCGCGAGAACAACCTGATCCAGTACCTCGACTCGGTCGTGGCGGGGATGGTCGGCTTTCCCGAGGCGCGGGTGAACTTCGCCATGCTGAACGAGATTCCGCTACGCCTGCGCGAGCATGCCGAGCGGCAGCAGCAGATCGCGGAAGCGGCCGACGCGGAAGTGACGGCGCTCGAAAAGCAGGTGATCGATGCCGCCGGCGGCAAGCCGGCCCGCGAGGCGATGGAGGCGGCCCGGGCGCGCATCGCTGCCATCGACGGCGACATGGTGGCGCTCGAGGACAGGCGCGACGAGCGGGCCAAGGGCGTTCGGGACCTGGCGCAGG
>NZ_JAYRYM010000311.1:0-3766 GCF_041917035.1 Devosia sp. | reverse complement strand
GCAGCGTCCGCGATATCCCGTTGAACGCCGCCTCGCGCTTGGTCTCGTCCCGATCGGACAGCAGGTTGAGAATGCTCTCGAGGTTCATCTCCTCGCCGAGCGCCTCGAACTTGAGGCTCGCCATGGTCTCGTCGAACAGCCGGTTCCAGGCCGAGGCGCCGGTCACCGATTTCTCGTGGAACAGCTGCTCGGTCTTGTCGTCGAGCTGGTAGGGCTTGGCCTTCCTCAGCTCGGCGAACCACGGCCGGTAGCGGGCCAGCGTCGCATCGCCCGCCATGGCCGCATCGAGCGCGGCCTCCTCGATCCGGTTGAGTTCGAGCGAGAAGAAGATCAGCCCGGTCGACAGGTCCGTCAGCGCCTGGCTGAGGTCGCCGAGGAACTTGACCCGGTCCGGCTCCTGCGTGTTGCGCACATATTGCAGGAACGCATAGGACCCCAGCTTGCCGGTGACATCGCTCAGCGCCTCGTAGCGGACGATGGCCTCGACCAGTCTGCCCGCCTCGGTCAGCGCCGCGAGCCTGCCCTTGTAGTCCGCCTCGAAGGCCCGGGCCTCGTCCTGCGCCCGCTTGAGGTCGGCCTTCAGCTCCGGCGCGTCGCTGCCGGCATAGAGGTCGCCGAGGTTCCAGACCGGCAGCGTCCCCAGCGCGTTGTGCCCCGTCTGGTGGGCGGCCTCGGGCGCGCGTGACAAATGGCGGTTGGTCAAGTTCTCACCTCGGTCTGCGGTTGCGGCGCGACCTTAGCCAGCGGGGACAAGGATGTGAAGCAGCAGCCACTCCGGCGACCGAAACGTCAGCCTTAATCGCCCCTTAACCCCCCCTCCCGATGCTGGGTCAAAACGGCACAGCGCGATTCGTTCGGGTTGCGAACGTGCAACGACCACACTCACGGGGGCCTATGTTTCGCGTTCTGATAGTTGACGACGATGCAGTGCAGTTGCGTCTGACATCGGAGGTAGCCGCGCGCGCCGGGTTCCGGCCGATCACCGCCGCGTCCGGCCGCGAGGCGCTGGATCTGCTGAAGGCCGATCCGCGCATCGGCGCCATGGTCCTCGACCTCGTCATGCCCGATCTCGACGGCATGGCGGTGCTCGAGCAGATGCGGCGTGCCGGGTTTGCCGTGCCGGTGATCGTGCAGACTTCGCAGGTCTCGCTCGAGACCGTCGTCTCCGCCATGCGCCAGGGGGCCGTCGACTATGTCGTCAAGCCGGTATCGGCGGAGCGGATGACCGTCTCGCTGCACAACGCCGTCCGGCTGGGCGAACTCGAATCGCTGCTGCGGACCGACCGGGGGCGCCTCAACCACAGCATGGGACTCGGCGACATCGTCACCCGCTCCCCCGCCATGGAGCGCGTCCAGTCGCTCTGCGCCAGGGCCGCCCGCACCAGCCACCCGATCCTGATCGAGGGCGAAGCGGGCACTGGCAAGGACTTGCTGGCCCGCGTCATCCACGGCACCGGCGAGCGCTCCGGCCGGCCTTTCGTCACGGCGCACTGCGCCGCGATCGATCCCGCCGACATCGACACCCTGTTGTTCGGACGCCCGTTGGCCGGTCGCGACGCCGAACCGTCGGGCAAGGTCTTCGAGGCGCAGGGCGGCACGCTGCTGCTCGACGAGGTCGGCGATCTCCCCAGGCCGACCCAGGCGAGGCTGCTGACGCTGCTCGAACGCGGCGAAGTCGAGACCGCCGGCTCCGACCGTCCGCTGCGGGTCAACGTCCGGCTGGTGGCGACGACCAGCCGCCGGCTGCTCAACCTCGCCCGCGCCGGCGAGGTCCGCGAGGACCTCTACTACCGCCTCAACGTGCTGCCCATCTACCTGCCCCCGCTGCGCGATCGTCGCGAGGACGTGCCGGCCCTTGCCGCGCTGTTCGCCGCACGGCACGCCGCCGAGTTGGGCAAGCGGGTCGCCGGCCTGTCGGAGGCGGCGCTCGAGCTGCTGCGCGCGTTCGATTGGCCCGGCAATGTCCGGCAGCTCGAGAACGTCGTCTACCGCGCCGTCGCGCTGGCCGGCACGGCCTGGCTCGAGCCGGCGGACTTTCCTCAGATCGTCGCCTTCGGGGCCGGGCGGGCGGAAGCGCTGCGGCAGGCCGCGACGTTCCGCGCCCCTTCAGCCCCGGTTCACATTGACGACGCCAGGGTGCATGGACGCAACGAGGTGAAGGTTGCGGCCGCGGCCGACCGCTTCGTCGCCGGCACCGGCGAAGTTGCCGCGCTCGCGGACGTGGAACGTGAACTGATCGTGTTTGCGCTGGCGCGCTACGGCTACCGCATGTCGCGTGTCGCCCGGGCGCTCGGCATCGGCCGCTCGACGCTGTACCGCAAGCTGCGGGAGTACGGGCTGGATGAGGGACTGGCGAGCGACGCGGCCTGAGGTCCGGCGTGCCGCGTTGCAGCAAGTCCACAGTCTTGCCTCACAAATTCGCGAGGAATTGTCACGGTTAAACTTTTGGGGCTAAGCAAAAATGGTAGTCTGCGACGGGTGGCGACTCCTCCCGCGTCCCGACACCGACATCGACAGCCCCCACTGGGCACGGAGCATCTGATGGCCAAGCTGAAGGCCCTGTTGTTGGCTGGAACCATTGCGTTGGGGGCGCCGCTCGCCGCGCTCGGCCAGGAAGTGGTGACGGTCGCCGGCATCGAGGCGACCCGGGTCGTCATCGCCCCGCCCAAGACGGAACTGGCGCGCATCATCAAGGCCGGCCTGTCGAGCGCCTAC
This sequence comes from Devosia sp., assembly GCF_041917035.1. GTDB lineage: Bacteria > Pseudomonadota > Alphaproteobacteria > Rhizobiales > Devosiaceae > Devosia_A. Next base: position 1,051 of record NZ_JAYRYM010000311.1, on the reverse strand, counting down.
AGCTCGGCCGAAAAGGGCACGCGCGCCTACACCCAGACGCAGAAGCTCTACTTCTTCTACGGTTCGCGGCACTTCGAGCCGCTCTGGCTGCAGAAGACCGCCGACGGCAGCATCGCGTTCTCGGCCAGCGCCGAGCGCATCATCGATGTCTTCGAGGCCGCCGAGAAGGAAGGCTTCCGCCCCTCCGACTACCTCACCGCCGATCTGGACGTGGCCGCCGCCGGGACCGACCCGGCGCGGCTTGCCGCGCTCGAGACCGCCTTCTCGGCCGCCGCCATCCGCTACGCCCAGGACGCCTATGGCGGGCGCGTCGCCCCGACCGAGGTCAACAAGACCTGGACCATCACGCCCAAGCGGATCAACGAAGCCGAGATGCTGGTCAAGCTCGCCGAGAGCAGCCGACCCGACCAGATCCTGCTCGACCTGTCGCCGAGGCAGCCCGAGTTCGTCCGGCTGCGGGCGGCCCTCGCCAAGTTCTATGGCGCCGAAGTCGTCGATGCCGCCGTCACCATCCCGGACGGCCCGCTGCTCAAGCCGGGCATGAAGGACGAGCGCGTCACCCTGCTCCGCCAGCGCCTCGAGGTGCCGGAGCCCGATATCCCGGAGACCGCCGGCGCCACCGCCACCGTCGACATCAGCTACGACGAGGCACTGGTCGCCGCGGTCAAGACCTTCCAGGAGAGCCTCGGGCTGAACGCCGACGGCGTCATCGGCCCGGCGACCGTTGCCGCGCTCAATGGCGGATCGGCGACGACCAAGGAAGACATCATCGCCAACATGGAGCGCTGGCGCTGGGAGCCCGATGATTTCGGCCGCTTCGAGGTCGAGGTGAACATTCCGGAGTTCCGCCTGTGGATCAAGCAGGACGACAAGGTGGTGCATACCACCCGCGTCGTCGTCGGCCGGCCGCAGAACCAGACTCCCGTGTTCAACGACGAGATCGAGCATATCGTCGTCAACCCGTACTGGAACGTGCCGCCCTCGATCGCCGTCAACGAGATCAAGCCGCACCTGATCGCCAATCCGGGCTATCTCGCCAGCCAGAACATGG
>NZ_JAYRYM010000310.1:0-3780 GCF_041917035.1 Devosia sp. | reverse complement strand
CCGTCGAGCGGAAGTCCGATGGCCGGTTCCTCGGCATGCTGGGCATGGCGCCATTCCGCGACGAGTTGCGACTCGCCATTCCGGGTGCCCCCGAGGTGGAAATCGGCTGGCAACTCGGGCAGGCCTACTGGGGACAGGGCTACGCGCCGGAGGGGGCGCGCGCCATGCTGGACTTCGCCTGGCGGAGCCTGCGGCTGACGGAGGTGGTGGCCATCACCTATGCCGGCAACCTGCCGAGCCGCCGGGTGATGGAGAAGATCGGGATGCGCCACGACCCCGACTCCAACTTCGACCACCCCGACGTGCCACAGGGGCACCGGCTGCGCCCGCACGTGGTCTACCGCATCCTCAATCCGGTCCTGCGCGACGACTGACGCCGAGGCCTCAGCCGAGGCGCACAGCGATGAAACGGCTGGTCCCGGCGGGATCGGTGACCTTGAACAACACGGCCGGCCGACCGGCCTCCCTGGCCTCGTCGACGAGGCTGTTCAGTTCATCGACGGTGGCCACCTGCTTCTGGTTGACCTCGGTGACGACGAGGCCGGGGATCACGCCCTTGCGGTCCGCGTCGCTGCCACCCGCCACCTCGGTGACGACCACCCCGTCGGCCTCCGGGGCCAGGCCGAACTGCGAGCGCCGCGCCTCGTCCAGCGGAGCCACATCGAACCCGACGAGGTCGCGCAGGCCCTGGGGCGTGGGCACCTCGGCCACTTCGTCCTCCGGCGGAGACACGGGCTGCGACTCGGGCTCGGCGCCGTTGTTGGCGATCAGCTTCTCACCCAGTTCGAGACGGCCCAGGGTAATGTCGAGCACGACCTGGTCGCCGTTGCGCAGCAGCTTGACCGGCACAGCCTTGCCGACGGCGGTCTCGGCTACGACACGCGGCAGGTCGCGCATGCGCGCGATCGGCTTGCCGTCGAACTCGACGATGATGTCGCCCTGCCGGATGAGGCCCTCGGACGGGCCGCCGCGGGTGACGTCGATGACGAGCGCCCCGGCGGTGCTGCCGAGGGCGAGGCTGGCCGCGATGTCCTCGCTGACTTCCTGGATGCCGACGCCGAGCCAGCCGCGCCGGGTTTCCCCGAACTGGGCCAACTGGTCGATGACGGGCTTGGCGAGATTGCCGGGAACGGCAAAGCCGATGCCCAGCGATGACCCGCCGCGCGCGATGATCGCGGTATTGATACCGACCACCTTGCCGTCCATGTCGAACAGCGGGCCGCCGGAATTACCCTGGTTGATCGCAGCGTCGGTCTGGATGAACTGATCGTAGGGGCCGGACTGGATGTCGCGATTGCGAGCCGAAACGATGCCGAGGGTCACCGATCCACCGAGCCCGAAGGGGTTGCCGATCGCCATCACCCAGTCGCCGACGACCGCCGAGTCGCTGTCGCCGAACTCGACGAAAGGCAGGTCGCGCCCCGCGTCGACCTTCAGCACCGCAAGGTCGGTCTTGCTGTCGGCGCCGATGATCCTCGCGGGCAGGCGCGTGCCGTCGGTCAGGAAGACCTCGACGTCGTCGGCGCCCTCGATGACGTGATTGTTGGTCACGACGATGCCGTCGGCGGAGATGATGAAGCCGGAGCCGAGGCTGCGGGCCTCCTGCATCTGCTCCTCGCCCAGGCCGTTGTTGGGGTTGTGCTCGTCGAAGAACTCTTCGAGCGGCGAGCCTTCCGGCACCTCGGGGAACGGCACGCCGTTACCGCCGGCAACGCGGCGCGAGGTGCCGATATTGACCACGGCGGGGGAGAGAACCTCGGCCAGCGAGGCGACCGATTCGGGGCCCTTGGCTTGTCCGGGACTGCCGGATACGGCAAGCGCCAGGGCCAGAACCAGGGCAACCCACCCTCTCGTCGTCGAACGCATCGGCCACTCCTCACCGCAATCCGTCAAGCGGCCACACTATCGGATCAGCCGCGGATGAACCACAAGAGGACAAGTGCCACGGCGGCGCAAGCCAGTGCGACCGCACGAATGGTTGATGCCGGCATCGCCTGTACGGATGCCAGCATCTTCTTCATCTGCTCGGGGAAGGCCGCGTAGGCCAACCCCTCGATGACGATGGCGAGACAGAACGCCGAGAGGAGTTCGATCACGCGATCACTGCGCCGGTGCGGCGTCGACCGCCGGCGCGGCAGGAGCGGCTTCCACAACCGCCGGCTCGCTCACCGGCTCGGCCCCGGCAGCGGTGGCCTCAGCGGCGGGAAGCGCCGCCGTGCCCTCCGTCCCGAAATACGCGAAGAACTCGGAATCCGGCGAGAGGACCATGGTGGTGCTGCTGCTGCCCAGCGCCGACCGATACGACTGCAGCGACCGGTAGAACTGGAAGAACTCCGGGTCCTTGCTGTAGGCATCGGCGAACACCTGGCTGCGCGTGGCGTCGCCCTCGCCGCGGATGCGCTCGGACTCGCCGCGGGCGGTGGCCACGATTTCCACGGCCTGGCGCTCGGCGATAGCACGGGCAGTCTGCGCCGCCTCGTTACCGCGGGCGCGCAGCAAGGCGGCCTCGGCCTGGCGTTCGGCCTTCATGCGATCATAGGTCTGCTGCGAAACCTGGGCCGTCAGATCGGTGCGCAGGATACGAACGTCGACGATCTCGATGCCGAGTTCGGCCATGTCCGCAACCATCAGCGCCTTGGTCTCGGACATCATGGCGGTGCGCTCCTGGCTCAGCGCGGCATTGAACTCACGCTTGCCGTAGACATCGCGCAGAGCGGAGTCGAAACGGGTGGCGATACGGGCCTCGGCCAGGCTCACCTGCCCCTGGGCGCGCTCGCGGAACCGGCGCGGGTCGGCGATGCGGTAGGTCAGGAAGGCATCGACCTCGTAGAACTTGCCGCCCGAAACCTGCACGGTCATGTTGGCGGCGTTGTAGCGCAGCAGGCGGTCCTCGATGATCTGGACCGTGTCGACCACGTCGGTCGGTACCTTGAAGTAGAGGCCCGGCTCGGTCTTGACGTCGTTGATGGAACCGAAGCGCAGGACGATCGCCTGTTCGCGCTCGTTGACCACGTAGATCGAGGAGAACAGCACGTAGAGGGCGCCGAGAAGCACGACGCCGAGGATGATGAGACGGTTCATGGCTTACCTCGCGGAGTCGGCGCTGGTGGCGGCAGAGTTGCCGCGCAGTTCAGGCAACGGCAGGTAAGGCACGACGCCCGAGCCCCCCATCCCCTTCTCGATCAGCACCTTGTCGGCACCGCCGAGCACCTGCTCCATGGTTTCGAGGTAGAGCCGCTTGCGCGTCACCTCGGGGGCCTTGGCATATTCCTCGTAGATGGAGAGGAAGCGAGCCGCCTCGCCCTTGGCCTCCTCGACCACGCGGGTGCGGTAGGCGGCAGCGTCTTCACGCAACTGCGCCGCCTGTCCGCGGGCCTGGCCGAGGAGCGTGTTGGCGTCGCGGCGCGCTTCTTCCTGGAACTTGTCCTCGTCCTGCTCGGCGCGCTGCACCTCGTCGAAGGCGTCGGCCACCTCGGTCGGCGGCGCCACGTTCTCGATGGCGACCTGCGACACACGCACGCCGACCTGGTACTGGTCGAGGATGGTCTGGGTGATGTTGCGCACGTCCTCGGCGATGCCGGCGCGCTCGTCGCGGAAGATGTCCTGCGCCGGTCGACTGCCGACCACCTGACGCATGGCGCTCTCGCCCACGCTGCGCACCATGTCTTCGGGATCGCGTACGTTGAACAGGAAGTCGATGGGATTGGAGACCGACCACAGGATGGAGAACCGCACGTCGACGATGTTCTGGTCGCCCGACAGCATCAGCCCCTCGTCGCC
>NZ_JAYRYM010000309.1:0-3782 GCF_041917035.1 Devosia sp. | reverse complement strand
CGATCCGGTGATGACCGCGAGGCCGAAGCCGATCCAGGTCAGGCGCAGCAGGTCGTGGGCGACGCGGGTGAACGGCCTGTTGTTCGAGGCGAGGCCGAGCAGGCGCAGGTCGACGACCAGGATGGTGCCGAAGACCAGCGCGACGGCGATGACGTGAATGCTCTCCACGATGGGGTAGGTGGCACCGCCGGTGTTCACCCACTGGCCGAGGGCCGAGTACTGCAGATCGTTGAGTAAGGCTGTGAAATCCATGGCCTCGGGTCCTGTTAGCCGGCGTAGATGGCCGAGATCGGGGAGAGCGTGCCCCAGATCAGCGGGTCATAGGCGATGAAGCGCCCCATGAAGATGATGATGACCAGCAGCACGATGGTGATGACGGCGTCCCGGCGCAGCCGGGGGTTCACCGGGCCGTCGACCTCGGCATAGGCCGCCTCGCGCCGGACGCCGCGCAGGAAGCGGACCGAGATGACGAGGGTCAGCGCCAGCAGCACCATCTTGATCCAGAACGACACCGCGAGCAGTTCGCGGATCGGTTCGGCGAGGATGAGGACGATGCCGGTCAGCGCCAGCACGGCGAGCGCGGTCCAGGCCCACGGCGCAAAGCGTGCGACGGTCTGGCGCACGGAGAGGCCCGCCCAGGCGTAGCCGGATGCGCGCATGGCGATCAGCAGCACCGAGATGAAGATCACCGCGATCGACATGATGTGGATCGACTGCATGGTCGGCACGACCCAGGGGGACGTGGCCATGGCCAGCGCCAGCGGTGTCTGGCTGAGATTGATGAGCAGATCTACCATATCGAGGAAGGCGCCTCCACCGCCCGCTGGAAAGACGCGGGCCGGGCGTGACGCCCGGCCCGCTGACAGGGCTCGAACCCTTACTGGGCCTTCGCCTCGCCGGCGGCCTTGGCATCGGCGAGCGACTTGTAGCCCTTCTCGATCCAGGCCGGCCAGTCGGCGATGCGCTGGTTGGCGCGGCAGCCGGCGTCGGCCGGGTTGTAGACGGCCTTGTCGGCGGTGATGAACAGGCCGGAAGCGCCACCGGCGCGGCCGTCACGCAGCGGGCACATGATCACGGTGATCGGATCGCCACCCTTGAAGGTGTCGCCGGTCATCGGCGGGTTGCGGGCCAGCAGGGCCGGCGGCGCCGCACCCTCGAAGGCCCAGACCTTGCCGGCCGCGTCCTCGATGATCATGAAGGTGTGCGGGCTGGTGAAGGCCCAGCGCACCACCTTGCCTTCCAGCACGATCTCCTGGGCGGGGTCGAACATGGAGAAGCTGTGGTGGGCGATGGCCACCGTTGCCGACGCGGCACAGGCCAGCGCCGCGACAGCCAAGGTCAGTGACTTTTTCATTGTGCGATACCTTTCCTTGCAAATTACTGGGCGGAACCGATCAGGCTGTCGAAATCGACTTCACCCGGGGTCTTGGTCTGGCCGGACAGGTCGGCCGGCAGGTCGGGGTTGCGATGCTGATGCCAGGTCTTGCCGTCCTCGCCCGGCAGGCGGATGGTGGTCAGATCGTTGGCGTCCTTCTGCTGGATATTGCTGTCGCAATCCCAGTGGCGGATGCGGTAGCCGGCATCTTCCTGCACGGTGGCGCGGGTCCAGGTGTAGACGCCGCTCAGCGGCTTCACGAGGCTGACCGGGTCGTAGTAGGTGACCTGGGCTTCGAGGCGCGACAGGCCGTTGGGCTCCTGCACGAGCTGGTAGACCTCGATCATCTGCATCTCGTTGGAGAAGGGCGGGTAGCCGCGGAAGTAGTCGGCGGGCCACATGTCGTTGGTCCACACGATCAGCTGGTCGCCGGCCCAGAAGCCGACGCTGTCGCCGGTCGGGGAGTTGGCGCCGTCGATGTTCTTGTGGTCCTGGTTGATGAAGATGCGACGCGTCTCGTTGGCGAGGTCGTTCAGCCACCACGACTGGGTCGGGGTGTTGACCCACTCGCGGACATAGGGCTCGAGCAGCCAGCGGGCCGGACCGACGGCCTCGCAGGTCGTCAGGCGGTCATAGGGCTGCTCGTTGTACTGGACCATGTTCTCGCGGCGCTGCTTGAAGGCCGCTTCGTATTCGGGGGTCAGCACGCCCTCGGCGATTTCGCCGCCGGCGGCGAGGCCCGGCGGGATCGGCCCGACGAAGAAGGGCGAGACGCCGCCGCGCAGCGCGATGCTGTTGTAGCTCGCCTCCCACAGGCCTTCCCACTTGGGAACGGACTCGTGGGTGTGGACGGTGCCGCCGCGATGGTGGCGCTTGAGATAGTTGTAGTGCTCTTCGGCCGTCTTGAACGCCCGCGGGGGTGCGACCACCTCGGGGACCGGCTGCAGAACTTGCGCAATGGCCATGGCGGGCGCACTCACTGCGACCAGTAGTCCAAGGGCACATGCCAGCAAGACCCGTTTCGTCTTCATGCTATTTCCTCTCCTCGGCCGACGGTGGTGCACGTTAGGTGGGCGGTCAGCCGTCTCCATCCCCCCTTTGGGCGCCGTCTGGGGCAGCACCCGCCCGCGGTCTCCCACCCGCGGTCACCATGTCGAGGCATCAGACCGGAACCATCGCCATATCACCAAAACTTATATTTATATTGGTTTGGCTATATGGCAGTCCAGATCGCGACGCTCTCCATGGGGCAGCTGTCGTATTGCTGCGACTCCATAATTCCAGTGCCTTTCAGGATAGCCCTGCACGGAGCTGGCGGATCATTTGCATGAAACGATCATAGCGCGTCCCGGCACGAGATATCCGCTCTGGTAATGTCCGGGCAGGACGAGACCGGCGCCGGCGCGTCCGGCATGGCGGCCATCCGGGCGCTTCTGCACGTTCCGGACAAAACTGGTGCATCCGGTGCAGGATTACGGGCCGATTGTGCAGGACGGCGTTCCGCGCCTGTTGCTCCTCTCGGCCGAAACGGAGGAGATATTCCATGCGTGTTCATTTGATCCTTGCCGCCGGCCTGGCAGCGGTGCTGACCGGCGCCGTCCTGCACGGCCCCTCACAGGCCCAGAACGCTCCCGCCGCCGACCAGCTGGCCCTGACCTCGCAGAAGGAGACGACGCTCGGCCGTCGGCTGCTGATGAACAGCATCGGGGCCAATAACGACATCATCCACGACACGCTCGATGGCGTGCTGCCGATGGACGATCTCGAGCTGCGCGGCCGGCTGCAGTCGATCTCGGCGATGCTCTATGCCTTCCCCAACCTGTTCCGCGTCGAGGCCAACCCCTATACCGAGGAGGGCGAGAAGGCCGATCCGGGGCATGTCTCCCTGTCGGACACCAGCGTCTGGGAGGATTTCGAAGCGTTCAAGCAGCTCTCCTATGCCGCCTACATCAAGGCGCAGGAGGCGGCCGACGCCGCGCCCGACCAGATGCTGGCCCGGGTCGAGGAACTCGAGGTGATGTGCGAGAGCTGCCACGAGACCTATCGCAAGCCGTTCGAGTATTTTGACTTCGACCGCGTTCAGGACTTCATCAAGTGAGGCAGGCCGAAGCGGATGCGGTTCCGCTTCGACACTGGCCTGTGCGCATGGCGACGGTGCTCGCCACCCTCGGCGCTTGCGAGCCGGCGCTGGCGCACGGCGTGGCCGGCGGAGACGCTGCATTTCTCGAGAGCGCTGTCGGCGTGCAGTTCTGGCCCTACCTCTATCTCGGGGCCAAGCACATGTTCACCGGCTACGATCACCTGCTTTTCCTGCTCGGGGTGATCTTCTTCGTCTACCGCATGCGCGACGTGGCGATCTACGTCACCATGTTCAGCATCGGCCATTCGCTGACGCTGCTGTTCGGCG
>NZ_JAYRYM010000308.1:0-3786 GCF_041917035.1 Devosia sp. | reverse complement strand
CGCCCGGCCGCGACTTTCGCGATCACCGCCGCCAGCCAGTCCCGGTCGCCGAGCGCGGCAATCGCCGCCACCTGGCTCAGCCGCGTCACGCCGAAATGGTTGCGCACCTTGTCGAAGGCCCGGATCAACCCTGCCTCGCCCACCGCGTAGCCCACCCGCATGCCGGCGAGACCGTAGGCCTTGGAGAAGGTCCGGGTGCGGATGAGGTTCGGCCGGCCGATGTCGAGCGCGGGCAGGGTGCCCTCGGGCGCCGTCTCGCAATAGGCCTCGTCGAGCAGGATCAGCGTTTCCTCCGGCACCTCGGCGATGAAGCGCTCGAGTTCGCCGGCGCCCCACCAGGTGCCCATCGGATTGTCGGGATTGGACAGGTAGATTACCTTGGCGCGCTCCCGTCGCGCCGTCGCCGCCAGGGCCGCCAGGTCCTCGTGGTGGCCGGCATAGGGCACGGCGACGATGCGCCCGCCGAAGCCCGCCACATGGTAGTTGAAGGTCGGGTAGGCGCCCAGCGAGGTCACCGCGACGTCGCCGGGTTCGATGATCAGCCGGGCGATCAGTCCGTGCAGGCCGTCGATCCCTTCGCCGACGACGACGTTGGCGACCGGCACTCCCAGCCGGCCGGCCAGTGCATGCTTCAGCTCGTGGATTTCCGGATCGCCATACTTCCAGACCTCTCCGGCGGCGTCGGCGATGGCTGCGATCACCGCGGGGGACGGGCCGAAGCCGCTCTCGTTGGCGCCGACGCGCGCCCTGAACGTCGTGCCGGTGCGGCGTTCGAGGGCCTCCGGGCCGGTGAATGGCACGGTGTCGGGCAGGGAACGGGCGAGGGGGGTGAGCAGCGGGCGCGTCATCGGGACTTCGAGGGCGGGAGGGATACGGCAGCCGGGCAGGTGCCGGGGGGGGGGAGGGACGGTCGTCACCGCCATCGCCCCGGTTGCGGCGGGCAATCCGCGTCTGCTCTGCGGGGCGTCATTACTGCATCCTGTCGGCCGGCGTCACTGCGCGGCACTGTCGACCGCAGCGACGTTTTCCGCAAGAGCGCCCGGGCGGGTGGCTTCGCGCTGGCCGGCCCGAAAGTTACCGCGCGGCGCTGCACATTTGTTTGTGTTGTGCGTGACGTCGGCCTGACGCAAACATCGCCGCAGCGGTTTCATCAAGGGGATACTGAAATGGGACGGAACAGGCTGGCGGTCGCCATGGCGCTGGCGGGCAGCATGGCGATGACGGGTGCGCAGGCGGCAGAGACCGCCACGGCGATCTTCGCCGGCGGCTGCTTCTGGTCGATCGAGAGCGACTTCGACCACGCGCCCGGCGTCGTCGCAACCACCTCCGGCTATATTGGCGGCCATGTCGACAACCCGAGCTACGAGCAGGTGGTCACCGAGACGACCGGCCATCGCGAGGCGGTGCTGGTGGAGTACGATCCCTCCGTCACCAGCTACGAGAAACTCGTCGACACCTTCTTCCACCTGATCGACCCGATCGAGTCGCGCGGCCAGTTCTGCGATTACGGCGAGAGCTACACCACCGCGGTCTATGCCGGCAGCGAAGCCGAACTGCAGCTTGCCGAGGCCGGCAAGCAGGCGACCGCGGAGGCGCTCGGCAAGCCCGTGGCGACCATTGTCGCCATCGCACCGACGTTCTGGCCGGCCGAGGACTACCACCAGAACTTCTGGACCGGCACCGAAATGCTCAGCAACGGCCTTACCCGCGCCCAGCACTACGCGCGCTATCGCGCCGGCTGCGGCAAGAACCGGCAGGTCGAGGCGATCTGGGGCGCCGAGGCGTTCCGCGGTCTCGACGGTCACGCCTGACCGACGGGGGGTGCCGGGTCACGACAGATCCGGCGTCCGCTCCCCCGGAAGCTGCGTATGCGGGTCGGCGGCCACCGAGACCACCGCCTGCTCGTCGGTTGCGGCGAGCAGCTTGTTGATCGCGAGCTTCGATTTCTCGGTGATGTCGCGCAGCGTCGGCAGGTAGTCCGGCGTCGGTACCCAGGCGCGCATCTGCAGCACGATCTTGTCGCCGACAAAGGCCTCGACGTGAACGGTCGGCGGCGGATCGACCTGCACGCGCTTGTCGGAGGTGGCGATCCTCAGCATCGACTTGCGCGCCAGCGCCACGTTGATCGTGTCCGGGACGGTCAGGTTGACGTCGACGCGCCGGCGTGGCTCGCGGCTGTGGTTGGTGATCGCCGAATTCCACAGCCGCTGGTTGGGGGTGAAGATGTAGAGCCCGCTGGTCGAGCGCAGGCGCGTGCCGAACAGGCCGATCTCGACCACCACCCCGGCGACGCCGTCGGCCACCACGTACTCGCCGATGGCGATCGGTCGCAGCCAGACCAGCATCAGACCGGCGGCGATGTTGGCCAGGGTCCCCTGCAGCGCCAGCGCGATGGCGAGGCCCGCCGCGCCGAGCACGGCGTAGATCGAGGCGCTCGGCACGCCGAGGAAGTTCAGCGCCGTCACCAGCGCGAACACCACGATGCCGTAGCGCGCCGCCTGCGCCAGCAGCGGGGCGAAGTTCTTGTCGACGCCATAGGCGCGCGGCAGCAGTCGGCGGATCAGGCGGTAGGCGAGACGCGACAGGTACCAGCCCGCCGCCAGCACGACGAGCGCGCTGCCGAACGGCACCGCGTTGTCGCGCACCCAGTTGACCGGGCCGAGAAGAAATTCGTCTGGCGACATTGGGTGCTCGTTCGGGGTGCTCGTTCGGGGTGCTGGTTCGATGGAGTCGCCGCAGTCTAGCGAAACGGCGCCGGCTGGAAAGTCGGCGCGACAGGTGAATGGGTGTAGACAAGCCCAACCGACCCTGCTAGTCACCGCGCCGGACCAGGGTGCGTAGCTCAGATGGTAGAGCAGCTGACTCTTAATCAGCGGGTCCACGGTTCGAGTCCGTGCGCACCCACCAGGTCACTTCCTCAGTCCGATGAACGGTTTGCGCCACGCTGACAGCGATTGCCGGCGGCTGTCGGGTCGGGCCGCGCGCCGCATCTTCCGGGACCGAATATTTTCGCCGGGGCCCCTTCACAAGCCATCGCGCGGTTCCTACATAGCCGCGACGCGCAGCAGACAGAGACAAAGCCTCAATGCCCTTCGGCCTCGATCCCTCGGTTTTTTGGGCATTCTTTCAGGTCATCACCATCGATCTCGTCCTGGCCGGCGACAATGCCGTGGTCATCGGGCTCGCCGCGGCGGGCCTCGCACCCGACCTGCGCCGCCGGGCCATCCTGATCGGCATCGCCGCCGCCACGGTCCTGCGCATCGGCTTTGCACTGGTCACGACCCAGCTCCTCGCACTCGGTGGTGGCCTGCTCGTCGCCGGCGGCCTGCTGCTGCTGTGGGTGTGCTGGAAGATGTACCGCGAACTCGTCGTCCACGAGGACGAGGGTGCGGCGGCCGAGGCCCTGGCCGATGCCGATCTCAATGCCGACGGCACGGTGGCCAAGGGCGTGCCCCGCAAGAGCCTGCGCCAGGCGGTCCTGCAGATCATCATCGCCGACGTGTCGATGTCGCTCGACAACGTCCTCGCCGTCGCCGGTGCGGCCCAGCACCATCCCGAAGTGCTCATCTTCGGCCTCGCCCTGTCCGTCGTCCTGATGGGTGTTGCGGCATCGCTGATCGCTGGCCTCCTCAACCGTTTCCGCTGGATCGCCTGGGTCGGCCTGCTGATCATCCTCTATGTCGCGGTGCGCATGGTCTATCACGGGCTGGACGAGGCGCTGTTCGCGCATGGCCTGCCGGCCATCCCGCTGCTCAAGGACGCGGTGGTCGCCGCGCCTGCCGTCGC
>NZ_JAYRYM010000307.1:0-3797 GCF_041917035.1 Devosia sp. | reverse complement strand
CTGGACCTGGATGACATAGGGATCGGGATCGATGATCATGTGATGACTCCGGTTCGCCGGAACTCGTGGAGGAACACCTGCTCCAGGCCGGTCGCTGTGCTGAAGCAGTGGTAGCGGCCGAAACGCCAGCGGATGGCGCTCCGAATGGTGTCCTGCCAGCGCGCGAAAGTCTCGCGGTAGGACGTGCAGACCGCGTCGTCGAGGGTGACTTCGATCTCGGCTCCGGTCTCGGCATCCACCAGGTAGACCGGGCCGGAGCCGAGCAGGGCAGGGTTCAGCTCGTCCGGAGAGCTGATGTGCACGGCGAGGATCTCGAGATCCCTCGCCCCGCCGGCACGCCGCATCAGGTCATCGATGCCCTCGAACAGGAAGTCGCTGATCACGATCACGAGGCTGCGTCGCCGCGCCGCCGGCAGCGCCTTGCCCAACCCCTCGGCGAACGAGCGGTGCCCTTCGGGCCCGAACTTCCCGAACCAGTCGAACAGGTGCTGCGCGCGCGACGTTCCCTGCACGCGGGGCGAATAGTGCAGCCGTTCACCCGCGAAGACGCAACCCTGCACCACATCGCCGCCGGCAAGGCCGACAAAGCCGAGCGTCCGTGCCAGCGACAGGGCGAATGCGAGCTTGTCCGGCTCGCCGTGCGCCATCGATCGCGTCGCGTCGAGCACGACGAGGATCGGCAATTGCCGGTCAACCGAGTACTGCCGGACATAGGGTTGGCCGAGCCGCGCCAGCACCCGGGCATCTATGTGGCGGACGTCGTCTCCACTCAGGTAGGGGCGATGGTCGGCGAACTCCATGCCGGCGCCCTTGTCGGCGCTGCGGCGCTCGCCTGTGCCGACAGAGGGACGCGCGTGATCGGTCAGGAAGCGCGACGTCGCAAGCCGCTCGAGGAGTACAGGCGAGGGGGAGGGGGGCTCGGTCAAGACACCTTCCTCACACACTGCTCGAACGTCTCGAGGATCAGCGTTTCGAGCGACACTCCCTCGGCAACCCCCTCGTAGTTGAGGTGGATTCGGTGGCGGGTGGCTGGCAGCAGCACGGCACGCAGGTCGTCGAAGGCAACATTATAGCGGCCGGCAAACAGGGCGTTGGCCTTGGCGGACATGATGATCGCCTGTGCCCCGCGCGGGCTGAGGCCGAACCGCAGGAAGCGCCTGACCGAGGCCGAGGCGATGTCGGAGCCGGGCTGCGTCGCAAGGCCGAGGCGTGCCACCGACCGTCTCACATGCTCGGCCACGGGCACGCTGCGCACGATGCTCTGCAGCTCGACGATGTCGTCCGGACGCAGTGCCTGCACCACCTCCGGCTGGGCGGAACCCGTCGTGGCCGACAGGATCCGCGCCAGCGTCTCCTCCGAGGGGTAGGCAATGTCGATGCGGAACAGGAACCGGTCGATCTGCGCTTCCGGCAGGCTGTACGTGCCCTCCATCTCGATGGGGTTCTGCGTGGCGAGGACGAAGAACGGCTGCGGCAGTGGCATGGAGCGGCCGGCGGCGCTGATCGTGCGCTCCTGCATCGCCTCGAGCAGCGCCGACTGTGTCCTGGGCGTCGAGCGGTTGATCTCGTCGGCGAGAAGCAACTGCGTGAACACCGGCCCCTTCTGGAACTCGAGGCGGCTGCGGCCGTCCTCACCCGGGATGAGTACCATCGAGCCGGTGATGTCCGCCGGCATCAGGTCCGGGGTGAATTGGATGCGGGCAAAGCCGAGCCCCGTGGCCTGACCGAGCGTCTTGACCAGCAGCGTCTTGCCTACCCCGGGTGGACCTTCGAGCAGAACATGCCCGCCGGCGATCAGCGCCACCAGCAGCTGTTCGACCACCTTCTCCTGGCCGAGCAGCACCCCCGAGATCGCATCGCGCGTGGCTCGCAGCGCCTGCAGCAGGCGCTCCAGCGTCGCGTCATCGGCGTCGGCCCCAGGCTCCTCCGCTGCGGCCATACTCATTGTCGACGACATGTTCGATCCTTCTTCACTGGGAGAGTTCGAGGGTGGGTGGAGCGGCGGCCCGCTCAGCCGGACGCGCGGGGCGGGGCGGGGCCGGTATCCCTCCGCGGGGCGCCAGCACGCGCTGTACGAGGCCGGAATAGCGGAGCGACAGATCGGCCATGAACAGTGCGACCGCGCTCAGCAGGTAGACCGGCCAGCCCGCCATCTCGATCCAGAGCCCTGCGGCAAGCTGCGGCAGCCGCTTGCCTTCGGTCAGCACCTCACCGCCTGTGCGCGAGACCAGGTAGGCATGGCCGCTGCGGCTTCGTGCCGGGTCGCGCACCTGCGGATAGGCGATGTGGATCGCCGTCGCCGCCACGATCCCGTCGGCGCTCGTCTCGAAGCGGTAGTCGCCGGGAACAGTCCCGGTATAGCGGGCCCGGTATTCCCCCGGCGCCGTCCCCGGCGACACCGCAAGATTGATCGGCTCGCTGTCCGGCGCGCCACGCACGGTGAGGGTCGGCGGTGCCGCCGCCGCGTCGGCACGATTGTCGAGCCGGACCCGGATGTCGACCGAGTCGCCGACGCGTGTCGCCGCGATCCGCAGGCCATCCTCTTCGGTCGGTGGCAGGAACTGGCGGATCAGCTGTGCCCAGGCCGCCGGGTAGGTCTCGAGCTTCTGCCAGTTGCCGGTCCACTCGCCGATCGCCTGGGTGGCGAGGGCGGTGACCTGTCCGTTGCCGTGGCGCCAGGTGGCCATCAGCGGCATCGGTTCGCCCGCCTTGTCCGCAGTGGCGAGCAGGACGCTGGCCGCCGGCTTCGCCGTCGTCAGGACAAAGCCGCCGATGTCCGGCATGGTCTCGGGCAGGTGCCGCAGGTAGCTTGCGGATCGGTCGACCCATTGCGGGCTCGAGGTGCCGAGCTCGACCGCATCCTCGGACAACAGCAGGGCCTCCTGCGAGAGGATCGAGGGCAGCGCCTCGAAGTCCTGGGTCGCATGGAACGTACCCTCGCCGAGGTTCGCGATGGTCTCGACCAGGTTGGCGCCGGCGCCCTCGCCGATCGCCACCGAGGAGACGGTGGCGCCCAGCCCGCGCAGCCTGCCGATGGCGCCGGGGAAGTCGCCTGGCTGGCTCAGGCCGTCGGTCATCACGATGACATGCTTGACCTGGGTCTGCGCGGCCTCGAGCTGCGCCGCGGCCTCGACCAGACCCGGGTAGATGGAGGTTCCCCCGCCGGCGTCGATCCGACCAATCGCCGCCTCCACGGCCGCGCCGTCACCGATCTCCTGCAACGGCAGGACCAGTTGCTGCGCCTCGTCGAAGACGATGATCGCCACCTCGCTCCGCGGATTGAGTAGATGGATTGCCGCGTCCGCCGCCTGCTTGGCGATGTCGAGCCGGGTGAGCCGGCCCACCGGCTGCTGCATGCTGCCGGAGCGATCGAGGACGAACACCATCGCCACCTTCGGGGTCTCGCGCGGGATGTTGCTCGACAGCGGTGACAGACGTTCGAGCGCTGTCTGCAGGTAGCCGCCCGGTCCGAAGCTGTTGGGGCCGCCGGTGAGCAGCAGGGTGCGCCCGTGCTCGTTCACTGCCATTTCGATCTGGCGGTGCTGTGCGGTATTGAGCGCAATGGCGGGCACATCGAGCAGCACGATTCCATCGAACCGGAGCCAGCCGTCGAGCGTGAACGGCGCTCGGTCCGGCACCATCGAGACGACGTCCAGACCTTGTGAACGCAGCATCCGCGCGAAGAACGCCCCCTCGAACGCATCGCGGGCGATCACTGCCAATTGGCCTGCGGGCCGCGGCGACACCCACAGGCCGTTCCTGTCGTTGTCGGAAGGGGCCAGCCCCGGACGGGCGAT
>NZ_JAYRYM010000306.1:0-3811 GCF_041917035.1 Devosia sp. | reverse complement strand
TGGTCTTGAGCCGCTGGTGCAGCTCCTTGATCTCGGTGCGCATGGCGACGCGCAGCTTGGCGTCGAGGTTCGACAGCGGCTCGTCGAAGAGGAAGACCTGCGGGTCGCGGACGATGGCGCGGCCCATTGCGACGCGCTGGCGCTGGCCGCCGGACAGCTGGCGGGGAAAGCGTTCGAGCAGCGGTCCGAGGTTGAGGATCTCGGCTGCACGCTTCACCTTGGTGTCGATCTCGCTCTGCGGAGCGTTCCGGAGCTTCAGCGAGAAGCCCATGTTGTCGGCCACCGTCATGTGCGGATAGAGCGCGTAGTTCTGGAACACCATGGCGATGTCGCGCTCTTTCGGAGGCACGTTGTTCACCACGCGATCGCCGATGGCGATCTCGCCGCCGGTGATGTTCTCGAGGCCGGCGATCATGCGCAGCAGCGTCGACTTGCCACAGCCGGACGGGCCGACCAGCACGACGAATTCGCCGTCGGCGATCGGCACGGAAACGCCGTGGATGATGGCGGTCGTGCCGAAAGACTTGCGCACGTCGCGGATGTCGACGGATGCCATTCACATTCCTCCCTGGGGTCGACACGACCCTGCCCTGCGCCGGCCCTTGACCTGGGCTCTGCGATCCGGTCCGGTGGAGCGGATGCGGCGACTGGCTGTTGTTCGGCGGCCAGTGTGGCATGCGAAAATCGGAAATCAAGTGTGATCACGACTTGGCATGGCTGAAATTCAATCGGTTGAAACTGCGCGGAAACGCGTCAGTCTCCCTGTGAACCGCCAAGCCGAGACCCCCGAGGAGACGACCCATGACCAAGCCCGACCTGCTGATGACGGGCCCGATGATGCAGATGATCCAGGACCAGCTGGAGCAGCGGTTCGTCGTGCACAGGCTCTGGCTCGCGGACGACAAGGAAGCCTTCCTGCGAAAGCTCGCCCCCTCGGTCGTCGCCATCGCCTCGGGCAGCCACGTGCCGTGCGATCCCGCGCTGATGGGGCGCTTCCCCGGCGTGAAGATCGTCTCGTCCTTCGGTGTCGGCTATGATCACATCGACGCGACCTGGGCGGGCCAGAACGGCATCGTCGTCACCAATACGCCGGACGTGCTCAACGAGGAGGTCGCCGACACGGCGCTCGGCCTCCTGCTCTGCACGGTGCGGGAACTGCCGCAGACGGACCGCTACCTGCGTGCCGGCAAGTGGCTGGAGAAGCCCTATCCGCTGTCGGGCACGCTGCGCGACCGCAAGGTCGGCATCCTGGGCCTCGGACGCATCGGCAAGGCCATTGCCCGTCGCCTCGATGCCTTCAACGTGCCGGTGGTCTACCACGGTCGCAGCGAGCAGAAGGACGTGCCCTACCGCTACTACGCCTCGCTGGTGGACATGGCGAAGGACGTCAACGTGCTGCTGATCGTGGCTCCCGGCGGCGCCTCCACCAACAAGATCGTCAACCGCGAGGTGCTGGAGGCCCTCGGCCCCGACGGCATCCTGATCAATGTCGGCCGCGGCTCGGTGGTCGACGAGGCGGCGCTGGTCCAGGCGCTGAAGGCGAAGACCATCCGGACCGCCGGCCTCGACGTCTTCGAGGACGAGCCGCGCGTGCCGTCAGAGCTGATCGCCATGGACCATGTCGTGCTCTTCCCCCATGTCGGGTCGGCCTCTGTGCACACCCGCAACGCCATGGCCCAGCTCGTCGTGGACAACCTTGTCTCCTGGGCCGACGGCAAGGGACCGCTGACTCCGGTCGAGGAGACGCCCTGGCCGCCCAAGCACTGACGCCCGGGAGCGCGGTCTAGCCCTGCTGTTCCAACAGGGGGCGCCGCGCCACGACGAAGAGCCGCGGGTCGCGCTTGCCCGACCCGTGGCGGTCACGTTCCTCGATGACGAATCCGGCCGCCACCATGTCGTCCTCGAGCTGCCCGGCCGAGAAGCATGAGACGTAGGGCGCCTTGCCGATGACCTGCATGACGGGGATGGCGAGGCGGATCAGCGGGTTCATCTCGGCGAGGCAGGGCGTCTTGGAGATGAACAGGCCGCCGGGCTTCAGTGACTGACGGATCCCGCCGAGCACTGCGTGGCGATCCGGCACGAGGTGCAGAAGGTTGAAGGCCAGAACGGCGTCGCTGGGCTCTGCTGCAGAAATGGGCTCGCCGGCGGACGCGACCTCGAAGGACGCGTTGGGACAATTCGCGGTCGCAGCCCGCTCCCTGGCGATGGCGATCATTTCCGTCGAGAGATCGGTGCCGATGATGCGTTTAACGGAGGGTGCGAGGCGCAGCGCGCTCGTTCCGGTGCCGCAGCCGATCTCCAGCACGCTGTCGGACGGATCGAGCCATTCGCGCGCGCGGGCGAGTGTGCGCTCGTAGCCGGCCAGATCCCTGATCGGATCCGCGGCATATTTGCGGGCGGTTCGATCCCAGAACCTTGCGCTGGCAGACCTGTCCGACATGGTGCTCTCCTTCAGGGATGCAGCACCTACCACATGCGAGAACATTCGGAATTGCGCAGGAATGCAGCAGGATTATACGTGGATGCATGATCACGCCGGACTGGAATCTTCTCAGGGCCTTCAGCGCAACGGCCGAGGCGGGCTCCCTGTCGGCGGCCGCCCGCAAGCTTGATCTGACCCAGCCCACCCTGTCGCGCCAGATCGCTGCCCTGGAGACCGCCCTGGGCGTCACGCTGTTCGAGCGCATCGGCCGGCGCCTGGTCATCACGGCCGTCGGGGTGGGGCTGCTCGACCATGCCCGCGCCATGGCGGCGGCGGCCGAATCCCTGGCGCTTGCGGCTGCCGGTCAGTCGGAGGACCTGTCGGGAGGCGTGACCATCTCCGCGACCGATGTCGTGTCGGTGCACTTCCTTCCGGCGATCGTCGCACGCCTGCGCCGGCAAGCGCCGCAACTCGTCGTCACCGTCATCGCCACCGACCGGCTGAGCGACCTCAGGCGCCGTGAAGCCGATATTGCCATCCGCCATGTGCGGCCGACCGAGCCTGAACTCATCGGTCGCCTGATCGGCGAGATGTCGGCGCATCTCTATGCGTCGGAGGGCTGGGTCTCTCGCCACACAGCCCCACACTCGGCGGCCGATCTGGCAGACGCCGACATTCTGGCTTTCGATCCGGTCGACCGCTTCGTCGCTCAACTGACGGAATGGGGCCTCCCCGTCGCACCGGGCCAATGCCGGATCATCTGCGACAATGCGATGGTGCTGTGGGAGATGCTGCGCAACGGTCTCGGCGTCGGCATGATGCTGCAGCAGGTGGCCGAGAGTCTTCCAGGGCTCGTCCGGTTGCTTCCCGACCAGCCAGCCGTTCCTGTTCCGCTCTGGCTCGTCACCCATCGCGAACTCCACACGAGTTCACGCATCCGGCTCGCCTTCGACATCGTGGCGGACGAACTCCGGGCATCCCTGTCGGGGTCGGCGGCCATGGTCGCCGCGCCGCCCGCCTGAGCTCGACGATTTTTCTTCCCGGTAGCCCGAACCTTTCTCAGGACCGGCGCGACCCATGGATATCAGGGGCGCTGGAGCCCCAAGAGATCCAAAGGGGACACCGCCATGAACCGCATCAAGACCCTCGCCATCGCCGCCCTCGCCGTCGCGACCCTGTCGGTCGGCGTCTCCTCCCAGGCCGAAGCCGGCCCGTGGCATCGCCGCCACATCGGCTGGGGCGTCGGGGCGCTGGCCACCGGCCTCGTCGTGGGTGGCGCCATCGCCGCCGCCAACTCCCGGGCCTATGCCTCCGAGTGCTACCTGACCCGCCGCTGGGTCGACGGCCCCTACGGCCCGGAGCGCCGCACGGTTCGCGTCTGCGAGTGAT
>NZ_JAYRYM010000305.1:0-3853 GCF_041917035.1 Devosia sp. | reverse complement strand
CACCGACGCGATGTTCGCCCGCAGCAAGGCCATCGCGCGCTACCTGACGGTGGATGCGCCGGACGTCGATCTCAATGCGATCGGCACGCATCATTCGGCCGGCATGGTCGTCGAGGTCATCGACCCCGTCGCCGACTATGCCGCGCTGATGCAGACGCTGTTCGACTTCGATCGCATCCGGGCGATGTTCGAGGCGGGTTTTTCCATGCGCTTCGACGCCATGCACGCCGTTACCGGTCCCTATGCGCATCGCATCCTCGAGGGCCTGCTGGGCGCCCCGGCGGGGACGGTGGTCAACGGCACGCCCTCGCCGGATTTCGGCGGTGGCCACCCGGACCCCAACCTCGTCTACGCCCGGCCGCTGTTCGACCTGATGATGGGGCCCGATGCACCGGATTTCGGCGCCGCATCGGACGGCGACGGCGACCGCAACCTGATCATCGGGCGCGGCCGGTTCGTCACCCCCTCGGACTCGCTCGCCATTCTGGCGGCGAACGCCTCTTTCGCGCCCGGCTACGTCGCCGGCATCGCCGGCATCGCCAGGTCGATGCCGACCAGCGGCGCGGCCGACCGGGTGGCCGACAAGCTCGGCATCGAGATGCACGAGACGCCGACGGGCTGGAAGTTCTTCGGCAATCTGCTCGATGCCGGGCGGGTGACCATCTGCGGCGAGGAGAGCGCCGGCACCGGTTCCAATCACGTGCGGGAGAAGGACGGGCTTTGGGCCGTGCTGCTCTGGCTGAACGTCTTGGCCGCGCGCGGGCAGAGCGTCGATGCCATCGTCACCGACCACTGGGCGACCTATGGGCGGAACTACTACACCCGGCATGACTACGACGAGGTCGAGGCCGGGGCGGCCGCCGAACTGATGGATGCGCTCCGGTCGAAACTGCCGGGGCTGGTCGGACAGCGCCTCGAGGGACGGGACGTCGTCTACGCCGACGACTTCGCGTATCTGGATCCGGTGGATGGCTCGACCAGCGGCAAGCAGGGTGTCCGCATCGGTTTTGCCGATGGCAGCCGGATCGTGGTGCGGCTGAGCGGCACCGGGACGGTCGGGGCCACGCTGCGCGTCTACCTCGAGCGCTACGAGCCGCCGCACGGGCAGCACGACCTCGATACCCAGGTCGCCCTCGCCCCCCTCATCGCCCTAGCCGACAGCGTCGCCGGGATCCGGGAGCGGACCGGCCGAGAGGCGCCCAGCGTCATCACCTGAGGATGCCCCTGCATTGAAACCGGAACAGGTGCGCGGTGGCGGCAGCGCCGCGAGACTTGGCGCGACCATCACCCAAGAGGGGATCAACTTCGCCGTCTATTCCGAGACGGCGTCGGCGCTCTGGGTCTGCATCTACGACGCGCTCGACAACGAGGTGGCGCGGATCGAGCTCGACGGGCATGACGGGCATGTTCACCACGCGCTGGTGGCAGGGCTCGGCGAGGGCACCCGCTACGGCTTGCGCGCCGAAGGCCGCTACGATCCCGGGCAGGGCTACCTCTTCGACCCCAACCGGCTGCTCGTCGACCCCTATGCCCGGCGCCTCGACCGCGTCTTCGTGCGCTCGCCGCACTTGTGCCTGCCGCGCGGGCAGGCCGTCGATACGGCGCCGCTCATCCCCAGGGCCATCGCGGTCGGCGCCGACAACGACAGGCTGCTGCCGCGCCGCAAGCACCCGACGCTGTTCTACGAACTCAACGTGCGCGGCTATACCATGCGGCACCCCTCGGTGCGGGGGCCGCTGCGCGGCACCCTTGCCGGGCTGACGGCGCCGAGCGTCATCGAGCACCTCCACCATCTGGGCGTCGATACGGTCGAACTGATGCCGATCGCCGCCTTCGTCGACGATGGGCACCTGCCGGCACTGGGGTTGACCAACGCCTGGGGCTACAACCCGGTGTGCTACTTCGCCGTCGATCCCCGCCTCGCGCCGCACGGTCCGCGGGAGTTGCGCACCATGACCGACGCCTATCGCCGGGCGGGTATCTCGGTGATCCTCGACGTCGTCTACAATCACACCGGGGAGGGCGACGCGGACGGACCGATCCTCAGCCTCAAGGGGCTCGATGCACGGACGTACTATCGGCATGTCGAAGTGGACGGCCGGCAGCGCCTCGTCAACGATACCGGAACCGGCAACACGCTGCGTTGCGATCATCCGGCAACACAGCGCCTGGTGCTGGAGAGCCTGCGCTACTGGATCGATGAGATGGGCGTTTCCGGCTTCCGGTTCGATCTCGCGCCGGTCCTCGGCAGGGAGCCGGGGTTCAACGCGAACGCGCAGATGCTGCGGATGATCAAGTCCGACCCGGTGATCGGCAAGGCGATCCTCGTCGCGGAGCCGTGGGACCCCGGTCCGGGCGGCTATCAGCTGGGTCAGTTCGGCAAGGAGTTTCGCGAGTGGAACGACACCTATCGCGACGATGTGCGCTCGTTCTGGCGCGGCGACCAGGGCAAGATCGGCGCCCTGGCCGGCAAGGTCTCGGGCTCGGCGGAGATCTTCAACTTCGCCGGTCGGCGGCCCAGTGCCGGGGTGAACCTGCTCGCCGTGCATGACGGCTTCACGCTCACCGATCTGGTCTCCTATCTGGACAAGCACAACGAGGCCAATGGCGAGGGCAACCGCGACGGGCACAGCAACAATCAATCGTGGAACTGCGGTGTCGAGGGGCCGACCGACGACCCGGCGGTCAACGCGGCGCGGCGCCGCGACGTCAGGGCCCTGCTGGCCACACTGTTCCTCAGCCGCGGGCTGCCGCTGCTGCAGCAGGGAGACGAGTTCGGGCGGACGCAGCGGGGCAACAACAACGCCTACGCGCAGGACAACGAGATCACCTGGCTCGACTGGGAGCGGGCAGACACAACGCTGGTCGACTTCGTTGCGGAGCTCAGCGCGTTCCGCAAGCGGCATCCCGTCCTGACGCGCGACCACTTCCTCTCCGGTCATGCGAGAAACGGGGTGCGGGACGTGACCTGGCTGCATCCGGATGGGCGGGAGATGACCGGCGGCGACTGGAACGATGCCTCCGCCTCGGTGCTCGGCATGCGGCTGCAGCACGACGCGGAGGACCTGATCGTGTGGTTCAACAGGCGGATCGAACCGGTTCTGGCACGGCTCCCGGAGGGCTACTGGACGGTCGGCCTCGTGTCGGACGACCGGGCGGTGCTGCCATTGGCCGACCGCGCGGCCACGCTGCCGCCGCGTTCGGTCATCGTCCTGGTGATGGGCCGGATTCCTCCGGAGCGACCGTTCGCCATGCCGGCGGCGGAGGACGTGCCGGGGCCCGGGCCCGAGGAGCGCGGGCCGGGTCGCTAGGCCGCTGTGGCGAAGCCGAAGCGGCGGTAGAGGCGCTGGGCCGGGGCGTTGTAGATGTCGACCTTGAGCGCCACCTCGTCGATCCCTCTGCGGGCGAGGGCCTCGATGGCGCGGGACAGCAGCGCGGCGCCCAGGCCCCGGTGCCGCCAGGCGGCGTCGACGGCGAGGTCCTTGACGAACCCCGAGTTCCAGCAGAGGCAGAAGCCGACGACCGAGCCCTCCGAGCGGGCGACCACGGCGAGATCGCGTTCGTACTCGCTGTCGGCGAGGAGCGCGTTCCACCAGCCCAGGGTGTTCTCCGGTACGCTGCCGTGGCCGTTCGCATAGGCCTGTTGCAGCAGCCGATGAACGGCTGCCGCATCTGCCGCCTGCAACGGCCCGACAGAGACCCCGCCGGGCAGCGGCGAGTCGGGGAGCGGTGCCGCCACCGGGCGGCGCATCAGCAGGTACCCCTCGGTATGCCCGGTCGGATGCTGCGTCGGTGGAGGCAACGCCGTTCCGGCCGGGGCGGGGCTTCGCTCAATACGGCGGGAGAAGGGTGA
>NZ_JAYRYM010000304.1:0-3896 GCF_041917035.1 Devosia sp. | reverse complement strand
TGAACCATTTCGATTTCGAGCCTGGGGTCCACCCCCTCCCATCCTCCCCCGTCAAGGGGGAGGTGCCGCTCCGCGTTCGTGGCAACATCTCCCCACACACCGCTGCGGGCACCCTCCCCTCGACGGAGAGGGTTGGGGAGGGGTGTGCCGCCGCCGCGGCTTTCGAGACGGAGAAGGACTGACATGGGCTCCCTGCAGATCAACCACGTCAACAAGGCCTTCGGCGCCACCAAGGTGCTGCACGACATCAATCTCGAGGTCGAGGACGGTGAGTTCGTCATCTTCGTCGGGCCGTCCGGGTGCGGGAAGTCGACGCTGCTGAGGATCATCGCGGGGCTCGAGGACGCGACGGGAGGCGAAATCCGCATCGACGGCGAGCGGGTCGACGCGGTGCCGCCCGCCAAGCGCGGCATTGCCATGGTGTTCCAGACCTACGCGCTCTACCCGCACCTGACGGTGAAGGACAACATGTCGGCAGGGCTCAAGCAGGCCGGCACGCCGCACGAGCAGATCGAGAAGCAGGTGGCGGAGGCCTCGCGCATGCTGGCGCTCGATCCCTACCTCAAGCGCCGGCCGGCGGAGCTGAGCGGCGGGCAGCGGCAGCGCGTCGCCATCGGGCGGGCGGTGGTGCGGGAACCCAAGCTGTTCCTGTTCGACGAGCCGCTCTCCAACCTCGACGCGGCGCTGCGCGTGCACACGCGCCTCGAGATCGCCAAGCTGCACCGCGACCTCAAGGCGACGATGATCTACGTGACGCACGACCAGGTCGAGGCGATGACGCTGGCCGACAAGATCGTGGTGATGAATGCCGGGCGGATCGAGCAGATCGGCTCGCCGATGGAGCTGTACAACAATCCGGCCAACCTGTTCGTCGCCGGCTTCATCGGCTCGCCGCAGATGAACCTGCTCGATGCCGGAGCGCTGGGAGTGGGTGGCGCGACGACCGTCGGCATCCGCCCCGAGCATCTGCTGCTGGCCAAGGACGGCGGGCGCTGGCCGGGCCGCGTCGAGCATGTCGAGCACCTCGGCGCCGACACCAATGTCTATCTCTCCACAGAAGCCGCGGGGATGGTCACCGTGCGGCTGTTCGGCGAGGTGTACCACGACACCGGATCCACCCTGTGGATCAGCCCGTCGCACGACCGCTTCATCTACCGCTTCGACGAGGCGGGCACGGTGATCCGATAGAGCAGCTTGCCGCGTCCCCGGCCGGGACGCTATCCATCGGCCCGGTGGCCGATCCGGTCGCCGCCAGCCCGCAGCAAAGGACGTCAGCGACATGGTCGCCAAGCAGTTTCAGGTCCTCACCCCCGACGAGGCCCAACACTTCATCGAGCGCGGCTACGTCCGCATCAAGGGTTGCCTCGATCGCAACCTCGCGAAGCGCTGGACCGACGAGGCCTATGCCCGGCTGGGCTACGATCCGCAGGATCGCTCGACCTGGACCAAGGACATCGTCTGGATGGACCGGCACAATATCGCGGCGATCAAGGACATCTCGCCCAGGGCCTGGGGCGCGCTCTGCGACGTGACCGGCGGCGAGGATCGCATCGACCATCGCGTGATGGAAATCGAATCGCAGCACTTCACCACCATCGACTCGACGGAATGGTCGGATGCCTTCGTCGTCAACTTCCGGCGCGGCGCCGACAAGCCGTGGATCAGGCCCTCCGTCGAGGCCGGCGGCTGGCACAAGGACGGCAGCTTCTTCCGTCACTTCCTCGACAGCCGCGAACAGGGCCTGCTGACCATCGTCTACTGGTCGGACGTCGTGCACCAGGGCGGCGGAACCTTCATTGCGCCGGACTCGATCAAGGTGGTGGCGAAGTACCTCGCCGAGCATCCCGAGGGGGTCGCCAATGACGGCGACGCGTTCGGGGAACTGATCGCGCAGTGCCAGGAGTTCGTCGAGGTCACCGGCGAGACCGGCGACTTCATCATCCTGCATCCCTTCATGCTGCACGCATCATCGAACAACCACTCCGGCAATGTCCGCTTCATGACCAACCCGCCCGTGGTGCTCAGGGAGCCGATGAACCTCAACCGCGACAATCCGGAGGAGTTCTCACTGATCGAGCGGGCGACGCTGCACGCGCTCGGCAAGGCGCGCTACGATTTCCGCCCGACGGCGCCGCGCGAGGAGCACTGGCGGGTGATCGGGTAGGCGCGAACAGGCCCTCGTCGGAGCCAGAAGGCAAATGGGCAAAGCAGATTGCCGCTTGGCGGTATGCTGAGCTGTTTCGCGGGGAGGCGGAATTGACGAAGGTCTCTGACCTTGGGAAGGCATCTGGCGAGACGACCATCAGACTGATGGAGGCCGCTTACAGCAGGCTCCTGGACTACTACCGGTGGGCAGACATCCAGTTCAATGGCACGAAGAACGAAATCGGCATTGAGGCGTACAAGCGGCTTCGTCAAACCATCTGGTTGCTAGGGAGAGCGGTCGAACTGCTTGGGCAGGTCGCGTCTGTGCAGCGACCGCCAAGTGGTTTGTCGCCGGATGAGTTTCATGCCTGGGTCAATGAGCACGGTGCAGAAGTCGGAACGCGTCTCGGCCCACTTGAAGACGAGCTGGAGATCATCACTGAGTGCACCTACTTGATCGCCTGGCGCTGCGCTGGGGCCACCAGCGAACTCATGAGCATCGGCCCTTTCAAACCAGTGGGAGTGAGGGATGTTCGCAACAAGCTGATTGAGCACGTTGATCGCAGCGGCAGTGGGGTGCTCTTAAGCAGTTTCGGATATGGAGGCGACCAGGGTCCGGTGATTAGGGCGCTGCGCACAACCGACAAGAAGGACGTCTTCCCGGACGCGGGCCTCTTCGTGAACCTGCAGGAGTTCTCGAAAGAACTGGTTGCGAGACTTGACCGGGCTCTTGAGGGACAGAGCGTCCCGCCGCCTTCTCCGTAGGCCTCCTTAGCTTTCCGGACTTTCCGTCTGCTTTCGCTGCTTGCACGCCCATGCGCGCTGCCCTCTAGTCCTTGCCGGGGAGCGGAGGAGAGCATGGCCAGGCAAGCGCATTTCGTCGTCGTGGGCGGCGGGACGGCTGGATGGATCGCAGCGTTCATCATCCAGGATTCGATCCGGCGGCTGAAGCTCGACGCGCGGGTGAGCGTGGTCGAGTCGACGAAGATCCCGACGGTCGGCGTGGGCGAGGCGACGACGGCGGCGTTTCACGTGTTCCTCAGACACTTCAACATCGACATCTTCGAGTTCTTCCGCAAGACCGAGGCGACCTACAAGCTCGGTATCCGGCACGAGGACTGGCGGCGGAAGGGCTTCACCTACTACGGGCCGATCGACGATCCGCACATGGTGGTGCAGCCGCCAGCCGGAGCGCCGTCGGACTATCTCAACGTCTATGCCGTCTCGGCCGGGCACAGGGTGCAGGACATGCACCTGTTCGGTCCCCTGCTCGAAAAGAAGAAGGCGCCGTGGGCGCTGAAGGACGACGGCTCGCTGCTGCCGCTCGGCCCGTTCCTGCCGGCCTATCACTTCGACCAGTCGCTGGTGGGCAAGTTCCTGAAGTCGAAGTCGGACGGCGTCGCGATCGTCGACAACGTGCTGACCGGGGTCGAGCGCCATGCCGAGACCGGCGATGTGACGGCGGTGCTGTTCGAGGATGGCGAGCGGCTTGCCGGTGATTTCTTCATCGATGCGACCGGGTTCAGGAAGCGCCTGATCGTGGGTGAACTCGACGCGCCCTGGATCAGCTATGCGCATGAGCTGCCGGTCAACCGGGCCCTGCCCTTCTGGCTCGACATCAAGCCGGGCGACGAGATTCCGAACTACACCCGGGCCTGGGCGCACGAAGCGGGCTGGATGTGGCAGATCCCGACCCAGTTCCGCTTCGGCTGCGGCTACGTCTACTCCGACGCGTTCCAGACGCCGGACGA
>NZ_JAYRYM010000303.1:0-3904 GCF_041917035.1 Devosia sp. | reverse complement strand
TGCCGGACCCGCGGTGGTCTCCGGCCCCGGCGCCGAGCCGGCCTGCTTCGCGCCCTGGAGCGCCGACACCAAGTACTTCCAGTGGGAGAAGCAGGACGGTCCGTACCGCATCGCCGTGGTCAACGGCTTCGTCGGCAACACCTGGCGCATCCAGATGATCAAGACCGCCAAGGCCTTCGTCGAAGACCCGGCGATCAAGGACAAGATCGCCGAGTTCAAGGTGGTCTCGACCGGCACCGACGCCCCGGCACAGCTGGGCGCCATCGAGGACTTCATCAACCAGGGCTTCGACGCCATCGTCACCATCGCCGTGGCGCCGGAAGGCTTCGACCGCGTCATCCGTCTCGCCGACCGCGAGAATGTCGTGCTGGTGCCGTTCGACAACGTGCTCGACACCGACACCGTCATGCAGGTCAACGAGGACCAGCTCGAGATGGGCCGCCAGTGGGCCCGCTTCGTGCTCAAGGAACTCGAGGCGACCGGCAAGACCTCGGGCAAGATCCTCGAAGTGCGCGGCCTCGCCGGCAACTCGGTGGACCGCGACCGCTCGATCGGCATCCACGAGATCTTCGATGCCAGCGCCGGCCCGTGGGAAATCGTCCAGGTGGTGGGCAACTGGGATGACGGCACCGCCCAGAAGGTGACCGCCGACGCCCTCGCCGTGCACGGCACCTTCGACGCCGTGATCACCCAGGGCGGCTCGACCGGCACCGTGCAGGCGCTGATCGATGCCGGCCACCCGATGGTGCCGATCGGCGGCGAAGCCGAGAACGGCTTCCGCAAGCTCGTCGCCAAGCACTCCGCCGACGGCCTCAAGGGCCTCTCGATCGGCCAGTCGCCCGGCCTCGTCGCCATCTCGATCAAGGCGGCGATCGCCGCGCTTGAGGGCAACGTCATGCCGCAGCTGATCTCGGTGCCGCTGCCGGCCGTCGACTACACCGGCCTGCAGGACGGCGTGAACTTCTGGACCGACCTGCCCGACAACTTCTTCACGGTGAACGAGTTCCCGCCCTGCGGCGTGAACATCTCGGGTCCGGCCATCATGGCCCAGACCGAAGAGAACGTGCAGTAACGCACGCGCACAAACGGGGTGCCGGCCGCGTGCCGGCACCCTGCCCCCGCCCGCCGGGCACTCCCTTCTGGACCTGAAACCGGCCCCATGAGCACCGATTCCCCCTTCGTCCAGCTGTCCGGCGTTTCCAAGTTCTATGCCGGCGTCCGGGCCCTCGAGAATGTCGACTTCGCCTGCCGCCGAGGCACCATCCACGCCGTCCTGGGCGAGAATGGCGCCGGCAAGTCCACCCTGATCAAGATCATGGCCGGCGTGGTGACGCCGACGGTCGGCGACCTCACCGTCGAGGGTCGGAAGGAGCATTTCGTCAGCCCGTCCGAGGCCGTGCGCAACGGTATCGTCTGCGTCTTCCAGGAACTCAGCCTGATGCCGGACCTGACGGTGGCCGACAACATCTCGATCGCCGATCCGCCCCGTCGCTTCGGCCTGATCGACCGCCGGGCGCAGCGGCAGCGCGCCGAGGAACTGCTGGCGCGCATCCACTGCGAGGACGTCGATCCGCGCGCCCTGGTGCGCGACCTGTCGCTCAGCCGCCGGCAGATGGTCGAGATCGCCAAGGCGCTGGGCAAGGCGCCCAAGCTGCTGATCCTCGACGAGGCGACGTCGGCGCTCACCAGCCGCGACGTCGAGACCGTCTACAAGGTGCTGGCGGACCTGCGCGAGTCCGGGACCGGCATGCTGTTCATCTCGCACCGCATGCACGA
Source organism: Devosia sp. (assembly GCF_041917035.1). Classification (GTDB taxonomy): domain Bacteria; phylum Pseudomonadota; class Alphaproteobacteria; order Rhizobiales; family Devosiaceae; genus Devosia_A. The sequence goes on along the minus strand of NZ_JAYRYM010000303.1, from coordinate 2,128 downwards.
GGTCGAGGCGCTGTGCGACACGCTGTCGGTGTTCCGCAACGGCCGCCACATCGAGACGTTCAGGAAGGGCGAACGCAGCCAGTCCGACATCGTCAAGCTGATGATCGGCCGCGACGTCGAGCACCAGTTCCCGCCCAAGCCGGCGCCGCAGCAGCGGCCCGCGCACCTGTCGATCTCCGGGCTCAGGTGGGAGAACCGGCTGAACGGCGTCGACCTGAAGGTCGGCAAGGGCGAGATCGTCGGCCTCGGCGGCCTCGACGGGCAGGGCCAGAAGGAATTGCTGCTGGCGCTGTTCGGCGTGCTGAAGGGCGTCGGCGGCGAGGTGCGGATCGGCGCGGGCAACGGCCTCACCGGCTCGCCGGCCGAAGCCAAGGGCGGCGACAAGCGCATCGCGCTGGTGCCCGAGGATCGCAAGACCGAGGGGCTGATGCTGCCCATGTCGATTGCCGACAACCTGCTCGCCGCCTCCTACGACAAGGTCTCCTCCGGCCCGTTCATCGATCCGGGCCGGGCCAGGGCCGCCGTCGAGGACGCCATCAAGCGGCTCCAGATCAAGGTCGGGCGACCGGAAGACGCGGTGGCCACGCTGTCGGGCGGCAACCAGCAGAAGGTGGTGATCGCCAAGTGGCTGATGACCGACCCCGAAGTGATCCTGCTCAACGACCCGACCCGCGGCATCGACGTCGGCACCAAGCAGGAACTCTACCGGCTGATGCGCGACCTCGCCGACCGGGGGAACGCCATCCTGTTCTACTCGACCGACTATGCCGAACTGATCGGCTGCTGCGACCGCGTCTCGGTGATGTATGGCGGCCGCATCGTCACCGAACTGGACGGCGACCAGATCACCGAGGAGGCGATCATCTCGGCCTCGCTCAACATCCACACCCCCGATGCCAAGAGGGAGGCGGTCGCCTGATGAGCGCCATGTCTGCCACCACCCAGGGCCAGCGCCGGGCCTCGGCGCTCGAGACCTCGTTCAAGCAGAACCGGGGCTTCTACGGCGCCATCGTGCTCTTCGCCCTGCTCTACATCACCTACAACTTCCTGCACCCGCGCGGCTTCACCACCAATGTGCTGATCGCCAACGCCAACGAATCGGTGGCGCTCGCCTTCGTCGCCATGGCCCAGGCGGTCCCGGTGCTGGCCGGCGGCCTCGATCTGTCGGTCGGCGCGGTGATGACGCTGGCCGCCTGCATCGCCAGCGAACTGGTCAACGGGGATCCGCTGCGCATGCTGCTGGGCTGCCTCGTCACCCTCGGCGCCGCCACCGCCTTCGGCTTCGTCAACGGGCTGATCGTCGTCTATGGCCGGCTGCAGCCGATCATCGTGACGCTGGCCACCGGCGCGGTGGCGATCGGACTGGCGCTGCTGATCCGCCCCAAGCCGGGCGGCGACGTCGACCTCGACCTCAACTGGGCCGCCACCAACTCGCTGCGCGACCTGGCCGAGACCTATCACCTGTTCGACGACGGCGACGCGGCCTGGCTGCAGCCGATCGGCTGGGTGCCGGTGCCGCTGCTCATCCTCGTCGTGGTGGCGCTGCTCGTCTGGGTGCCGTTCAAGCGCACCGTCACCGGCCGCACCATCTACGCCATCGGCTCGGCCGAGGGCGCCGCCTACATGAGCGGCCTGCCGATCAACCGCGCCAAGCTGGCGGCCTTCACCCTCGCCGGGTTCTTTGCCGGCTGCGCCGGGCTCTACCTCGCCATCCAGACCGGCTCGGGCAATGCCGACATTCCGCAGGCCGGCGCCTATACGCTCAACTCGATCGCTGCGGTGGTGCTGGGCGGGGTGTCGCTGCTCGGCGGCATCGGCACGGCCATCGGGGCGCTGATCGGCGCGCTGATCCTCAGGGCCATCTCGTTCTACTTCCGGATTCTGTCGATCGACCCGCTGCTGCAGCCCCTCGTCGAGGGCGTGGTGCTGCTGGCCGCGGTGAGCCTGGGCGCCGTGCGGGCCCTCCGGGTCAAGAACCGTCTCGAACTCTTCCGCTAGGAGCTCCCGTCGTGGCCAGTCTGCTCGCCCGTATCAAGCCCGACGACTTCCCGATCCTCGTCGCCTCGGGCTTCATCGTCGTCATCCTGCTGGCCGGCACCGGCTATACGCTCGCAACGCTCGGCACCGC
>NZ_JAYRYM010000302.1:189-3935 GCF_041917035.1 Devosia sp. | reverse complement strand
TCAACGTCAAGGTCACCATCTCGGACGAGGCCTTCGTCGTCGACCTGCGCGACAATCCGGACCAGGCCCGCAATCCGGTCAACACCAGCCGCGACGGCGTGATGGTCGCCGCCCAGCTGATCGTCAAGTCGCTGACCGATCCCTATTCGGCGGCCAACGAGGGCTCGTTCCGGCCGATCCGGCTGCTGACCCGACCCGGCTCGGTCTTCGAGGCCACCGAGCCGGCGCCGATCGGCTTCTACTACGAGGTCCTGCTGCGCGTGTACGACCTGATCTGGCGCTGCCTCGCCCCGCACATGCCGGATCGGCTGGCGGCAGGACACTTCGCCTCGGTCTGCGGCACCTTCATCGGCGGCGTCCATCCCGATACCGGCCGGCAGTACACCATCATCGAGCCGCAGATCGGCGGCTGGGGCGGCACCCGCGGCCGCGACGGCAACAGCGCCATGTTCTGCGGCTTTCACGGCGAGACCTTCAACTGCCCCGCCGAGATCAACGAGGCGCGCAACGGGCTCTATGTCGATCGCATGGAGCTCAATCTCGAGCCGGGCGGCGAGGGCAGGTACCGCGGCGGCCGCGGCATCGTCATGGATTACCGTCTGCGCGCCGACAACGGCTTCCTGACCATGGGCTACACCCGCTCGAAATTCCCCGCCTGGGCCCTGGACGGCGGGCGCGAGGGCAGCCCCAACTACGTGCGCCACCTGGGCAGGGACGGCACCGACCAGCGCTATTCCTTCGTCTCGGGGCTCACCACCCATACCGATGACGTGATCCGGGTCGTCACCGGCAATGGCGGCGGCATCGGCGACCCCAGGACGCGCGATCGCGCCCTCGTGGCGATGGACATCAAGAACGGACTGATCACGCCCGAGCGGGCGCGAGAAGTCTATGGCTACGAGGCCTGACGGCCGCCCGCTGTCGGCCCGGTCTACTGGGCCGACCAGCCGGCGTACCAGGTGCGGAAGCGCTTCAGGGCCGCTGCCGCGAACGCCTTCTGGGTCGGGCTCAGCTCGTCCTCGGGGTTGAAATGCAGCTCGTATTCCGCCCCGCCGTCGAGGAACAGCAGGTACTTGAAGTAGAGCACCAGGTCGGTGCCGGCATCCCAGGTCGAGAGCACCATCAGCGCTTCTTCCAGTTCCTTGGCCTTGCGGCGGGCCACCGCGTCGCCCTGCTGCGCCTTCTGGCACAGCGCGACGAGGTGCAGCACCTCGCGGGGCAGGCAATTGCCGATGCCGGTGATGGCGCCGCCGGCGCCGCACTCGACGAAGCCGTGGTAGACCGCCGTGTCGACGCCCACCATCAGCGTCAGCTCCGGATTGCCGGAGGTGATGTGCTCGGCGGCATAGCTCAGGTCGTCCTCGCCGCCGAACTCCTTGAAGCCGACGAGGTTGGGGTGGTTCTCGCGGAGCGCGAAGAACAGTTCCGCCCGCGTCGCGAAGCCGTAGACCGGGCTGTTGTAGATCACCGCGGGCAGGTTCGGCGCGGCCCCGAGCAGCGCTTCGAAATGGGCCTTCTGCGCCGCCGTCGAGCTGCCGCGGGAGAGTACGCGCGGGATCAGCATCAGGCCGGCGGCGCCGACCCTGGCGGCATGCGCCGCGTGCGCGACGGCGCTCTTGGTGTTGACCGCCCCGGTGCCCACGATGACCTTGATGCCGGCCCTGACCAGCCGTTCGACGCCTTCCATGCGCTGCGCATCGGTGAGCAGCGGCCAGTCGCCCATCGAGCCGCAATAGACCACGCCGGACATGCCCAGTCCGGTGAGTTCCTTGGCCTTGCGGACCAGCGCGTCGAAATCCGGCGTGCGGTCGGGACGGCAGGGGGTCATCAGGGCGGGAATGCTGCCGGTGAAGGGCGACTTGGTCATCTTGCTCCTCGCATCGCAAAGGCGCGGCGGGCGGCTCGGATGGCACCTCGGGGCCCGGCGTCGTCTGGCTCTCTAGTGCTTAGCCGACAGTTTGTCGACACTAAAAATGGAACGCGCACCGCATTCCCCGCAGCGAGACCCCTTGCCAGCCCGTCGGCAAGTTATTTTCTATGTCGACAACCCCGGGGAGCGTGCGCATGAACGTCGATCGGCAGCAGTTGGGCGAGGCCGTGGCGGCAGGCTTTGCCGATCAGCTCGAGTGGCTCGCGACGCTCGTGCGGTTCGACTCGACGCGCGGCAACGAGGCCGCCTGCCAGGACTGGCTGGCGGCCGAGTACGCGGCGCGCGGCTGGCAGGTCGATCGCTACACGCTGGACGAGGTGGCGATCGAGGGCCTCCCCGGCTATTCGCCGGTCGTCGATGCCGATTACTCCAGGGCCGTGCAGGTGGTGGCGACGCACCAGGTCCCGCGGCCGCGCGGACGCAGCCTGATCCTGCAGGGCCATATCGACGTCGTTCCGACCGGCGCGCCGGAGCTGTGGGAGCACGATCCGTTCGAACCGCGCATTGTCGATGGCTGGATGCACGGGCGCGGGGCCGCCGACATGAAATGCGGTGTGTCGGCCATGGTCTTCGCCCTCGATGCCCTGCGTCGCCTCGGCTACGTGCCGGCCGCGACCGTCCATGTCGAGACGGTGAGCGAGGAAGAGTGCACCGGCAACGGCGCGCTCTCGACCCTGGTGCGCGGCTATCGCGCCGACGCCGCGCTGATCCCGGAGAGCATGGGGCACAAGATCATCCGGGCCGAGCTGGGATCCGTCTGGTTCCGCCTGCGCATCCTGGGCCAGCCGGGGCACGTGCTGGCGGCCGCCGCCCCGGGCGCCCACGCCATCCTTGCGGCCACCGACTACATCGCCGCCCTGCAGCAGCTGACGGCACAGATCAATGTCGAGGCGCGCAGCCACCCCCATTTCGGCGTCGTCGAGAACCCGGTCAAGTTCAACCCCGGCAAGATCCGTGGCGGCGACTGGCTGGGCTCGGTCCCCTCGTGGTGCGAACTCGAGTGCCGCCTCTCGGTGCTGCCCGGCCATTCCCTGCCCGAGGTGCGGGCCCGCGTCGCGGCAGCGGTGGCCGCCTGTGCCGACCGGCTGGGGACGCCGGTGCCGGCACTGAGCTGGATCGGCTTTCAGGCCGACGGCCACGTCTTCGGCCCCGGCACCGAGGCCGAGGCGGTCCTCGCCCGGGCCCATGCCGCCGTTCTCGGCGGCCCGCTCGAGTCGGTCGCCCTGACCGCCACCAGCGATACCCGCTTCTATGACCTCTACTACGGCATTCCCGCCCTCTGCTACGGCGGACACGCGCGCGGCATGCACGCGCCGTCCGAGGCCGTCGACCTCGAAAGCCTGAGGCGGACCACCGAGGTGATCGCCGGCTTCGTCGCCGACTGGTGCGGGCTCGACCCGGTGGGCTAGGGCGACGCCGGTCCTCTGACGAGAGGGCGGGGCGCCGCATCGCATGTTCTATGTCGACAATGTGAAAGTTTACCGCTACTAAAATTGGTGAGAGGCGAAAGGGAAGGCCGAGGTGTTCTACGGGGGTAGTGACGCACGGACGGGGGACACGGTCCGGAGCGGACCGTGCGATGGTCGGCCGATCGGTTCGATGGCGCGAACCGGGTTACCCGGAGCACGCCCGTGACGCGCCCCACCGTCTTCACCAATGCGCGGCTCCCCGACCTTGCCCGCGGCACCCTGACGGCTCCGACGACGCTCACCGTCGCCGACGGCCGCATCGTCGGCGAGGGAATCCCCGCCCCGGCCGGTGCCGAGCTGGTCGATCTGGGCGGCCTGACGCTGATGCCCGGGCTGATCGACTGCCA
>NZ_JAYRYM010000302.1:0-179 GCF_041917035.1 Devosia sp. | reverse complement strand
GAGTCTCGACCTGTGGTCGAACGCCATTGCCCCGGACAGCCTCGCCGCCCTTCGCGCCGCCCGGGTGATGGAGGAACTGCTGGCGGCCGGCTTCACCACCGTGCGCGACCTGGCCGGCGCCGATATCGGGCTGGTGCGCGGCGTCGAGGACGGCTTCATCAAGGGGCCGGACCTGGTCA
>NZ_JAYRYM010000301.1:0-3946 GCF_041917035.1 Devosia sp. | reverse complement strand
GCGGGGTCGAAGCGGCCGAGCAGCAGCGCCACCCCGGCGACCACGACGGGAACCATGAGGAACAGGTGCACCCGGAAATCGAGGCCGGTCTGGGCGATCGCGGCGCTGGCGATGCCGGAGGAGAAGAAGCCGAAGCTCCAGAAGGCGTGGGCCCGGTTCATGATCCGGTGACCGATCATGTGCTCGGTCCGGTCGGCCTCGAGGTTGAGGATGATCTCGATGCCGCCGATGACAAGGCCGACCGGCAGCAGCAGCAGGAAGAACGCGAGTGGCCCGGTGGCGAGCACCGAGATGGCATAGCCCAGCGACAGCAGCGGGATCAGCATCAGGATGGCGCGCCGGTAGCCGACCCTTTCGAGCAGCGGCCCGGCAAGGCTCAGCGAAATCAGGGTGCCGGCCGCCGCTCCGATCAGCCCGAAGCCGAGCGCCCCCTCCTCGATCCCCATGGCGTGCTGGATGTCGCCAAGGCGGGGGGGCAGGCTGCCCATGCAGAACGAATAGATGAAGAAGCCGCCATAGACACGCTGCTGGGGCGGCAGCTCGAGACCGATTCGCATGCTGGAGGAACCCAAGGAGAAGTTGCGGGCACCCTAGTGAAATCGATGCCGGCGATCAAGCGAGCGGCCTCAGCCGCCCGGGCGCATCTCGTCGCGCAGCACGCTGACCCCGGCATTGGCGGTGCGCATGATCTCGAGCCGGCGGTACTGGCTGCGCAGGTCGGACGCGGTGCTGCGCCGCTCGGGCCCGAGATAGGCGCCGGTCTCGTGAAAGACGATGGGCCGCTCGACCATCCGCTTCAGTCGCCCGGTGATGCGCTGCGGGGTGAAGGGCAGAGTGATGACGTCGTCGAAGCCCATATCGATGCACAGCCGGATCTGGTCGTGCGACGGACTCTCGGCGAAATAGACCAGCGGGGAGAGCCGGATGCGCCGGCCGGGGGAGAACCGGATGCTGTCGGCGACCGGCTTGAGCGCCGAGACCTCGTCGACCGCGGCAAACAGGAAGAACAGCAGCGGCGTCTGGTGCGCCTGGGTCTCGGCCGCGGCGAGGCCGGCAAAGGGCAGCACCACGGCAAAGCCCAGCGCACGCGCCATGTCCCTGAGCGCCTGCCCGGCCCCGTCGGACGGCCCGACCACATAGGCGCATGCCTTCATCGGCCGCCCCTCCACCCTGTTGCATTCCCGCTTCGAGACTAGACGGACCAGCTTGCCTGCCGGTTAAGGACGCCGGCATTCGCCATGAAAGAGCGGCGGCTCGACGGCGCCCGCTCGGTCCGCTGTCGAGATATCGCGGCGCCAGGCGACAATCCTGCAGCGCATGGCCCCGAGTGAGGCCGATCCACGGGCGGATCGGTACCGGCGGGGCCTTGCCGGAACAGAATGGAGACCGACAATGCCGTTCAACCCCCTGACCCGCCGCCTTGGCCTGTGGCAGCGCCTCCGCCGCGAGATTCGCCGCCTCGAGACGGTCGATGATCGCCTGCTATACGACATGGGCATCCCGCGCGAGACGATCCGGCGACGGCTCGAGGGCCGACAACCCTGAGCCCGTGCAATGGCTCAGGCCGATGGCCTGAGCGCGTCGCGCAGGGCGGCCGCGGCCGCCTCGATGCTGGCGACCACCCGACCGGCGACGCCGAAGGCATCGAGCTTGACGGCGAGGAAGCGATAGCCGGCATCGTGGGCGATCAGCACGCCCTTGGGCTCGCCGTCGATGTCGACGGCTATGGGTCTCGCGCCATGTGGCTTTTCGAAAGCGGCATGCTGCATGGAAATACCTCCATCGGCACGTCATGGGTGACGGCCGGGGTGTTAGCTGAACTGTGAGACGAAGAGGTGACGGCGGTCACATTCGTTTGGTTCGGCAACACCCGCTCGAGGAGCCTACCCATTTGCCGATGATCCCGGTTTGGAGCGCGGCGCGAAGTGCATTGTGCATGTTCGTCTCCTTTCCGGCGGCCAGAAGCCTGGGTTCAGTTCCGGTGAGCCAAGTCGATCCTGGCTCGGCAGCTTTTGTAGGGCGGAGCAGCGTCCACCTCGGGGCAACTATGCGACGGCGCCGTGCATTTGCCAATCCGGCTTTGGTCGCGATCGCCCGATGCGCCAAGATAGGCAGCGCAGAGCGGGATTTCCAGACGCCGCGAGACCAGCCTGCCGCCCGGGTGGAGAAAATCGTGCTCCGCGGGGCGGCTCAGAGCGCGGCCAGCAGCGCCGCGCCGCGTGGCGACAATCGATAGCCGACCGCGAGGCTTTCGGTAAGTCCGAGCGCCTTCAGCCTGCGCACCCGGAGCTTGAAGACATCGCGCGGCAGGCCGGCCGCGTCGGCCAGCTGCGTCGAGACGACGCCCGGCCGGTCCGCGATCAGCGCCAGCACCTGCCGTGTCCACGGCGAGTCGCCGTCGAGGCGATCGAGGCGGCGCCGCAGCCCGGCCAGTTCGGCGGGAGACGGAAGGGCATCGGCGAGCAGGTGGCGCGGATCGCCCCCGACCCAGTGCAGGCGGATGCGGTAGCAGGTCCCCTGCTGGGCCAAGAACATGGCGAGGACGCCGGCCGCGTCGCGATAGCCGGCCTCGCGCGCCTCCGCATCGGTGACCGCCTCCGGCGCGATCGGCTCGATCGTATCGATGCCCACCAGCCCCAGCGCGGTCCGCACGGTGCCGCCGGCGCGCACGGTCGGCTTCTTCCAGCGCCGGAAGGCGAGCGTCGAACGCCCGGCGACGATGGCTTCGAGGTCTTTGGCGCGGAACAGCATGGCGCGATTGTGCAGCGGTTGCGACGCCGGCGCAACGATCCCTACGAAAGTCTGGCAGGGCCCGGAAACGGCGGGACTTCCCGCCTTGAAATCGATTGCATAATCTGCTGTGTTGCGCGGGTGCGGACCCGGACTGCGCCAGCGGCGCGCCGACAATGCCTCGCGAGAAGGCGGGTGTCCCGCGTGAGGGAGGGAATCGTTGAGCGACGAGGAGACACGCCTTGAAAGGCGTGGGCGGCGGCGCGTCGGCAGCGACACGCCGGCGGCGACACAGCCGGATCGTAAGCCAGATGGCAAGCCGACGCTGCGCACCATCGCGCAGATGACCGGGCTGGCCATCACGACGATTTCGCGTGCCCTCAACAATGCGCCCGAACTGTCGGAAGAAACCCGCGTCCGCGTGCAGAAGATCGCCGCCGAGATCGGCTATGTGCCGGACCGCACGGCGCTGCGGCTGAAGACCGGGCGCACCCACGTGATCAGCCTGATCCTCGATCCGCACGACGAGATCCTGGGCTTCGGACAGTCGATGGTCTCGGGGCTGACCACGGCGCTGCGCGGCACCCCCTACCACCTGGTCATCACGCCGAACTATCCCTATTCCTCGCCGCTCGAGCCGATCCTGTACATCCTGCGCAACAAGGCCGCCGACGGGGTGATCTTCTCGCGCACCGAGCCGGACGATCCGCGGGTGACGCTGCTGATGGAACACGATTTCCCGTTCGTGTCGCACGGCCGCACCAGCCATGCCGAGCCGCACCCATTCGTCGATTACGACAACCACGCCTTCGCCTACCATGCCGTCATGCGGCTGAGGTCGAAGGGGTGCCGCAAGCTGACCATCATCCTGCCGCCGACGCAGTTCAGCTTCGGCAACCACCTCAGGTCGGGGTTCATGTCGGCGATCGAGGAGAGCGGGCTCGACTGGGAGATCTTCCCGGGCGCCACGCTCGACAACACCGCAGACGAGATCCGGCTCGCGACCATGCAGCGGATCGCCGCTCCCGGCGCGCCGGACGGCTATATCTGCACCGGCGACGCCGCGGCGCTGGCGGTGATGGCCGGGATCACCGATGCCGGTCGCGTCATCGGCAGGGATGTCGAGGTGGTGGCCAAGCAGACCTCCGGCATTTTCAGCCAGGTGCGCCCCAAGGTCGACGCCATCTTCGAGGACACCGCGCTCGCCGGGCTGCAG
>NZ_JAYRYM010000300.1:0-3953 GCF_041917035.1 Devosia sp. | reverse complement strand
AGATCGTCGCCATCGCCGATGCGGCGGGACTGGAGGTGATCTGCCACGCGGGCATGAACACGCCCTATGGCCAGCACCTCACCATCGCCTCGCCGAACAGCCGCTGGGGCGAGTTCTTCGTCGGCGGGGCCCCGGGCCAGCCGCTCAGGCAAACCAACAACTATCCGGGCATGGCCGTGCCGCAGGACGGCTTTGTGGTGGTGAGCGACGCGCCGGGCTTCGGCCACGGCCACAGCCTCGATTCGATCGCGGCCATGACGCTGTAGGCGCCTCGGGACCCCGGATTGTAACCCCGGTCAGCCCGCGACGGCGCCCGGACCGGGAACGGCGCCCGGCGGCACCTTGCCCATGATGATCATGCCGAGCGCCTCGTCCTTGGTGACATCGGCGGTGCGCGCGGTGCCGACCACCTGGCCGTTCTTCATCACCACCATGCGATCGGCGAGATCGAAGACATCGTGGATGTCGTGGCTGATGAGGAAGATGCCGATGCCATCCGACTTGAGCTGCTTGATCAGGTCGCCGACCTGGGCGGTTTCCTGCGGCCCGAGCGCGGCGGTCGGCTCGTCCATGATCAGGATACGGGCATTGAAGTGGATGGCCCGCGCGATCGCCACCGATTGCCGCTGGCCGCCCGAGAGCGACTTCACCGGCTCGGTGAAGCGCCGGAAGTTCGGATTGAGCTTGCCCATCACCTGGCGGCAGGCGGCCTCCATGGCGATGTCGTCGAGCGTCCCCCAGCGCGTCCGCAGTTCGCGCCCGAGATAGAGGTTGGCGGCGGCATCGACATTGTCGGCGAGCGCCAGCGTCTGGTAGATGGTCTCGATGCCGAACGCCTTGGCATCGCGCGGATTGTTGATCTCGACGTCGCGCCCGTCGATCCGGATGGTGCCCGAATCGCGCTGGTAGGCGCCCGAGAGGATCTTGATCAGGGTAGACTTGCCGGCGCCATTGTGGCCGAGCAGCCCGACCACCTCCCCCGGATAGAGATCGACACTCGCATGGTCGACGGCCTTGATGCCGCCGAAGGCAATCGACACATCGCGCATCTCGACGAGCGGGGTGCCGCGCGAACCGCTATTGGCGGAAGCCGTCTGGGTGGTCATCTCTGCCTCCTATTTCGCCCGCCGCCGGTAGACCTGGTCGACGAACACCGCCAGCACGAGGACCAGACCGACGACGATGTCGGTGAAGGCGGAGTCGGCGTTGAGCAGCGCCATGCCCGACTGCAGCGACTGCATCAGCAGCGCGCCGACGATGGCGCCGTAGATGGTACCGATGCCGCCGGCCAGCGAGGTGCCGCCGATCACCGCCGCCGCGATCACGTAGAGCTCGTTGAGCGTGCCCAGCGAGGTCGTCGCGGCGTCCAGCCGCGCCGAGGCGATGATCGCCGAGACGCCGACCAGCGCCCCCATCAGGGTGAACACCAGGACGGTCAGTCGCTTGGTGTTGATGCCGGCGAGTTCGGCCGCCTCGGGATTGCCGCCGGTGGCGAAGATGTAGCGGCCGAAGCGGGTGCGCCGGGCAACGAAGGTCATGATCAGCCCGACGGCGAGCATGATCAGCACCGGTATGGGATAGCCGGTCTGGAAGGTCAGGCCATCGAGGCAGGTCACCACCTTGTCCGCCGCCTGGCAGATGGCGAGCCCCGCCCTGTCCTCCACCCCGGGCGGGATGGGAATGCCGTTGTCCAGCGCGAAGCGCTCGGCGACGCGGGGGGGATAGAGATAGGAATTGACCACCGCGGTGGTGCCGAGCACCGCAGCGCAGCCGACCACGACGCTGAGCACCTCGGCCCACACCGGCTTGGGTGTGAAGCCGAACTTCTGGCGCCGGCGCCGGCCGCTGACCACGGCGATGCCGATGGCGACACAGGCGACGGCGGCCAGCATCCAGCTCCAGAACGGGCCGATCGAGGCCAGCGGGCCATTGCCGCCGATCAGCTTGAACGTCTTGTCCATCGGCGCGACCGTGACGCCGCTGGCGATCAGGAAGGCGGCGCCGCGATAGGCGATCAGGCCGCCCAGCGTGACGATGAAGCTCGGAATCTGGCCGTAGGCGATGAGCGCTCCGTTGAACAGCCCGATGGCGGCCCCCGCGGCGATGGCGAACACCACGGCGATGATCCAGATCGACGGGTGGCCGACGCCGAGCAGCGGGCCCAGGTTGAAGACCTGCAGGACGCCCGTCGCCACCGCCACGATGCTCAGCATCGAGCCCACCGAAAGGTCGATCTGGCGCAGCACGATGACCAGCACCATGCCGGTGGTCATCACCGCGATCACCGAGGTCTGCACCAGCAGGATCCAGAGGTTTCGCGAGGTCAGGAAGGAGCCGCCGAACAGGCCACCGCTGCCGGGGCGCAGCATGCCGCTGAGGATGTCGAAACCGACCCAGATGACGGCCATTGCGACCAGCATGCCCAGCATGCGGGTGTCGATCTCGGCGGCACGCACCAGGCGACGGAACGGACCCTCGCTGCTGGTGGACGGACCGCCGATATTGCCTTGCACTGCCATGCCCCCACCCTCGGCCGATCATTGCGGCCGCCCCTCCGGTAAACGATCTCGCATCGCCCGGACGATTTCAACTCCCGTCGGCAGGCGGCAGACCGCCCACCGGCATCAAAAAAGGCCGCGCCACCCTCGTTCTGGCGGCGCGGCCGGCAATGTGTCGGGTCAGCTCCGACCGATCAGTTGCAGGCGGCTACCGTTCCGGCGGCGACACCGGCACAGGCCTGCTCCTTGGTGATGTGACCGGCATCGATCGCCAGCTGGATGTTGTCCTTGGTGATCGGCGTCGGGGCGAGCAGGATGGCGTTCATCTCGACGCCCTTCTTGCCGCCGCTGAACTTGGCGACGCCGTCGATGGTGGTCGGGTCGGCGCCATCGGCAAGCGCCAGCGCGGCGTTGGCGGCAACGGTGCCCAGATCGATCGAGTTCTTCCAGATCGACACCAGCTGGGTGCCCAGCGCCACGCGGTTGATGGCGGCGAGGTCGCCGTCCTGGCCGGTGACCGGAACCGTGCCGGCCAGACCCTGGGCGTCGAGCGCCGCGACGACGCCCGAAGCCATGCCGTCATTCTCGGACAACACGGCATCGACGCCGTTATTGGTCGAGGTCAGGCACTGCTCCATGTTCTTCTGGGCATTGTCCGGCTTCCAGCCGTCGGTGAAGGTCTCGCACACGTTGGTGACCTTGCCCGAGTCCATGGCCTCCTTGAGGACTTCCATCTGGCCCTGGAACAGGAAGGTAGCGTTCGGATCACCCTTGTCGCCCTTGATGAAGGCGTAGCGGCCCTCGGGCTTCACCTTCAGCATCTCCTGCGCCATGATGCGGCCGACGCCGACATTGTCGAAGGTGATGTAGAGGGCGCTCGGATCCTCGAACTGCACGTCGTAGGCGATCGACTTGATGCCGGCATCGTTGATCTTCTGGATCGACGGCAGGATCGCGTCGGAGTCGAAGGCCACGACGAGGATCACGTCCGGCTTCTGCGAGATCAGGCTTTCGATGTCGGCGGCCTGCTTCTGGGCGGAGCCCTGAGCATCGGTCGACAGGTAGGTATTGCCGGCGCCCTCGACGACGGCCTTGATCGCCGCCTCGTCGATCTTCCAGCGCTCTTCCTGGAATGTCTTCCAGGACACGGCGATGGTCTTGCCGGCGGCCAGCACGGCGGTCGGTGCAAAGGCAACGATGGCCGCCCCCGCGAGCAGGGTCAGTGTCTTGATCTTCAAGGTACAGTCCTCCCAAACTGAAGATGGTGCCGCGACAACCTGCGGTACGTGCAGCAGCGCCATACGACTTTAGTAGGCAGAGTGCCGCGTCAAAGTCAAATCCGTCGTGCCGGACGCCAGCTGGCGCCGCTTCGGCGGGTCAGTCGCGGGCCGGCGACCAGGGCTGCACGCCCGCGTCCCGATCGATGACGACGAAGCCATTGGCCGGCACCGAAAG
>NZ_JAYRYM010000299.1:0-4165 GCF_041917035.1 Devosia sp. | reverse complement strand
CCACGATGGCCAGCGTCTCGCCGGGCAGGAGGTCGAAGTCAACTCCGTCCACGGCATGCACGGCCCCAGCGCGCCGCATCAGGCTTCCGCCGGTCGGAAACCGCACCACGAGGCCCCGGACGTCGACGATCGGCGTCCCCCCGTCGGCGCGCCTGCCATCGGTCCGCGCGGCGCGACCGGCGGCGAAGTGCGGCACGGCCTCGAGCAGATGGCGGGTATAGGAATGCTGCGGATGGTCGAGCACGCGCGCCGCCTCGTCGTGCTCGACGGCCAGCCCCTGCTGCATCACCAGGATGCGGTCGGCGATGCCGGCGACGAGCCCGATGTCGTGGGTGATGAAGATCATCGCCATGCCGGTCTCGGCGCGCAATTCGGCAAGCAGCGCCATGATCTGAGCCTGCACCGTCACATCGAGTGCTGTCGTCGGTTCGTCGGCGATCAGCAGTCGCGGGCTGCTGGCGAGCGCCATGGCGATCATCACGCGCTGGCGCATGCCGCCGGAGAGCTGATGCGGAAAGTAGTCGAGGCGGGTCTTGGCATCGGGAATGCGCACCCGTTCAAGCACCTCGCGCGCCGCCGCCCGGGCCGCCGCACCGGTGATGCCGCGGTTGAGCCGGAAGGCCTCCTCGATCTGCCGCCCGATCGTGTGCACCGGGTTGAGCGAGGTCATCGGCTCCTGGAAGATCATGCCGATGTCGCGGCCGCGCACGTGGCGCAGGTCGCGCTCCGTCGCACCCGTCACGTCGAGCGTGCTGCCATCCTGGCGGAACAGTTCGATGCTGCCGCCGGTGATGCGTCCACCGCCGAAATCCACGAGCCGGTTGACCGAGAGCGCCATCACCGACTTGCCCGAACCGCTCTCTCCGACGACGGCGAGGGTCTCGCCCGCCGCCAGCTCGAAGCTGACGCCCTTGAGCACCTCATTGGCGGCCGGCTGCCGCCCGAAGCCGACCCGCAGATCGCGAACCCGCAGCAGCGGCGACGCGGTCATGCCGGCCTCCCCTGCATGCGCGGATCGAGGATGTCGCGGAGCGCATCGCCGGTGAGATTGAACCCGAGTATGCCCAGCATGATCGCCAGCCCGGGAAAGAGCATCAGCCACGGGGCGTGCTGCATGAGGTTCCGGCTTTCCGACAGCATCAGGCCCAGCGACGGCGCCGGCGGCTGCGTGCCCAATCCGAGAAAGCTCAGCCCCGCCTCCGTCAGCAGGGCCCAGGCGAGCGCCAGCGTCACCTGCACGGTGAGGGGCGCGATGAGATTGAGCAGCAGGTGGCGGGTGAGGATGTAGGCCTGCGAGCTGCCGAAGGTTCGGGCCGCGTCGACGAACTCGCGCCGCTTGAGCGACAGGGCCGGTCCGCGGACGACGCGGGCGAAGATGGGGGTGTAGACGATGGCGATGGCGGTGACGCTGGTGAAGGGCCCCGGCCCGACGATGGCGATGATCAGCAGCGCCAGCAGGATGGCCGGGAACGCCAGCAGTACATCCATCAGCCGCATCAGCACGCCGTCCCAGAGCGGTCCCCACCAGGCGGCGAGAAGCCCGATGACGGTGCCGGCAAGGGTGGCTATGGCCACCGAGCCGGAGGCCACGACCAGGCTCTGGCCGATGCCGAGCATCAGCCGGCTCAACGTGTCCCGGCCCAGCAGGTCGGTTCCCATCAGGTACAAAAGGCTCGGCGGCTTCAGCCGGTCGATGGGAAACTGCTTGAGCGCGTTGTGCGGGGTGATGCCGAGGGCGCCCAGCACGGCAAGTCCGAGGTAGACGGCGATGATGCTGGCGCCGATACGGCCGCTCGGGTGCCGGAACAGGGCCTCTAGAAACCGCATCAGCGCTTCCCCAGCCGGATGCGCGGGTCGAGGGCGACGTAGATGAGGTCGACCAGCAGGTTGACCACGAGGAAGTTGAAGGCGACGAACAGCACGCTGCCCTGCACCAGCGCGTAGTCGCGCTGCGTGATGGCGTTGAGGACCAGCCGGCCCAGGCCGGGCAGGGCGAAGATCTGCTCGACGATCACAGCGCCGCCCAGCAGGTAGCCGAACTCGACGCCGCTCAGCGTCACGACCGGTATCAGCGCATTGGGCAGCGCGTGCGCCCAGACGACGCTGCGGGCCGAGGCTCCCTTGCTGCGGGCAGTACGAATGTAGTCGTCGCCGAGCACGTCCAGCATGGCCGAGCGGGAAATCCGGGTGACCGAGGCGGCGAAGGCAAAACCGAGCGTGATGGCGGGGAACACAAGCTGGCCGAGATTGGCCAGCGGATCGACCGTCAGCGGGGTGAACGTCCCCATCGTCGGGACTACACCGAACACCACCGAGAGGAAGTAGATGATGAGCAGCCCGAGCACGAAGCTCGGCGTGGACTGGCCGAGCATGGCCAGCACCCGGACCACGAGGTCGCTGGTGCGCTCGTTGCGGGTGGCCGCGAGCACCCCGAGCGGCACGCCGGTCGAAAGGGCGATCAGCATCGAAAGCAGCGCCAGTTCGAGCGTCAGGGGGAAGTGATCGAGGATCACCGGCAGCACCGGCCGCCCGAACGTCACCGAAATCCCGAGGTCACCCTGGAAGAGGCCGCCGAACCAGGTGAAGTACTGCGACCAGATCGGCTGGTCGATGCCGAAGTACTTGGCGAGGACGGCCCGCTGCTCGGTGGTGAGCAGCCCCGCCTCGGTGCCGAGCATCGCCGTGATGGCATCGCCGGGGATCAGCCGGATCGAGACGAAGACGAGCACGGAGACCCCGAGCAGGATCAGCGGAAACGTCAGCAGCCGCTGCGCCACATAGTTCATCAGGCCGTGCCCCGAGAATGGGGCAGGCCAATGGCCCGCCCCGTCTTGCGATCAGTTGATGGTAACCTGGCTCAGGGCGAACAGCGACCCGGTCGGGTTGGGCTGGAAGCCCTGCACGGTCTTCAGCTGTGCCGTGTAGCTGTAGCCGGTCGACAGCCATACCCACGGCGCCATTTCCGTCAGGTGCTGCTCGAACTGCTGGAAGATGGCCTTGCGCTTTTCGGGGTCAGTCTCGGTGCGCCCCTGCTGCATCAGTCCATCCAGCGTGTCATCCACGTAGTTGGAGACCTTGAGGAGGTTGCCGGACTTGGTGAAGTAGCGGTTGTACATCGGATAGGGGTCCGGGCGCCCGCCGTTCTGCGCCACCGCCATGTCGAAGTCACCGGCGAGCCAGGCGTCGACATAGACGTTGAGCTCCATCATCTTGATGTCGAGCTTCACGCCGATTTCCGCAAGCTGGGCCTGCAGCACTTGTGCCTCCGAGGACGCGACGGGAGGTTCGCCGTTGGCGGCGATCACCGTGGCGGTGAAGCCGTCGGCGTAGCCGGCCTCTTGCATCAATGCCTTGGCCTTGGCCACGTCCTGCTGGTAGCAGAACAGCCCGTTGGGGTCGCTGCGGAAGGCCGGCATGGTCAGCGGCCCGGTCACCTGACCTTCGCCGAGCAGCGCGGTGTCCAGCACCTCCTGGCGATTGACCGCGCAGGAGATCGCCTGGCGCACCTTGAGCTCGTCCATCGGCTTGCGGGCCGGGTTGAGCTGCAGCACGTTGTAGGCGAGGCCCGTCACCCGATTGAGCTGCAGGTTGGCTTCGTTCGGCACCAGCGTGGCCACGAGCGGATCGTTGATCAGCGCGAAGTCCGTCTGGCCGGCTCGCAATGAGGCGAGGATGGCGGTCTCGTCCGGCAACACGGAAATGGTGATGCCGTCGACGCCGGTCTTGCCGCCGGCCCAGTTGGGATTGGCACTCAGCACTTCCTGGGCGTTGGGCGTCCACGAGTCGAGCTGGAACGGGCCGGAGCCGACGGCCTTGGTGCCGATGGTGCCTGCAGCGATTTCCGCCGCGGGCGCGATCGCTGCGTTGATCGTCGCCATGGCGACCAGGATCGGGGCGTCGGGCTGCGAAAGGTTGAAGACCGCGGTCGTCGCATCGGGCGTGTCGATGCTGGCGATCGAGAGGAAGTTGGAACGCGCCGCCGCCGCGGTGGCCTCATCGAGCAGGCGCTCGAACGACGCCTTGACGTCGGCGGAGGTAACCGGGGAGCCGTCGCTGAACTTGGCGTTGGCATTGAGCTTGAAGGTCAGCGTCAATCCGTCCGCCGAGAACTGCCAACTGTCGGCAATGGCCGGCACCACCTGCAGGTCGCTGTTCAGCCGGACCA
>NZ_JAYRYM010000298.1:0-4181 GCF_041917035.1 Devosia sp. | reverse complement strand
CCTGGCGCGACGCGACGTGGCCATCGTCTCGCCTGTGGCCGGGACGACGCGCGACAGCATCGAGGTTCACCTCGACCTCGGCGGTGTGCCGGTGGTCGTGGTCGATACGGCGGGACTGCGCGACAGCGAGGATCCCGTCGAGATGGCCGGTATTGGCCGTTCGCGGGCGCGCATGGAGGCGGCCGATCTCGTGCTGTGGCTGTCACCGGACGGGGCGGCCGGCGTGCCGGCGGAACGCCCTCCAGGCGCCCCGGCCGAATGCTGGATCATCCAGACCCAAGCGGACCGCGGCGTGGCTGCCGACCCGTCGGCACGGCATCGCATCTCGGCGATGACCGGCGAGGGCATGGCCGGCCTGTTGAGCGCCCTCGCGAACTTTGCCACGGTGCGGATCGGCGGAGAGCCGGTCGTTGTCGTTCACGAACGCCATCGCCGCATCTTCCGGGACGTCGAGGCGGCCCTTGGTGCCGCCGCCGCGACTGTGGACTGGGACAGCGCCGCGGAGCTTGTCGCCGAGCACCTGCGCGAGGCTCTGGTAGCCTTGGGGCGAAGCAGGGGCCGTGTCGGCGTCGAGGCCATGCTGGATGAACTCTTCTCGGCCTTCTGCATTGGAAAGTAGGGCCGGCGTTTCACGTGAAACAGTCGATTCGCCCACGCAACGATTCGGGGGAGATCATCGGGGCGTTGCCAGCAACGGCGTCCGGGGATAGAGACCTCGCCGAGGATCGGTATGACCATGGCCGCTGCGGCATATGACGTCATTGTTGTCGGTGGTGGGCATGCGGGCTGCGAGGCGGCCGCCGCAGCCGCGCGCATGGGCGCTCGGACAGCACTGGTGACCCAGCGACCCGAGACGGTCGGGGCCATGTCCTGCAATCCGGCAATCGGCGGCCTGGGCAAGGGACATCTCGTCCGGGAGATCGATGCGCTGGATGGCCTGATGGGGCGTGTCGCCGATGCGGCGGGAATCCAGTTCCGCATGCTCAATCGTCGCAAGGGACCGGCCGTCCGGGGCCCGCGGACCCAGGCCGATCGCAAGCTCTATGCGGCGGCGATGCAGAAGGCGCTGGCCGTGCAGGCCGGTCTTTCGGTCGTCGCAGGCGAGGTCACGGCTCTCCTGGGGGACGCTGCGCAGGTGACCGGCGTCCGGCTGGCGGACGGTTCCGAGCTGACGGCTGGCGCCGTCGTCCTGACGACGGGTACGTTTCTTCGGGGGGTGATCCATCTCGGAGAGAAGAGCTGGTCTGCCGGCCGGATCGACGACGCGGCGAGCCTCGCCCTGTCGGAAAGCCTCGGACGCTTCGGCTTTGCGCTCGGCAGGCTGAAGACGGGAACTCCGGCACGCCTTGAGGGAGCCTCCATCGACTGGGCCGGGGTAGAGCTGCAGGAGGCCGATTCGGATCTGGAACCATTCTCGAGCCTGACCGATGCCATTACCAATCCCCAGGTGACCTGCGGCATTACCCGCACGACACCAGCGACCCACGCCATCGTGCGTGACAATCTCGGCCGCTCCGCCATGTATGGCGGTCGCATCGAGGGGGTCGGGCCACGCTATTGCCCGTCGATCGAGGACAAGATCGTTCGGTTTGGCGATCGGGACGGCCATCAGATCTTCCTCGAGCCCGAGGGCCTGGACGACACCACCGTCTATCCGAACGGGCTGTCGACCTCATTGCCAGAAGAGGTGCAGCTGGCGTTCCTGCGCTCCATCCCCGGTCTCGAGCGGGTCGAGGTCAAGCGCTGCGGCTACGCGATCGAGTATGACCACGTCGATCCGCGAGAACTGGAGCCAACGCTGGAGTCGCAACGGGCCGGGCGATTGTTTCTGGCGGGCCAGATCAACGGAACGACCGGCTACGAGGAGGCCGCTGCCCAAGGGCTTCTGGCCGGCATCAACGCCGCCTTGCGCGCTTCCGGGCGCGAGGGCGTCACCATCGGCCGGCATGAAGGCTATGTCGGCGTGATGGTCGATGACCTGACCTCCCGCGGCATTACCGAGCCCTACCGCATGTTCACCTCGCGGGCCGAGTATCGGCTGGCCTTGCGGGCGGACAATGCGGACCAGCGCCTCACGCCGCTTGGATTGACTCTGGGTTGTGTCGGGACCGAGCGCTCGATTCGGTTCCGTGACAAGTTGGCGGCGCTCGATGCGGTGCGCGGCCGTCTGGAGGCCTTGCAGGTGACGCCCAATCAGGGCGCTGCAGCGGGCCTCGCCCTGAATCAGGACGGCGTTCGTCGATCGGCGTTCGAACTCCTCTCGCGCCCGGATATCGACTGGGAAACGCTTTGCCGGGTCTGGCCCCAGCTGTCCGACGTTCCGCCCGCGGTCGCATCTCAGGTGGAGACGGATGCGCATTATGCCGTCTATCTCGACCGCCAGGCAGCCGAGATCGCAGCACATCAGCGGGACGAGGCTCTGGCCATCCCCCCGCATCTTGACCTCGACGCCATACCCGGTCTGTCCAACGAGATCAGGCTGAAGCTGCAGGCGAACCGTCCCCGGACGCTCGGGCAGGCCGCGCGGATGGACGGGATGACGCCTGCAGCGCTGACACTGCTGGCTGTCTGGGTGCGGCGAACCATGCGGTCCGCTGCATGACGGCGCTCGACAAGGCCTATTCTGCCGCTGAAAGGGCAGGCGTGCCTGTTTCACGTGAAACGGCCGAGCGTCTCGCCCTCTATGTCGATCTGCTGAAGCGCTGGAATCCCGTCAAGAACCTGGTATCGCCCCACACGCTCGGTGAGGTCTGGGACCGCCACATTGTCGACAGCCTCCAGCTCTTGCGGCTCGCGCCCGACGCGAAGACCTGGGTCGACATGGGCTCCGGGGGAGGGCTGCCGGCCCTGGTGATCGCAGCCTGCCTCGCCGACACGCCCGGGGCGCAGATCCACTGCATTGAAAGCAAGCTGGGCAAGGCTGCCTTCCTGCAGGAGGCGTCCCGGCAGATGCGCCTGCCGGTCAAGGTCTGGGCGCGCCGGATCGAAGATGTTGTCGGACCAGAACTCCGCCAGGCTGACGTGGTCACGGCACGCGCCCTCGCACCGCTCGCCAAACTGCTCGAACTGGCCAATCCCCTGTTGAAAACTGGGGCGCTCGGGATCTTTCCAAAGGGTCAAGATGTAGCGTCTGAATTGACTGAAGCCGCTAGATATTGGACATTCGATCCCAGATCGGTGCCGAGTGTTACCGACCTCAAAGGGCGGATCATCGTGGTCCAGGGGGTCGATCGTCGTACTGACTGACATCACCTGATGGACGTGGTCATGACACTGCTGCCTTCCTCCTCTTCCCAGACGGGCCCACGCGTCCTGGCTCTCGCCAATCAGAAGGGCGGGGTCGGCAAGACCACGACCGCCATCAATCTCGGCACAGCGCTTGCCGCGATCGGCGAAAAGGTGCTGATCCTCGACCTCGATCCGCAGGGCAACGCCTCGACGGGCCTCGGCATCGATCGTCGGTCCCGGCAGAAGTCGACCTACAGCGTCCTCGTCGGCGACCATTCCCTTGCCGAAACGATTCAGGAGACCTCTGTTCCGCGCCTGTCGATCTCGCCCTCGACCATGGATCTGTCCGGCGTCGAGCTCGAGATCGCCTCGGAGCGCGATCGGGCCTACCGATTGCGTCGTGCGGTGGAGAGCCTCGGTGCCGACTATTCCTATGTGCTGATCGACTGCCCGCCGTCGCTCAACCTCTTGACCATCAATGCGATGACGGCCGCCGATGCCATTCTGGTGCCGCTGCAGTGCGAGTTCTTCGCGCTGGAGGGCCTGTCGCAGCTGATCAAGACCGTCGAGCAGGTCAAGGCGACGCTCAATCCGCGCCTGACGATCCATGGCATCGTGCTGACCATGTATGACGCACGAAACAATCTTTCGGCTCAGGTCGTCGACGACGTGCGACAGTTCATGGGCGACAAGGTCTACCAGACCATCATTCCCCGCAACGTCCGGGTGTCCGAGGCGCCGAGCTACGGCAAGCCGGTGCTGCTCTACGACCTGAAATGCGTCGGCAGCCAGGCCTATCTCCGACTCGCTTCGGAGATCATCCAGCGCGAGCGTGTCCTGCGGGCGGCCTGACAATGGATTCGATTCGCCCCCGTTCTGAGTCATCCGCCGATGTCGTTACGTTGGCGTCCCGAAGGAGAGTTGACATGGTGGAAGATGCGGGCCGTTCGCGT
>NZ_JAYRYM010000297.1:0-4202 GCF_041917035.1 Devosia sp. | reverse complement strand
CTGCAGCCCGGCATCGACGATGCCGTGCAGGCTTTCGGCGAGACGCGGTCTGGGCGGCCTGGGCTCGGTGCTCATCGAATCAGCGACGGCTGACCAGCAGGCCGAGCAGGAAGGCGACGCCGGCGGCGACGCCGACCGACTGCCAGGGGTTTTCGTGCACGTAGTCGTCGGTTGCGCGCACGGCCTTCTTGCCGGAGTCGACGATCGCGGCCTCGGCATCGGCCAGGCGGTCCTTGGCGACCGCGACGCGACCGTTGATGCGCGCGCGCAGATCATCGAGCTTGCCGCCCTGCTGGTCGGCGGTGAGCTTGAGGAGTTCCTCCGCGTCCGAAATCAGGGACTTGAGGTCGTCGACGATCTTGTCCTTGGAGGGCTGAAGGGTCGTTGCCATGGTGGTTCTCCTGTGAGTGGTCCGGGAAAAGTGGCCTGAAGCGCTTCGTGCCATGCCTGAAGCAAGCCTACCCCGCGGGGCGTCCGGCCGCAATGAACGATGCGTAAGCGAGTGCTGAAGCCGCTGCAGGGGTATGCCGAATCGAAGCGCGATGTCCGGTTGCAGCGTGTTTTCGGCGGTGCGCCGGGTGCCGTTGCTTGGCAGAATCGGGGCATCTTTCGCGAACGTGCCTGGCGCCGACCGGAACGGCTGCGGATGAAGACGCTCCAAGGACAAGCTTCTCACCGACAAGGTTGCACCATGATCCGTAAATTCGCCCCGATCCTTTGCCTCGGCCTTTTGGCGACGACCGTCCACGCTGCCGAAGACATCGACACCGCGGCCTTGTTCTCGGCCTCGCTGACCGGGCTCGACGCTCAGCCGGTGGCCATGGAGCGCTTCCGCGGGCGGCCGCTCATCGTCAATTTCTGGGCGCGCTGGTGCGCGCCCTGTCGCGAAGAGATCCCCGAGCTCATCCGCCTGCGCGATGCGCAGGGCGCGGACGGGATCGAGGTGATCGGGGTTGCGCTCGAGAGCCAGGTCGAGGGCGTGCGCGTGTTCGCCACCGCCAACGACATGCGCTATCCGGTGGTGCTGGCGGCGAAGCAGGGCATCCCGCTGATGAAGGCGCTCGGCAACGCGGCGGGCGGCGTGCCCTACACGGTCTATATCGGCCGCGACGGCAAGGCGGTGGGCAGCAAGCTGGGGATCGTGCGCGCGGACGATCTCGCCGCGGCGACGAAGGTGCTGCTGAAGTGAGCGCGTGCGGGTGAATGCCCGCACTGCCGCGGCCAGGTTGCCGCAGTTCTCAGACACGGGCGGCGCCGGGCGCCATCGGCGCCCGGGCCGTGGGCTACTCGAAGCGCCCGGCGTCGAGCATCGACGGAAGGCCCGCGCCGACCTCGTCGAAACGCAGGACGCGCGCGCCCTTGTGCTCCTTCAGAAAGTCGGCCGCGTCCTCTCGACTGGCCAGGGGCACGAACTCGTGCCCCATCGGCCCCAGTACGTCCGAGCCCACGACGTACCACGCATTCCTCGCGTCGATGGCGGTCAGCCCGTAGTACTCGGTCACCGAAATGCGCTCGATCTGGTCGCGGCTGTGGCCGGCAGCGTACTTCGCCGGGTCGTGCCAGAACTTGAACAGGTCCTTGGCGCCGTCGAAGAAGTGGGCGTGACCGTCCTTGTAGACGATGGTCGCCACCCAGTTCGGATACTTCGACACCAGCATGCCGCACACCGGGCACAGATCCTTCGTGCCCGGCTTCGGCAGCTCGGCGGCCGGCGCCTGCGCGAGCGCGAACCCCGTCCAGGCTGCGAAAACGAAAGCGAGCAGGGTCTTCATCCTTTGTTGTGCTGCTCCATCATCTTTTGTCGACGCTCGGCGCGGTTCTTGCGGATGCGGGTGACGTCGGCCGACATGTCGGTGTAGGCGGCCAGCAGCGCGCCGTCGAAGTCGGTGAGCTCGCCGCCGTTCGCCGCCTGCGAGACCTTGGCGGCCTCGGCGCTGCCGTAGGCGACCTTGCTGCGCGCGGTCATCACGCCGGCCAACTTGCTGCCGACCAGGAAGCTGGCCTTCTCGACTTCGACCAGCGGCCTGGTATCGCCTTCGGCTGCGTTGTCGCCCACCCACAGCGCCTTGGGGTCGCGATCGATGTTCAGCGCCAGGCTGATCGCCGCGCAATGCAGCGAACAGGTGCCGTCAGCGAGGTCGTCGGCGTAGTGCACGACCATGCGCGAGTGGTGGAACTGTTTGCGATCCATGCCGCAATACGGGCATTTGGGATGCTTGGCGAGGTCATCGACCTGCGGCTGCGGATCGGCTGCGGTCTTGGGGATGAACTGCGCCGGGGTGCCGTCGCCGGTGCAGCCGGACTGCGCGGCGGCCTTGCCGGCGGTGGCCATTCCGATGCTGGCGAGGACGGACATCTTGAGGGCTTCTCTGCGATCCATGGTCTGCTCCTTCGGGGTGGTGCCGGCGCGTGCCGGCAGGGTTCGATTCGAATCGGGCTGCGCCTGCGGCAGGCGCTGCGGCCCGGGGCCGGGTCATCGCGTCTCCGGCAGGATGCGATCGAGCTGGATGGCCAGCAGCCTGTCGTCGAGTTCGCCGATGACCTTGCCGCTGATCAGCCCGTTGCGATCGACGAAGATGGTCATCGGCAGGCCTTTCACGCCGTAATCGCGGGTGATGCGCGCGCCGGGGTCGAGCACGGCCGAGTAACCGACGCCGAGGCGCTCGATGAAGGCGGCGGCGGTGGCGCGGTCCTGGGCGACGTTGACCGCCAGCACGCTCAGTCCGCTCGCCGCGTGTTCGCGCCAGGCACGGTCGATCCGCGTCATGCTGTTGGCGCAGTAGCGGCACCAGTCGGCCCAGAAATCGATGATCACCGGCTTGTCGGCAAAGTCTTCCGGGAACCGGCGTACGCCGCCGTCCAGGCCCATTGCCTCGAAGGCGGGGGCAGCGATGCCGCGCGCCGGGCCGGCGTCGGATCCGCCCCGGCCGCAGGCGGCGAGCAGGGTGCAGGCAAGGACGAGCAGCAGGTTCTTCATCGGCAGTGGCCTCAGTCGAGCAGGATCAGGTTGGAGCGCAGCACCATCACGCTCGCCACCAGCATGAAGAGCACAAAGCCCGCCGCGGCGATGCCGGCCAGGCGTGCGCTGGCCTGCGGGGCGAGGGTGGCGAGGCTGGGGCGGCCGCCGAACATCCTCAGCACCCCGGCCGCCAGCCCGGCCGCGGCGGCGGCGAACAGCGGGATGTAGAGCAGGTAGCCCTGGTAGCCGTATTCGGGTTTCAGGATGCAGAACGGGCAGTGGTGATGGGGATGCTCGTAGATGTACAGCGACACGAAGGCGACCACCCCGGCGAGCGCGGCGAAGAAGGCGGCGACCGAGGCCGTGCCGACCGCGAGCCCGCTCCACAGCCTGTGCCCGCCGCTCTTCCAGTGCCAGGCAGCGAGCAGGATCGCGCCGCCCAGCGTGGCGTAGAAGACGCTCATCGCCCGTGCCGGCGCCAGCGCGCTGACCTCGCTCGCGACCGTGTCGGCCTCTTCCGAGAACAGGCTGCCGCAGCACGAGGTGATGACGTCCGCCTCGAGGCGGATGAAGTAGTTGAACTGCAGGTACAGCACCGCCGCGGCGAGCGGCGCGTAGGCGAGCAGCAGGCGGTACTTGATGCGGGTGAGCGGATAGTCGCGCGCCTGGTTGTCGAGGCGGTTGATCGCCAGCCACGTCGCCGCGAAGAAGAACGCCACGAGCTGTGCGTATAGCGCCGGAAAGCCGTACGCGTTGGCGTTGAGCGTGCCGACGGCGCACATCGCGCCGACGAACATCACCGACATCCTGTCGGCGTTGAACACGAACAGCAGCGTCGACAGCACCTGCAGCCCGCACACCAGCGCCACCATCATCGAGAACAGGTAGGTCAGGCGCTCGAGCCGCAACTGGCGCTCGCTGCCGCTGCCGAGGTCCCAGTGGCGGATGAGCTGCAGCGCGAACGGCGACGCCACCGCCAGCATGGCCACGCTCAGGCCGGCGGCGAGCAGCAGGGCGATGATGGCGGGCTGGAAGATCATGGCCAGGCCTTGCGCGTGTCGACGACCTCGATGAGCCGGCCGTCGCGCAGCGAATACACCCGGTCGACGACCTCGGACTCGACCACCAGCGGGTCGTGGCTGGTGAGGATCACCGTGCGCCCGGCCTCGGCGAGGCGGCGCAGGATGGCGAGGAATTCGGCCGAGAGCGTGCTGTCGAGGTTGGCGGTGGGTTCGTCGGCGAC
>NZ_JAYRYM010000296.1:0-4212 GCF_041917035.1 Devosia sp. | reverse complement strand
ATCGAGCCCGACATCGTACAGCCCCTGCGACAGGGCCGTCAGCAGCCGGTTGTGGGCACCCTGGTTGAGCGCCTGGTGGAACTCGATATCGAGCAGCCGGAAGGCCACCGGGTCGTCGTGGAAGGCGCGCCCGTCCACGGCGAGCTTGAGGATGCGCTGCCGCCACTCGGGCGCCGCCCGCTCGGTGCAGAGGCGGACCAGTTCGACATCGACGACGGCACGCGCCTCGAAGTGCTCGTCGACGTCATAGTCGGTGACGCTGAGCATGACGTTGAACGGCGCAACCAGCCGCGATGGCGACAGATCGGTGACGGTGTAGCGGCCGCCCTGGCGGCTCTCGAGCACACCCATCAGCGTCAGCGCCTTCAGCGCCTCGCGCAGCGGCGGGCGGGAGATGCCGAAGGCGATGGTCATCTGCGCCTCGGTCGGCAGACGGTCCCCCGACTTGAGGTTGCCCGACTTGATCATGCCCATGATGCGGTTGGCGACCTGCTCGGAAATCGAACGGCGCTCGAGCACCGGACCGCCGAAATCCGATCTCTGCTTGGGCGCCCGGGACGCGGCAATCAGCTCGGAAAAGGCATCGCCCGGGGCCGGTTCGACTCCGATGGCGCCTGCCTTTCCTGCCGCGACACGCGTCATGGTTCTCCCCTCAGAGCCCGAGCCGGTAGAAGCGGTTGGCGTTGTCGCGGTAGATCTTGCGCGTGTCGGCGGCATTGAGGCCGAGATCGAAGAACGCCCGGTCGAGGATTTCCACCCACTCGGTCATGTTGGTCGACTGCAGCAGGATCGGATAGTCGCCGGCATAGATGGTCCGCTCCGGTCCGAAATGCTCCAGCGTCGCCTCGATGTAGGGGCGCAGGTCCGCCTCGGTCCAGTCGGGGCCGGCATAGGGCGGCAGATCGGAGAGCTTCACGTACATGTTGGGATAGCGCGCCAGGTCCCGGATGTCATCGCGATACTGCGCGATCGCGCCCTGCGCGATGCCGGGCTTGCCGCAATGATCGAGGATCATCGGCACGCCGCTGCTGATCTTGGGGACGAACTCGCGGATGATGTCCATCTGCGTGTAGTTCGGATTGATGTCGAAGCTCCAGCCGAACTGCTCGAGCAGGTTCACGCCCTCGATGAAGCCCTCCGACAGGGTGAGCGCGCGCGGATCGCTGTCGAACTCCATGATGCGGCGGATACCGCGCACCGAGGGATGGTTCTGCTGCATCTCGCGCAGGATCGGCTCTACCTTGCGGCCCCACTCGACCGGCGCCATCGGGATGATGGCCCTGATGCGCGGATCGCGCTTCGCCTCGTCCTCGACGAAGCGGATCTCGTCGACATATTGCCCGCCGCCCTCCCAGAAATCGGCGTAGCACTCGAGAAAGACCATCGCCTCGATCTCGAGCTGGCCGCAGTCGCGCTGGTAATCCTCGACATGGTAGGGGTGCCCGAACAGCGGGTGCCCGTCGAAGGCCGAGTACTTGAGCCGCGTCTGGTCCCAGACGTGCAGGTGCGTGTCGATGATCGGGAAGGTCGGCATGGGTCCCCCTCAGCGCGTCAGCTTGAAATTGGCATCCGGCGTCTTCAGCGTCAGGCCGAAGCCCGGCCGGTCGTCGGCAAGGTCGATGTAGCCGTTCTCGGCCACCGGCTCGCCGTCGAAAATGTACCAGAACAACTCGTTGCCCACCTCCACCGGTACCTTGGGGAAATACTCCGAGATCGGTGCGGCGTAGCTCGACATCGTCACGTGATAGTTGTGCATCTGCCCGGCATGCGGGATGACGGTGACGTCATAGGCCTCGCACAGGTCGGTGATCTTCTTGGCCGCCGTGATGCCGCCCACCCGGTTGACGTCGAACTGCGCGATGTCGAAGGCCTTGAGATCGAGCGCCTGGCGAAAGCCGTGCAGCGTGTACTCGTGCTCGCCGCCCGAGATGGCGACGTAGTTGAGCGCCTTGAGTTCGGCATAGGCGGCGAGATCGTCGGAAATCACCGGCTCCTCGACCCAGCGCAGGTTGTAGGGGGTGAGCATGCGCAGCATGCGCTTCGCATACTCAAGGCTCCAGCCCATGTAGCAGTCGGCCATGAGGTCGACATCCGGGCCGATCGCCTCGCGCGCCGTGCGGGCGAGATCGACGTTCTTCTGCATGCCGGCGAAGCCGTCCTTGGGGCCCCAGCCGAAGCGCAGCTTGACCGCCGGAAAGCCCTGCTCCGCGTAGGCCTTCGCCTCGGTGTAGAGCGTGTCGAGCGGCTGCGAGTAGAGGCGGCTCGCATAGACCGGAATCTTCGACTTGGTGCGACCACCGAGCAGCTTGAACACCGGCTGCCCGAGGAGCTTGCCCTTGGCGTCCCAGACCGCGAGGTCGACGGCGCTGATCGCCGTCATGCCGATGCCCTTGCGCCCGAAGGGCAGCGTCCGCCGGTACATGGACTGCCATATATACTCGCTGTCGAGCGGATCGGTGCCAATCAACAGGGGCTTGAGATAAGTGTCGATGGTGGCCTTGGTGGCATGCGGCGCCAGCGCCGCATTGCCGATCCCGATCGTGCCGTCATCGAGCTCGATCTCGACCACCAGCCAGCCGAGAAAGCGGAATCCGGCGATCGAACCGGTGACGTCGGCGACGATGTCGCCGGCCGTGGTGCAGAAGTGGGGGGGCATCGGCGCGACGGGCCCGACCCATTCCCAGATCGTGGAGCGAACATCGGTTATGCGCGGCATCGGTGACTCCGGTCGTTCAGGCGGGCAGCGGCCCGAGGTCGTCGGCCAGCCTGCGGGCCCAGGCGAGGCCCGCTGCCGTGGCAACATCGGCGGGAATGCGGTTGGCGCTCGGTGCGATCCCGAGCCGGTGGGCCGCGACCAGCTTGCCGTAGAGCAGGAAGTTGCCGAGCCCCTGCATGGCAAAGCTCAGCAGCGGCAGGATGCGCCGGTAGAGCGCCTCTGCCTCGGCCTCGTCGCCGGCCCGCATGGCGCGCTCGATCCGCACCTGCAGGTCGATCGTCTCGGTGCCGGGGATCATGCCGTCGACCCCGGCGCGGTAGTTGTCGGTCAGTTCCAGCCCGCCGCGCCCATTGAGCACGCGCATCCGGCCGGCGATGGCCTCGATCACCCGGCCGACCTGCACGGCACTGCTCTCGGCCTTCACCACGCTGACATTGGGCTGGCGCCGGTTGAGTTCGATCAGTTCGCCTGCACTCAGGCCGATGCCAAGAAACTCGGGCGCGTTCTGGATCGCCACCGGACAGTCGACCGCCGCTGCAACTGCAGCGAAGAACTCGATCAGGTCGGCCGGGGACGCCGGCGGCCGGGGCGGCTGCAGGATCAGCCAGGAGGCCCCTGCCCCCACCGCGAAGCGCGCGCTCTCGATCATGTCCGGGATATTGCCGTCG
This sequence comes from Devosia sp., assembly GCF_041917035.1. Taxonomy (GTDB): domain Bacteria; phylum Pseudomonadota; class Alphaproteobacteria; order Rhizobiales; family Devosiaceae; genus Devosia_A. Next base: position 828 of record NZ_JAYRYM010000296.1, on the reverse strand, counting down.
GCGACGGTGATCGCGACCGGCAACCGCCCACCGACGATTTCGGCGACCCACTCGACCACCTGACGGCGCTCGGAACGGCCGAGCTTGGCAACTTCGGTGCCAAGCCCCAGCGCCGCGATTCCGGCAGCGCCGCAGGCGATCGACACCTCGATCTGGCGTGCGAAGGCGTCGCGCCTGAGGCGCCCGCCCTCATCGAAGAAGGCATAGAGCATCGGATAGGTGCCACCGATTTCCATGCGACAATTCACTCCCTCGCCACCTCGTCATCTTGGCGTGACGATGGCGGTCGACTGTCAGGTTTGGCGGCAAGATAAAAACTTGTCAAACTAATTTTTGTCTGACAAGTTACTCAACAGAGACGAGAGCGGCGCCAAGCCGCCCGGGCCATACCAGGGAGAAGATCACCGTGACGCTCACCGTTTCGGCTCGCCGCAAGGTCGGCAGGACGGCGCTCGAACTGCCCGTTTTCGGGTTCGGCGCTGCGCATATCGGCGAACTTTACGGCAAGGTCGACGAGGCCGACTCGCAGGCCACGCTGAACGCCGCCTGGGACGCCGGCGTGCGCTTCTACGATACCGCTCCGTGGTACGGACGCGGACTGTCCGAGCATCGTCTCGGCGGCTTCCTCAGGACCAAGCCGCGCGCCGAGTTCCAGATCACCACCAAGGTCGGCCGCACGCTGCACCGCCCCAAGGACCCCAGGACCTTCGATCGGTCGCCGTGGACCGGCGGGCTGAACTTCGAGGTCAATTTCGACTACAGTTACGACGGAGTGATGCGCTCCTACGAGCAGGCGCTGCAGCGGCTCGCCCTCGATACGGTCGACGC
>NZ_JAYRYM010000295.1:0-4233 GCF_041917035.1 Devosia sp. | reverse complement strand
GTATCCGCATGCACCGCTGCGCGGACGGCCAATGGAGGATGGGCATGAGTCGGAAGTCTGGGGAAAAGGACGATGTTCAAAGGGAAGAGAGCGCACTGAGCAGGCGCTCGTTCTTCAAGGGCGGTCTGGCCGTTGCCGGCATGGGAGCTGCAGCCGTCGCCGTGCCGGGGACCGCCCTGGCCGCGGGCGGGGATGGGACCGTATGGGACTATGAATATGACGTCGTCGTGATCGGTGGAGGCGCCACCGGCATTGCTGCGGCCATTCGCGCCCGAGACCTGGGAGCCAGCGTCATCGTTCTCGAACAGAATTTCGAACCCGGCGGCAAGATGCTGCATTCGACCGGGCTCATCTCCCTCGGAGGCGGCGATCCGCTCCAGCTGCGCGACATCCGCGGCGAGGCCGACCCGGATGGGTACATCACCGTTGCGCCGGTGGAAGATGTCGCCGAACTCGAAGACGATGTGGACCTGCTCTTTCGCGACATGACGGATTGGTCGGTGCTCGACCCGTCTGCACAGGCGCCCTACCGGTACAATGAGCGCCCGCTGCACCGTGCATGGGCCGACAACTGCTCGGCCGTCCGCACGTTTCTGCTCGACAACCACGTTCGCATGGGGCGCATTTCGGGGACCCACGGAAACGCCGGCATGTCGCGGGCCCGCCGCGCGTATGCGTTCCTCATGGAAGGTGACAGCACCGACGTTGTGAAGGGGACGATTACCAAGGAGGACGCGGGCATTCCTGGCGTTTCGTCCTCGCTATTCGCGCCCACTCTCATGCAAGACGGTAGCGGCACCGTGGCGCCAACCGCTCGTACCAATGGAACGGCCCTGGCCCGACCGCTCGAGCACAGCGCCCGGCACAAGGGCGTCCATTTCATGGTCAACCGCCACATGGACGAGATCATCCGTCAGGAGCCGTTTGCCGGCCGGGTGGTGGGAGTCAAAGCCAGCCATTCGCCGCGCTTCGACCCCAAGACCGGCGAAAAACTGGTCGGCTACTGGGACGATGGCAATCTGGTCGAGACACGTGACAGCATCACCGTCCGTGCGAAAAAGGCCGTGATCATTGGCGCAGGTGGCCATGCTGCCAATCCGGAGTTTCGCGGCATGTTCCATCCCGGCTTCCGCGAGCCGGCATTCGTGTCGTCTGGCTATGGCTGGTTGGGACCGAGGGGACAGGATGCCAGCGGCATCAAGGCAGGCATTCGTATTGGCGCCGGTCTTGCCGGCATGCAGCAGAACTTGAGCTACCCATCCACCTTCCATTTCCCCGGAACTCTGGCGACGCGCGATCCGTACACAACGATGTTGCCGGGAAACCCGACGTTCTCGACGCGAATGGCGACGGGTATCGACCTGGGCAACGAGTCGTTCCAGCATCTGATCGCGGTCAATCAGGTGGGCAAGCGCTTCTTCAATGAAATGACATTGATGAAGGGGTGGTCCAATGCCTCGTACCCGGCGGGTCCGAGAAAGGGCCAGCCAGCAGAGGGGCTTGAGTTCAAGCAGCTCGATTGGCACAACGCCAGCGCCGAAAACGTCCGGGCGACTTACGCCGCAAACGCTGGCGTCCACGCTGCGACCGCAGTCAACGAAGGCTCGAGCGAACCTGACTTCCTGTCTGGTCCGATCTGGGCAATCTTCGACCAGGCCGCCGTCGACCGAGATGAGTGGAACATCGAGCCGCCGTTCACCTCACCGGACAATGGGCTGTTCTTCGCCGCCGACACGATCGAGGAGCTGGCCTGGAAAATCCGGTCCGGTTGCCAATGGCAGAGGGTCGAACTGAAGCATCTCGTCGATACGGTCAATCGCTGGAATGCCAATGTCGAATCGGGCCTCGATCCCGATTTTGAACGGGGCCCCGATGCGCCCATGTACAAGATCGATACGCCGCGCTTCTACGCGGCCGCGTTCTTCCCGGTCTGGCACGACTCCTACGGTGGCCTGCACATCAACGGCAAAGCACAGGTCGTCGATATGGAAGGAGCGCCTATTCCCGGCCTCTATGCGGGTGGCGAGTCGAGTGGCGGCGGCAATCAGCACGGCCTCGGCAGGGCGCTGGTGCACGGCTACATAGCCGGTACCAATGCAGTCGGCGAACCAGCCGCCTGAGCCTGATCCAGTTCGCGGGGGCGATTTGCCCCCGCGGCTCTTGTCCATGATACCGAGCGACGACATGACCAGCCGAAGCGAGAAATCAACGGGGCAGGTTGCCCTGTCCATAGAAGTTACGCCCACCTCCGTTGCAGCGGGCGCCGAGTTCGGATTGTTGGCGCGCGTTAGCTGCACGCCGGCATGCGACCTTGCATCGCTCGCTGTCGTGATCCGCTCCGAGGACGGAGCCTGCCTTGGCGAGATCGCCCTTTCGCACTTTGATGGCGCCACCAACAGCACCGACGACCTCGTGCTGCGAGCGCCGCTTTCGGTGGGGGTGCACCGCTGGACGGCCTCGATAGAGGCCTTCGAGACGGACGATGCTGCTTACCCGGCGGTCAGCGAGCCGATTGCTCTTCAGGTCGAGCCGCACGCGGTCACCGTCAATGTGTGGGATCTTGCATCTGCTCTCACGAGCGGCTCAGCTGCCAGGATGCACGTCGGTGTTCGCTGTGCCTGCGGCTGCTCGCTTGCAGGCCGAAGCGTGACGATTCACGATGAGCTGGGCAACCTGGTCGCATCGGCCAGGATTGCAGATGAAGTCTGGCCCAGAACGGAAGCCCTGTACTATGCGCAAGTGCAGGCAACCGTGGACGCCGATGTCGGCCTCCACAGATGGAAGGCGCGTTTTTCTGGAGCGGGACTCGAGCCTTCGCATGGCGACGGTCAGGCGGATTTCTCGATCCGGGTCGTGCCTGCGGGCGAGCACCTGGTCCAGGTTCATGCGGTCGACGGGGATGGAGCCACGCCTCTCCCAGGGGCGATTGTGACAATGCACCCGTTCCGTGCTGTAGCCGATCACCGGGGCATCGCGGAACTGCGAGTACCCAAGGGCTCGTACACGCTGTTCGTTTCGGCGAGGCGCCATGTATCCAATCGCGCCGTTGTTGAAGTGGACGGCGACCTGGTGACCCAGTCGCAACTGGCTGTCGAGATACGTCCCGAGAGAATGTAGCGCGGGCCGCCGCCCGACCACTGAAGAAAGGTTCTGGTCTTGAAGCCGCTAGTACTTGCTGCCATCACCCTGCTGTCCCTCGGCATGCCGACGAGTCTTCAGGCGCAGGAGGAGCGCTCCATCTGGAGCGGCGTCTACACAGCCGAGCAGGCCGATCGCGGAAAGGCCCTGCATCTTGGGGTGTGCGCGAAATGCCATGGCGAGCGCGGAGACGGCGCGGGCGAACCGGATCAGCCGCAGGCCCCTGCCATCGCCAGGGCGTCGCTTCTGCGAAAGTGGGACGGTCTGTCGCTTGCAGCTCTGTACGAACTGATCCGGAACACCATGCCGCCTGACAATCCGGCATCCCGCAGCGAGCAGAACTATATCGACGTCATCGCTTACATGCTGGCAATGACCAAGGTGCCTCCGGGCGAGGCAGAACTGCCGCCCGATCCGGCTGTGCTCGACTACATCATGATCGGGCCTAAGCCCTGACAGTCCCAACGCATTCGCGCAACTGACACTCTACAAAGACACGGAGACGCTAGATGAAAGCAGGCTGGTCCTTGACGGCGGGCGCGTGCCTGATTGCCCTGACGCTGGTTGGCGCCGCCCACGGTCAGGCCGTCGGTGATCCTGTGCTGGGTGAGACAGTGTTCAAGAAGTGCGCCGCCTGCCATGCGGTCGGCGAGGGCGCTCGCAACCGGGTGGGCCCCGTGCTGAATGGGGTCGTTGGTCGGCAGGCCGGCACCTACGAGCGCTTCAAGTACTCGAAGGCCATGATCGATGCCGGGACCGGCGGATTGGTTTGGTCGCCGGAGACGCTTGGCGGCTACCTCGCCAATCCCGGCAATACGGTCAAGGGAACCAAGATGGCCTTCCCAGGCCTGCAGGACGAGGCCGACCGGATCAACGTGATCGCCTATCTTCTCAGCTTCTCACCGGACTTCGTGCCCGCGCCTTAGGCAGAGTTCATCTGTACGCACTTCTTGCGCCAGGTCGTTCCTAAGGTCTGCATTTGATGCTGTGGACGGCTCCGCCGTCGGCATCGCAATGTACCACGTTGCGGTGCTCCGGCATCGCCCTGTCCGCGCGGCCCGTTCAGTTCCGCTCCGCCTCGACCAGTTGCGCCAG
>NZ_JAYRYM010000294.1:0-4242 GCF_041917035.1 Devosia sp. | reverse complement strand
CCGATGGCGAGCAGATGGTGGTGGTGCCGCAGGGCACCCCGGGCGCCCAGCACTCGATGAGCTACTATTCGACCACAGACACCGCGGCGCGGCGCTTTGCCTGGGTGACACTGAAGCCCGTCACCGGCCGCACCCACCAACTGCGTGTCCACATGGCCCAGCTCGGCAATCCGATCATGGGCGACCCGCGCTACTTCAATATCCAGAACTGGGAAGCTCCCGAAGAGATATCGAAGGGACTGCACCTGCATGCCCGGCGCATCAGATTGCCCCTGCGCAGCGGGCAGGTTCTTGATGTCTCCGCGCCGCTGCCGCCGCACATGCAGGCGACGTTTGATGTGCTCGGCTTCGACGCCGACCGCTACGACGCCCAGGATCAGGACCCGGAGGACGCATGAACCTCATCATGTTCGATCTGGACGGTACCCTGATCGATACCCAGGCCCTGATCGCCGAGACCATGGCCGGCGCCTTCGGATCGCTCGGTCTCGTCCCGCCCGGGCCGGCGGAGGTGCGTGCGATCATCGGTCTCGCGCTCCCAATCGCCATCGGACAGCTTGCCGGCTCGGACGACGTGGACCTGATCGAGGGACTGGGCGGGCAGTACAAGTCCCTCTACCGCACTGCCCTCGAGAGCGGGCTGGACCGCGAGCCGCTCTATCCGGGGGCACGGGCGGCGCTGGATCGGCTGCGTTCGCGTCCAGACACACTGCTCGGGGTTGCCACCGGCAAGGGCCTGAGCGGCGTTGTCCGCATTCTCGGAAACCACGGCCTCGCTGAGCACTTCGTTACCGTTCAGACGCCCGATCACAATCCGTCCAAGCCTCACCCGGGTATGCTTCTGCGGGCCATGGCCGAAACCGGGGTCGATGCCGACGATACCGTCATGGTCGGTGACACCGTGTTCGACATGGAGCTTGCCGCAGCCGCCAGAACCCGATCCGTTGGTGTCAGTTGGGGCTATCACGACACGGGGGCGCTTCTCGAGGCAGGGGCTGGGGCGCTGATTCACGCCTATGATCAGCTGGACGCGGCGGTCGATCTTGTCCTTGGGCGGTCCCATGCGTGAGTTTCTCGAAGAGGCCGACGCGCACCGCGACGATGGCTATGGCCGGGCGCAGCACCTCAACAAGGTCGAACTGCCACGCCGGTTCTACCAGCAGGTCGGAGTCGGTTCAGCGCCTGGCGGATTCGCTGTCACGCTGGATGGCAAGTCGCCGCGCACACCTGGAGGGAAGCCCGTCACCGTTCCCCAGCGGATAGTGGCGGAAGCCATGGCGCTAGAGTGGGCCGCACAGGGAGAGTTCATTGATCCCCGTACGATGCCGGTCACCAGGCTGGTGAATTCCGCGATCGAGGCGGGCGAGGACCGGCTGCCGGCGCTGCGGGACGAGATCGTCAAGTTCTCGGGTAACGACCTGCTGCTCTATCGCGCCGATACGCCGCGCGAGTTGATCGCCGAGCAGGAGCGTGAATGGGACGCTGTGCTGGTCAAGCTGGCGCGACACTTCGGCATTGGTTTTCAGCCCACGATAGGGATCATGCACCAGTCGCAGCCGCGGCCGACGCTGGATCGGCTTGCGGCGTCTCTCGCGACCTGTGACGTACTGGAAATCGTCGCCCTCAACTCGCTGACCGGCATCACCGGGTCCGGGCTTCTGGCCATCGCCCTGCGCGAAGGCCTGATCGACGCCGAGGCTGTCTGGGTGGCGGCGCATGTCGATGAAGACTTCAACATCCGCCTCTGGGGCGAGGTGGAAGAAGCGCGGGAGCGCCGAGAAAAGCGTCGCCTCGACTTCGATGCGGCCGTGCGGGTGCTCGAGTTTGTGAATTCGGCCAAGGCCTGACGCGAGTGCCAGACGCGGCGGGCGGCGATCGCCGCGTCAGGCCGCGGCGGCCTTCAGCAGCATCCTGAGAGCCTGGACGACGCTCTGCTGACGTATGGCGTCGCGATCGCCGGCGAACTGCTTCTTCAGGTGTTTCGTCCCGTCCTCGCTCGCGAGCGCAAAGTGGACAAGGCCGACTGGTTTCTCGGCGGTGCCGCCATCCGGTCCGGCCACTCCCGTGACAGCTATCGCGAGGTGAGTGCCGGCTGTCCCCAGCGCTCCCTCTGCCATGGCGACAGCTACCGGCTTCGAGACGGCCCCGTGCTCGCGCAACAATCCGAACGGAACCCCGATCATGCTGATCTTGGCCTCGTTGGCGTAGGTCACGAAGCCGCCATACACGACCTCGGACGAGCCTGGGACAGCCGTCATGGCCCCGGCAACAAGGCCACCCGTGCAGCTCTCCGCCGTGACAACGGTCATGCGGGCCGCCTTCAGCGCGGCCACCGTCTCCGCCGCGAGGGCCGCAACGTCATCCGGCAACTTCATGCGCACTCTCCCTGGGCAACTCGATGCTGGCGGAAGCCATCGCGACGATCCCCTCGCCGCGACCGGTGAAGCCAAGTCGCTCGCTCGTCGTGGCCTTCACGGCAATCCGACCCGGGTCGATCCCGCAGACCCTGCCGATGGTCGCCTTCATTGCCTCCACATGCGGCCCGATGCGGGGAGCCTCGCAGACGATAGTGAGATCGAGGTTGACGATCCTCCCGCGCCGGTGAGCCACTCGCCCCGCAGCGTGCTCGAGGAAGATGGTCGAGGCGGCACCGCGCCAGCGCTGATCTGTTGGTGGGAAGTGATGTCCGATGTCGCCTTCACCCAGGGCGCCATAGATGGCGTCGCAGAGCGCATGCAGGGCGACGTCAGCATCGGAGTGCCCCTTGAGCCGCGCCGTGTGAGGTATCTCGACGCCCCCGAGCCAGACCGAAGTCCCCGGTGCGAACGGGTGGACGTCGAAACCGCTGCCGATCCTGGTTTCCATATGAGCTTCTCCGCCGATGAGCCGTTCGGCACGGGCGAAATCCTCCGGGTGGGTGATCTTGATGTTCTGCGTGCTGCCCGGGGTCAGCGCCACGGCCAGCCCGGCCCATTCGGCGATGGCGGCATCGTCGGTGAACTCCCGCGGAAGCCGCTCCGCCCGCATGTGGGCGGACAGGATTTGCGGGAAGCGAAAGCCTTGAGGTGTCTGCGCGGCAAAGAGCGTGTGGCGGTCCTCTGTCGACGTCACGGTCAACCCGTCCAGCGATCGCTTAATGGTGTCGGTGACCGGAACCACTGGCAGGGCGGCCTCATGGGTAGAGAGGGCTGCGATCACGCCCTGGATGACCGTGGCCGACGTCAGGGGACGCGCCGCGTCCTGGATCAGGACAAGGTCGGGACGGTATCGACCGAGCGCCTTCAGCCCGGCCAGCACGGAGGACTGCCGGCTTGCCCCGCCCTCCACCGGGGGCAGCAGCCGCGCATGATCAAGGCCAAGACCGGTGAATCGGCCGTGGTGGTCGGGGTGGATGACCGGCAGTACCCAGTCCACGCTCTCATTGTCGAGGAACGCTGAAATGGTTCGCGACAGCACCGGCCGACCCGCCACCACGCGGTATTGCTTTGGCACGGTGTCTCCGCTAGCAGAAGCGCGCTCGCCGCGGCCGGCTGCGACCACGATTGCAGCGATTGTCTTCTTGCTTGTCACTGTTGGCCTGCACCGCGCTGGTAAGGGCGCAGCAGGTCTACCGATGGTGCCTCGGCACAGCAAGTGGCTCGAACGTGTTTGGCGCGTTCAGCAGTTGCGCCGGGCAGATTTTTGACTATTCTGCAGGCAATTCCAAGCGATGAGCAATTCTGGGGCATTTGGGTGGCTGAGTTTGCCTGCGCATTGAGCATTGCGGGTCACGCCCTGCCCAATCGCGCGTTCCTTGCCCCGATGGCGGGCATTACCGATGCGCCGATGCGGGCTCTCGCCGAACGCTTTGGGGCAGGGCTCGTCGTCTCCGAAATGATCGCCAGCAATGCTCTGGCCACCGGCCACCACGACATGGTGCGCAAACTCGGCAGGTCCGGCAGCCTGCCGCATGTCGTTCAACTGGCCGGGTGCGAGGCCGACTGGATGCGCCTTGGCGCCGAAATCGCTCGCGACTGCGGTGCCGACATCATTGACATCAACATGGGCTGTCCGGCCAAGCGTGTGACGAATGGATATGCCGGTTCGGCGCTGATGCGAGTTCCCGACGAGGCACTGCGTCTGATCGATGCCGTCGTCGCCGCGACGCCGTTGCCGGTCACCGTCAAGATGCGTCTCGGCTGGGATGACGACAGCCGAAATGCCGCCCAACTCGCCCGACGCGCCGTTGACGCCGGCGTCCGG
>NZ_JAYRYM010000293.1:0-4263 GCF_041917035.1 Devosia sp. | reverse complement strand
ACCATGGCGAGCCTCAAGTTCGAGGCGCTCGGCGAGGAGATGAACCTCGAGAGCATTCTCAACCTGCTGTCCGATCGGGACGAGACCAAGCGCGAGGCGGCGTTCAACGGGATATCGCGGACGCTGCGCGGCAACGAGCGGCTGTTCACGCACATCACCAACGTCCTGGCCAAGGACAAGGAAATCTCCGACCGCTGGCACGGCTTCAAGGACATTGCCGACAGCCGGCACCTCGAGAACTCGGTGGAGCGCGAGGTGGTGGATGCGCTGCACGGCGCGGTGAAGGCGGCCTATCCGCGGCTGAGCCACAAGTACTACGCCATGAAGGCGAAGTGGTTCGGCAAGGCGCAGCTCAATGCCTGGGACCGCAACGCGCCGCTGCCGACGGCCGATGAGCGGGTCTACGATTGGCGGAGCGCCACGGACACCGTGCTCGAGGCCTATGGCCGGTTCTCGCCCAAGCTGGTCGAGATCGCGCAGCCCTTCTTCGAGAGGGGCTGGATCGACGCGCCGACCAAGCCGGGCAAGTCGCCCGGCGCCTTCGCGCACCCGACGGTGCCGTCGGCGCACCCGTACCTGATGCTCAACTACCTGGGCAAGGCCCGCGACGTGATGACGCTCGCGCACGAACTCGGGCACGGGGTGCACCAGGTGCTGGCGGGCGGGCAGGGCGCGCTGATGGCGCCGACGCCGCTGACGCTGGCCGAAACGGCCTCGGTGTTCGGCGAGATGCTGACCTTCCGCTCGATGCTGGACAAGACCACCGACCCGAAGCAGCGCTTCGCCATGCTGTCGAGCAAGGTGGAGGACATGCTCAACACGGTGGTGCGACAGATTGCCTTCTACAGCTTCGAGCGCGAGGTCCACACCCGACGCCGGCAGGGCGAGCTGACGACCGCCGAACTCAACGAAATCTGGCTGGGCGTGGCCGCCGAGAGCCTCGGGCCGGCGATCCGGCTGAACGAGGGATACGACATCTTCTGGGCCTATATCCCGCACTTCATCCACTCGCCCTTCTACGTGTACGCCTATGCCTTCGGCGACTGTCTTGTGAACTCCCTCTATGCACAGTATGAGAAGTCGTCCGAGGGCTTCGCAGAGCGTTATCTGGAGCTGCTCAGGGCAGGGGGCAGCAAGCATCATTCCGAATTGCTCAAGCCGTTCGGGCTGGATGCGCGCGATCCCCAATTCTGGTCGCTGGGGCTCTCGATGATCGAGCGGCTGATCGGCGAGCTGGAAGCCACTTCGCCGAACTGAAACCGCCTAGAGGACCCGATGGCCAAGAAACCCACCGCCCCCGCCGCCGATGTTCCGGCGATGGACTATGCCCAGCACAACGCCACCTATGGCGGGTTCCTCACCCTGGTGAAGGCCGGCATCGTGTCGATGGCCTTCCTGGTGCTGGCGCTGTTCTGCTTCATCGAGGCCGGCCAGCCGGTGCTGGGCGCCGTGCTGCTGGTGCTGATGGTCGTCGTGCCGGTGGCGCAGTCGATGATGGGCAAGCGCCGCTCCGCCTAGGAACAGCGCAGGCACGCCGCGCGGCGTCTCCGGCGCCCCGGGCGAACGATCTGGAGACGTCGATGAAGATAGCAGTGCTGCGAGAGCGCGCCGACGGGGAAACCCGCGTCGCTGCGACGCCGGAAACCGTCGCCAAGCTGATCGGGCTGGGCGCGACGGTGGCGATCGAGGCCGGGGCGGGCGATGCCGCGCGGTTCCCAGATGCGGACTACGCGGCCGCCGGGGCCAGCGTCGGTCCGGCCGCCGCGACGGTCAAGGACGCCGAGATCGTCCTCGCCGTGCGCCGCCCGTCGGTCGGCAGCCTGCTCGGCATCACGCCCGGCGCGCTGGTCGTGGGGATCATGGATCCCTATGGTAGCGAGGGCGAGATCGGCGGCTATGCCAAGGTCGGACTGACGGCGATCGCGATGGAGTTCATGCCGCGCATCACCCGTGCGCAGGTGATGGACGTGCTGTCGAGCCAGGCGAACCTGGCCGGTTACCAGGCGGTGATCGACGCGGCCGGGGCCTTCGACCGGGCCATGCCGATGATGATGACCGCGGCCGGGACGGTGCGCCCCGCCAAGGTGTTCGTGATGGGCGCCGGCGTCGCGGGCCTGCAGGCCATCGCCACGGCCAAGCGGCTCGGCGCGGTGGTCACCGCCACCGACGTGCGGGCGGCGGCCGGCGAACAGGTCGAATCGCTGGGCGCCAAGTTCATCATGACGGACGCGCTGAAGGACGCCTCGGGTTCGGGCGGCTATGCGCGCGAACTGACGCAGGACGAGCAGGCGGCGCAGGCGGCGCTGGTCGCCGGTCACATCGCCAAGCAGGACATCGTCATCACCACGGCGCTGATCCCGGGACGGCCGGCCCCCAAGCTGGTGAGCCGGGCAATGGTCGAATCGATGGCCCCTGGCTCGGTGATCGTCGACCTCGCGGCGGAGCGCGGCGGCAATGTCGAGGTGACGCAGCCGGGCAAGGTCGCGACGACGGCCAATGGCGTGACGATCATCGGCCATCTCAACGTGCCGGGGCGGCTCGCCACCTCGGCCAGCCAGCTCTACGCGCGCAACCTCGTGTCCTTCCTCGAGACGCTGATCGACAAGAAGGAAAAGAAGCTCGCCATCAACTGGGACGACGAGCTGGTCAAGGCGACGGTGCTGACCCGCGGCGGCGCGGTGGTGCATCCCAACATCAAGGTGCCGGGCGCGACGCCGCTCGAGGCGCCGGTCGCGGCCGATCCGGCCAAGACCGGAGCCGCCGAGAAGTCCACTCCGGGCGAGGCCCCCGCCGCTGCCGCCGACGACGTCACCCCCGCCGAACCCGCCAAGACCGGCGCGGCCGACAAGAAGGACTCCATCTGATGGGCGCGATCGATCCCTTCATCTTCCAGCTGGCGATCTTCGTGCTCGCCATCTTCGTGGGCTATTTCGTCATCTGGTCGGTGACGCCGGCGCTGCACACGCCGCTGATGAGCGTCACCAATGCCATCTCCTCGGTGATCGTGGTGGGCGCGCTGCTCGCGGTCGGGGTCAACCAGGTGGGCGAGCCCAACTGGACGGCCAAGATCTTCGGGTTCCTGGCGCTGATCCTCGCCAGCGTCAACATCTTCGGCGGCTTCCTCGTCACGCAGCGCATGCTGGCGATGTACAAGAAGAAGAGCTAGGCCATGATCGACGCCAATATCGCCGCTATCCTCTACCTCGTTGCGGGTGTGCTGTTCATCCTCGCCCTGCGCGGGCTGTCGAGCCCGGCCTCGGCGCGGCAGGGCAACAATTTCGGCATGATCGGCATGACGATTGCCGTGCTGACGACGCTGGCGGTAGCCGGTCCCCGCGACCTGCTCAGCTGGGCGCTGATCCTGGGCGGCCTCGCCATCGGCGGCGGCATCGGCGCGGTGATGGCGCGCCAGGTGAAGATGACCGACATGCCGCAGCTGGTGGCGGCCTTCCACTCGCTGGTGGGCCTTGCCGCGGTGTTCGTCGCCGCGGCGGCGCTCTACGCGCCCGAGAGCTTCGGCATCGGCGAAGCCGGGCATATCCACGCCCAGAGCCTGATCGAGATGAGCATCGGCGTCGCCATCGGCGCCTTCACCTTCACCGGCTCGGTGATCGCCTTCCTCAAGCTCAACGGCAACATGAGTGGCAAGCCGATCATCCTGCCCAACCGGCACATGCTGCATGCCGGCCTCGGCGCGCTGCTGGTGGTGCTGATCATCGCCTTCTTCCTCACCGCCAATCCCTGGCTGTTCTGGCTGATCACCATCCTGTCGCTGGTGCTGGGCGTGTTGATGATCATCCCGATCGGCGGCGCCGACATGCCGGTGGTGGTGTCGATGCTGAACTCCTACTCGGGCTGGGCGGCGGCGGGCATCGGCTTCACGCTGGGCAATACGGCGCTGATCATCACCGGAGCGCTGGTCGGCTCGTCGGGCGCCATCCTCAGCTACATCATGTGCAAGGCGATGAACCGCAGCTTCATCTCGGTGATCCTGGGCGGGTTCGGCGGCGACAGCGCCGCGGCGGCCTCTGGCGAGGAGGAGACGCGGCCGGTCAAGCAGGGCGCCGCGGACGATGCCGGCTACCTGATGAAGAACGCCTCCAAGGTGATCATTGTGCCCGGCTACGGCATGGCGGTGGCGCAGGCGCAGCATGCGCTGCGCGAGATGGCGGACCTGCTGAAGGCCGCCGGGGTGGAGGTGAAATACGCCATCCACCCGGTGGCCGGGCGCATGCCGGGACACATGAACGTGCTGCTGGCCGA
>NZ_JAYRYM010000292.1:0-4287 GCF_041917035.1 Devosia sp. | reverse complement strand
CATGCTGCTGACCTGAGCGGGGCGCCCGCCCTGCTATGTCGAGGTGAAGAACGTCCACCTGATGCGGCAGCCCGGCCTCGCCGAATTTCCGGACTCGGTGACGTCGCGCGGCGCGAAGCACCTCGACGAGCTCGGCGACATGGTGGAGGCCGGCCACCGGGCGGTGATGGTCTTTCTCATCCAGTATGGCGGTGCCGACCGCTTCTCCCTCGCCCGCGACATCGACCCCGCCTATGGACGCGCCTTCGACCGGGCGCGGGCGCGCGGCGTCGAGATGCTCGCCTGGCGGTGCCGGCTCAGCCCCGAGGAGATCGTCGTGGAGCGGGCGGTGGAGGTCGCCGAATAGCCTGGCCTGGCTGGGCGCCCTGCCGTTTCGGCGGACTTGTCCGGCGCCACGGTGTCGCCCATGAAGGACGCGACATATCCCCGGCGGCGGCCGGACGAGGAGAGCTGCGAGATGAGCGTGAAACCGGGCTGGCAGGGCCGCTTCTTCGAGGATTTCGAGATCGGCGACGTCTATCGCCACCCCATGGGACGCACGATCACCCAGGCCGACAACATCTGGTTCACGCTGCTGACCCAGAACACGGCGCATCCGCATTTCGACGCGAACTACGCGGCCCATACCGGCTTCGGCAAGCCGCTGGTCAATTCCTGCTTCACCATCGCGCTGGTTACCGGACAGTCGGTGACCGACATCAGCCAGAACGTCTTCGCCAATCTCGGCTGGGACGAGGTGCGCCTGCCGAACCCGGTCCATGAGGGCGACACGATCTATTCCGAGAGCGAGGTGCTGGAGAAGCGCGATTCGGGGTCGCGGCCGGAGGTCGGCATCCTCACCGTGCGCACCAAGGGCTACACCCAGTCCGGTGACGTGGTGATCACCTTCCGCCGCACGGTCATGGTCTATCGCCGCGGCCAGGGCCCGGGCGGCAGGCACCGGCCCGAGCCGAAGGGCTGATGAGGGGCGACGGGGGCCGCCCCGCCGGCCTCACGCCTTCTTCAGGAACTCGGTGCGCAGCACCAGGCCCTTCACCTTGTCGACACTGCACTCGACCTCGTCGGGATCGTCGGTCAGGCGGATGGATTTCACCCGCGTGCCGCGCTTCAGCGTCACCGAGGTGCCCTTGACCTTGAGGTCCTTGATGATGGTGACGCTGTCGCCGTCCTTCAGGAGGGCGCCGTTGGAATCCTTCACGTCCATGGTTCAGTCCTTCGCGGGTATCGGGGGATAGGAGTGCCGGGCGCCGCGCCAGTCGGTGACGTCGCCCTCGCCGAGATAGCCGGGGCCGACCGGGACCTTGCCCTCGCCGCCGGGGATGTCGAGCACGTAGGTCGGCTGGGCAAGGCCCGAGAGACGGCCGCGCAGGGCCCGCATGAGCGCCTGGCCCTCGGCGATAGACAGGCGGAAATGGGCGGTGCCGGGGGCCATGTCCGGGTGGTGCAGGTAGTAGGGCTTCACCCGGTTGGCGAGGAAGGCGCGCATGAGGTCCGCCAGCGTCGCCGCGTTGTCGTTGACGCCCCTGAGCAGCACCGACTGGCTGACGAGGGCGATGCCGGCATCGGCGAGTCGCGCCAGCGCCTGTCCGGCGGCGGGCGTGAACTCGCGGGCATGGTTGGCGTGGACGGCGACATAGACGGCCTTGCCCGGCGCCCGAAGCGCGCGGGCGAACTCCGCCGTGACGCGCTCGGGCGCCACGACCGGCACGCGGGTGTGCCAGCGGATGACCTTCACGTGGGGAATGGCGGCAATCGCCCGGGTGACCTCGCGGGTCCGGCGGGCCGACAGGACGAAGGGGTCGCCGCCGGTCAGGATGACCTCGAATATCTCCGGCCGGGCGGCGATATAGGCGAGCGCCGCCGCGAGCTCGGCCTCGTCCAGGCCGCCGCGGCCCTTCGGCCCGACCATCTCGCGGCGGAAGCAGAAGCGGCAATAGACCGGGCAGACATGGACGATCTTGAGCAGCACCCTGTCGGGATAGCGGTGGACGATGCCGGTGACCGGCGAATGGGCGTCGTCGCCGATGGGGTCGGCGCGCTCCCCGGGGCGGCTGTCCAGTTCCCGGATGTCGGGCAGGAATTGCAGGGCGATCGGGTCGGCCGGCCCGGTGCCGGCCATGAGCGCGGCCATGTCGGGCGTCACCGCCACGGCATAGCGCTCCCCCACTTTCGTCGCATCTTGAGCGGCATCGGACGCGATGAGCCCGGCCGAGACGAGCTCGGCCGCGCTGCGCAGGGTGCGGTCACGGGGTGCCATGGCGGCCTCATGGTCGCTTCCGCCCGCGAAGGCAAGCCAAAAACGGCCAAACTTGATCGGCAGCGCGAACCTCGGCCAAGTTCACCGCGTTACAAGAAAGTAGCGGGCAGGCACCCGCTCCGCCCTCCGGCGGGCTTGCCGGCAAAGAGCCTTTGGCTTACGGGGATCGCCTCCGCCGAGGCCCCCGTCCCGGCGCCGAATTTGCATGGCAGTCCCTGGCGCGCCCGCGCGTCATGACGAGGACCTTGAGGGAGGCGTTCCTTGGCCGAGACCGGAACCTGGAATAAGGCGCATGGGGCCGACGCGTTCGGCTTTTCGGGGCTCAAGGCCCTGCACTGGAACTATCTCGAGCCGCAGCTGGTCGAGGAATCGATCGCCCGCGGCGAGGCGAAGCTTTCCGCCGGCGGTCCGCTGGTCGCCGAGACCGGCCAGCACACCGGACGCTCGCCCAAGGACAAGTTCGTGGTGCGCGACGCCACCACCGAATCGACGGTCTGGTGGGACAACAACGGCGCCATCACCCCGGCCGCCTTCGACCAGCTGATGGCGGACATGCTGGAGCACGCCAAGGGCCGCGAGCTCTTCGCCCAGGACCTCCACGGCGGTGCCGACCCGGCGACCCGTCTGAAGACCCGCGTCTTCACCGAATATGCCTGGCACAGCCTGTTCATCCGCAACCTGCTGATCCGCCCGGCCCGCGAGGAGCTCGCCTCCTTCGTGCCGGACATGACCATTGTCGACCTGCCCTCGTTCCGGGCCGACCCGAAGAAGTACGGCGTGCGCACCGAGACGGTGATCGCCTGCGACTTCACCCGCAAGATCGTGCTGATCGGCGGCACCTCCTATGCCGGCGAGATGAAGAAGAGCGTCTTCACCATGCTCAACTTCCTCCTGCCGCCGCAGAAGGTCATGCCGATGCACTGCTCGGCCAATGTCGGGCCGAACGGCGACGTCGCGGTGTTCTTCGGCCTGTCCGGCACCGGCAAGACCACCCTGTCGGCGGATGCGACCCGCACGCTCATCGGCGACGACGAGCACGGCTGGGGCAAGGACGGCGTCTTCAACTTCGAGGGCGGCTGCTACGCCAAGGCGATCAAGCTGTCGCGCGAGGCCGAGCCGGAGATCTTCGCCACCTCCGAGCGCTTCGGTTCGGTGATGGAGAACGTCGTCATCGACCCGGTGTCGCGGATGCCGGACTTCGACGACGGCTCGAAGACCGAGAACACCCGTATCGCCTACCCGCTGCACTTCATCCCGAATGCCTCGGAGACGGGCCGCGCCGGCCACCCGAAGAACATCGTGATGCTGACGGCCGATGCCTTCGGCGTCATGCCGCCGATCGCCAAGCTGACCCCGGCGGAGGCGATGTACCACTTCCTCTCCGGCTTCACCGCCAAGGTGGCCGGGACCGAGAAGGGTGTCACCGAGCCGCAGCCGACCTTCTCCACCTGCTTCGGCGCGCCCTTCATGCCGCGCCACCCCTCGGAGTACGGCAACCTGCTGCGCGAGCTGATCGCCCGCCACCATGTCGACTGCTGGCTGGTGAATACCGGCTGGACCGGCGGCATGCATGGCGTCGGACGGCGCATGCCGATCTCGATCACCCGCCTGCTGCTGCGCTCGGCACTCGACGGCTCGCTGAACCGCGCCAACTTCCGCCGCGATCCCTATTTCGGCTTCTCGGTGCCGACCTCGGTGCCCGGCGTGCCGCCGCACATGCTCTACCCGATCAAGACCTGGCGCGACAAAGCCGAGTTCGACGCCACGGCGCGCAAGCTCGTCCGGATGTTCCAGGACAACTTCGCCAAGTTCGAGCCCTATGTGGACGCCGACGTGAAGGCGGCCGCCCCGGCGGTGCAGCTCGCTGCGGAGTGAGCCTTCGGGGTTCCAGAAACGAGAAAGCCCGGCCATCGCGCCGGGCTTTTTCTTGGGCGGGCGCCCTGCACGACCGAAGTGCGTCCTTCGAGGCTCGCTCGCTTGCGCTCGCTCGCACCTCAGGATGAGGAGGGGGCTGGTTGCAGAACGGGTGT
>NZ_JAYRYM010000291.1:0-4291 GCF_041917035.1 Devosia sp. | reverse complement strand
TTCTGCTCGCCGCCCGAGTACCTGGAGTTCATGCGCGAAACCCCCGAGATCGAGCGGATGCTGGTGCGCTCGGGCATACGCCTGTTCAAGTTCTGGTTCTCGGTGACACGCGACGAGCAGGCGCGTCGCTTTGCGGCGCGCGAGCACGATCCGCTCAAGCAGTGGAAGCTCAGCCCGATCGACCGGGCCTCGATGGACAAATGGGACGCGTATACCGAGGCCAAGGAGGCAATGTTCTTCTACACCGACACCGCCGACGCCCCCTGGACGGTGATCAAGTCCGACGACAAGCGGCGTGCCAGGCTCAACGCCATGCAGTTCTTCCTGTCCTCGTTCGGCTATCCGGACCGGGATGCGCACGTGGTGCACGGACCAGACCCGCTGATCGTCGGCTCGAGCGCGGCGGTGCTGGGGCTCGATCCGGGGTTGATCGGGCGGACCACGCACCCCGAACTCAAGCGCGGCGGCTGAACCACCAGGACCGGGCAGGTGTTGCGCCTTCGCGCTTGCGCGCCGCCCGGCCGGGCCCTAAACCCGGCGCGTCGAACGGCATGAAGGGCGGCCAGTGAGCGCCATTGCGGATGGATGGAGCGACCTCGCGGAGGCGTGGGCGCGGCGGCAGCTGGCCTTGTATTTCGCCTGGAGCGAGACGCTGGCGCGCTATCGGCGCAGCACCCTGGGGCCGCTCTGGCTGGTGCTGGGCACGATCGTGGGCGTGGCGGGCCTTGGCTTTGTCTGGAGCATCCTGCTCAATACAAGGCAAAGCGACTACATCCCCCAGGTGACGGTCGGCCTCGTGGTGTGGCAGCTGATCTCGGGGAGCATTACCGAGAGCGCCGGGCTGTTCGCGCGCAATGCCTCGATGGTGACCAATATCCGGCTGCCGAGTTTTCTTATCACGCTGCAGGCGTTCAGCCGACAGTTCATCAATCTGGGGCACAACCTCGTCGTCGTGGTGCTCGTCTTCACCATCTACCCCGAGCACCTCTCGCCGATGATGTGGCTGGCCCTGCCCGGCCTCGCCATCGTCGCGATCAACCTGATCGCCTTGACCCAAATTGTCGGCCTGCTGGGGGCCCGCTATCGCGATCTCGATCCGCTGATCACCTCGTTCATGCCGATCCTGTTCTTCCTCAGCCCGGTGATCTACCACAGCCGTCAGCTTGGTGCGGCCGAACTGGTGATGTCGTTCAATCCGGTTGCCCACTATATCAGGGTGATCCGCGACCCGATGATGGGCGTGCTGCCCGATATCAGCAGCTACGGTTGGGTCGCCGGGCTGACCGTCTTGACCGTTGCGCTTGCCCTCTGGCTCACCGGCGCGCGCGCCTATCGCCTGCCGTACTGGATGTAGGAGCCTGCCCGTGGCCAGCATGGATCTCGACGGCGTCGGCGTTGCCTACCCGATCTACAACGCTGCCAGCAAGTCGCTGCGCAAGCACCTGGTGCGGATCAGCACCGGCGGTCTGATCAAGGCGGATCGCGGACAGGTCGCGACGGTGCAGGCGCTGACCGACATCACGCTCAGGCTGGGCGACGGCGACCGCATCGGGCTGATCGGCCACAACGGATCGGGCAAGACCACGCTGTTGCGCACCATGGCCGGGATCTTCCGGCCGACTTCGGGTCGGATCAGCGTATCCGGTCGGGTCTCGACGGTGTTCGGTCTGGGTGCCGGGATGGATCCCGAGCTGACCGGCTACGAGAACATCATCCGCATGTCGATGCTGCTCGGCGCCTCCCACGCCGAGGCGCTGGCCGCCACACCGGGTATCGAGGAATTCAGCGAACTGGGCGGATTCCTGTCGATGCCGGTGCGCACGTACTCGGCGGGCATGACGACCCGGCTGCTGTTCGGCGTCGCGACCGCCACGCACCCGGAAATCCTGCTGATCGACGAGGTGATCGGGGCGGGCGACGCGGATTTCCAGGTCAAGGCCCGCAAGCGCATGAGCGACTTCGCCGCCAAGGCCAGCATCCTCGTCCTGGCCTCGCACTCCCCTGAACTGATGCAGAGCTTCTGCAACCGCGTGATCCGGCTCGAACATGGCCGCATCGTGAGCGACGAGGTGATCGCCAAGCGCGTCGACCACACTCCGCAGGACGAGGCGCAGACGACGGCACCGATCGCCGAGGCTACAGGGCGAAGGGCTTGAAGTGCTTGGAGAGCTTGAGGGTCTGGGCCTGGTAGTTGGATCCCAGCCCGGCCCCGTAGAGCCGATCCGGAACCTCCGACAGGCGTTCGTAGACCAGCCGCCCGATAGTCTGGCCGTGGCCGAGGAGGAAAGGCACTTCGCGGCTGCGCACCTCGAGCACGGCGCGGCTGCCCGTGCCGCCGGCAGCGGAGTGGCCAAAGCCGGGGTCGAAGAATCCGGCATAGTGCACCCGGAACTCGCCCACCAGAGGATCGAAAGGCACCATCTCGGCGGCATAGGCGGGCGGTACATGCACGCTCTCGCGCGAAACGAGGATGTAGAACTCGTCCGGGTCGAGGATGAACTCCTCCCGGCCACGGGTCACCAGCGGCTCCCAGTAGTCGAGCACGTCGAGTGTGTCCTTGAGGTCCATGTCGATGACGGGAGTATGGCGACGCGAGCGAAAGCCGATCAGGCCGCTGCGTCCATCGCCCTTGAGGTCGATGGAGAGCAGCACTCCGTCCCCGACCTCGGCATTGGGATCGAATACGAGCGTCTCGACATTGTGCAGCGTGCGGTGCTGGTGGGCATCGAGCCGGCTGTCGCCGACGCGGAAGCGCATCTGCGACAAGCGCGAGCCCTGCCGGATGCGGATGGGGAAGGTGCGAGGGCTGATCTCGAGGTAGAGCGGCCCATTGTAGCCGTGGGGCAGGACATCGAAGCCGCGGGCATAGTCGCCGATCACGCGGGTGAAGACGTCGAGCCGTCCGGTCGAGCTCTTGGGATTGGCGCTGGCACTGACCTTCTGCGGCAACTCGAGCTGTTCAAGCAGAGGCACCAGGTAGACGCAGTTGCGCTCGAGGACGGCGCCATCGGTGAGATCGAGATCATGCAGGCGCAGGGTTTCGATACGCTGCGCAACCGTGTGCTCGGGGCCCGGCAGGAAGCTCGAACGGACTCGATGCGCGACCGGTCCGAGACGCAGGTCGAGGCTGGCCGGCTGAATCTGGTCGGCATCGAAGGGACGGGGCGAGGTGATGCTGCCTCGGGCCGCCAGCCGTTCGATATAGCGGGCGGGAAACACGCCCTTCGCATAGAGTTCGCTGTCCAAGTGCCCTACCCCACCGTTCATTGTCGATAGCAACACCAGCGGTTGACGCCAAGCCGGGATGGGTCGTATATCCCCGGTCAGCGTCCCGGCGATGACGGCGGCGCCGGTGGTGATTTGGCCGGTCTGATTGCAGCCACCCAAAACAAGTCGCTAAAGAGACCCTGATGCCGGCCGCAGACGACGCGCGCCGGCTTTTTCGTTTTCGAGGCTTCGCATGACCAAGTCGAGGAACCCGCTCAGCGACCCCAGGAAGCGGTCTGCGGCAACGCAGCTGGTGCATGGTGGCACGCAGCGCAGCCAGTTCAACGAGACGTCGGAAGCGATCTTCATGAACTCGGGCTATGCCTACCCGAGCTCGCAATATGCCGAGGACCTGTTCCTCAACAAGATCAGCAAGCCCGCCCACAACTACTCGCGCTTCTCCAACCCGACGATGGAGATGTTCCAGGACCGGATGACGCTGCTCGAGGGCGCCGAGGCGGCACGCGCCTTTGCGACCGGCATGTCGGCGGTGACAAACGCGGTGATGAGCCAGGTGCGGGCAGGCGACCACATCGTGGCGTCGCGCCAGCTGTTCGGTGGCTGTCGCTACGTGGTCGAGGACCTGATGCCGCGCTTCGGCGTGCCCTCGACGCTGGTCGATGGCCGCGACCCGGCGAATTTCGAGCGGGCGATGCAGAAGAACACCAAGCTGGTGTTCATCGAGACGCCGACCAATCCGACGCTGGAACTGGTCGACATCGCCGCGGTGGCGCAGATCGCCAAGGCGCATGGCGCCAGGCTGATCGTCGACAACGTGTTCGCCACGGCAATGCTGCAGAAGCCGCTGCAACTGGGCGCCGACCTCGTCACTTACTCAGCCACCAAGCACATCGACGGCCAGGGCCGGGCCCTGGGCGGGGTGGTGCTGGGCAGCAAGGCGCTGATCGAGGGCGACGTGCACACGCTGCTGCGCCAGACCGGCCCGTCGCTGTCGCCGTTCAACGCCTGGGTGCTGCTCAAGGGCGTCGAGACGCTGGCCCTGCGGGTGCGGCAGATGACCGAG
>NZ_JAYRYM010000290.1:0-4327 GCF_041917035.1 Devosia sp. | reverse complement strand
GTGGTCTGGCTGTCATAGGTCCAGGCAAACGAGACGACGCGCCCGTCGGGGGCCACCCCGCAGCGCAGGTCCCAGTTGAAGATCCGGCCTTCGGGGTCCTGGGCAACGGTTGTCGGCGCCGACCAGTTCGCGCCGCCGTCGCCGGAGTGCAGGAAGACCGCCCGCTGCAGCCATTTCGAACCGTCAAGGTACGGCTTGTTGGTCTCGATGCTCATCGCCAGCCGTCCATCGGCGAGCTTCATCACCGGACTGGTCAGGCTGGGGGGGCCGATCTCGTCGGGCATCGGCACCTGCCGCCAGGCCGACCAGGTCGCGCCATTGTCCTGCGAGTCCGAGAGCAGGATCGCCATGGGAAGGCAACCCTCGGTCCTGGCGTTGAACAGCGGCTCGCCGGGATAGAGGGTGCGATCGACCCACATCGCGGCGGCGAGAAGGTGCCCGGGGGCGAGTTCGGTGACGTAGCAGAGCTTCAGCGATCCGGCGTGTCCGTCAATCATTGGCGCCGAGAAGGGGAAAGTCGGGCCCGACCAGGTCATTCCGCCATCGCCGGACCGGTAGACCTCGATGCCCTCCCGCGCGGAATCCTTTTCGTCCCCGGCCCGCAGCGTGGCCAGCAGGGTGCCATCGCTCAGCGCGGCGACCGCGGGAAAGGTCAGACAGGCCCGGTCGGTGCCCGGGTCGGAGCGGCTCAGGACGCCGGACGCAACTAGCCGCATGAACAGTCCTCCCTAGAGCAGCGAAACGGGCAGACCCGAGCGCGACGATTGCCAGGCTGCCTCGACCAGCGCCACCGCGGCCCGGCCCTCGGCGCCCGACACTGTCGGTGGGCGCCCATCCAGCACGTTGTCGACGAAGGCCTGCGTCTGGGTAAAGAACGCCTCGAGCCGAACCGGATCGAGCGGGCGGTTCACGTAGTCGATGGGCGGCTGTTCCCAGACGGTCGACCACCTGCCGTCACGGGCCAGCTGCACCTTGCCGTAGGCGTCGACGTCGATCATGCCGCGCTCGCCCACCACGACGTAGCGGTGTTCCGAGTTGGGCAGGCTCGGCTCGGGGATCTGATAGCTCATCCAGTGCTGGGCCATCATCCCGCTCGGAAAGCTCAGCTGCGTCATGGCGTTGAGGCCGGCATAGGGTGAGCCGCCGAACGTCCGCACGGTCGAGCAGAGCGTGTCCGGATCCTCCCCGGTGAGGAACCGCATCAGATCGAAGAAGTGCACGCCGGTGTCGAGGAAGGCGCCACCATGCGCCTCCTCCCCGGCCCAGGGGCTCGCGTCGACAACGTAGCCCGTGAACAGCGAGCGGCCCTGCAGCATCCGCACGGCACCGATCTCGCCATCGGCGATGAGCTTGCGCGTGCGCCACATGGCGCCACGGAAGCGCTGCGTCTGGATGACCTCGAGATGCACGCCCGCCGCCTCGCAGGCCTCGATCATCCGCGTGCAATCGGCAACGCTCGTCGCCATCGGCTTTTCGACGAGCACATGCTTGCCGGATGCCGCGGCTGCGATGACCTGCCCGCAGTGATCGGCATGGGGCGTGGCAATCAGCACGGCCTCTACGTCCGGGCGGTGGAGCAGCGCTTCATAGCTCTGCTCGCAGTCCACCCCATAGTCCCTGGCGAGGCCCGGCGCGCGCCGGCCACCGGCAACCGCCACCAGCCTGGCTCGTCCGACATGCTTCGTGATGCACTCGGCGTGGGTGCGGCCCATGTATCCGGAACCGACAATCCCGATGCGCAGTTCAGCCATTCACTCCCCCTGAATGACCGGCGCGAACGCGGCCGGTCGGCCTAACCCTGCTTCACCGGATGCCCGGGCCAGCCCATCAGCAACCGGACGTCCTTTTCGGCCTCGCGGGCCTTGGCCTCGTCCTTGAAGACCTGCATGCGGCACTGCGGCTTGGTGCGGTCGATGACGTCGTAGACGAGGTGGTAGCCGGTCTTGTCCATGATCGGTCCAATCCAGCCGGCACAGTGATCGCAGTAGCGTCCCCAGGTCTGGGCGTCGTTGTCCTGCACCTTGGTCAGGCTGGGGCAGAGGTGCATCCTGATCTCGAACTTGTCCTCGTCGTAGCCGAGGTCGAGTTCGCAGTTCTCCTCGTCGCGGATCACCGACCAGTATTCCAGCATGCCCTCGAAGCCCTTCTCGCGAATGAGCTCGAGAATGTGCTTTTCCTGGTTCTTGCTGATTTCCAGGAAGTAGCTCTCGAGCGCTGCTTCGCCCTGGCTCTCGAGGAACTTGAACACCTCGTTGTAGAAGCGGGTGAAATGGTCCGAAGGGATCATGCGCGCCTCCTGATCACCTGCCGGCACGCACCCGGGCCGGTGACGACGGTCTCGACCGCGAACGGCGTCCCGGCGGACATGGCGGCGTTGGTGACGATGGTCTGGTCGCAGAAGTGCGGCGACACGTTGCCGGCAATCTTGAGGACGTGGTGCCAGGCCGGGCACCTGCGCACCGTCAGCACAACCTCGTCATCGCTCACCGCGATGTCGTACTCGGCGGACTCACGGTCGAAGAAGTGCCGCCAGTGCCGGACCAGTTCGTCCCGATCGCCCGCCATCAGGTGACGGCGGATATCCTGATAGACATCCTCGCCCACCCTGCGGAAGATCTCGTGCATCGCGCCGACGCCGAACCGCTCGACGATGAAGTCGATGGTCGTGTTCGCCGCCCCGTGGAAATCCATGTGGACGTTGCCGCCCTCGTTGTACCGCAACGGCTTGTCGGCGATCTGGGTCATGCTGCCTTCCTGTAGAGCGCCTCGCCGCCGACACAGGTCTGCTCCACCTCGAGCGAGACCGGATCGAGCACCGCGAAGTCGGCGAGCTTGCCGACTTCGAGACTTCCCATGTCCTTGTCCATTCCGAGCACCCGGGCGGGAACGAGGCTCGTGGCAAAGGCCGCCTGCGTGAGGTCCGCGCCGACCATGCGGACATAGTTGCGCATCGCCTCGTCGGGCACCAGCGAGGAGCCGCACAGGCCACCATTGCGGTCGAGAACCGCCTTGCCCGGCGCGCTGCGCACCCAATAGCCGGGATAGAACTCGAACTCCGTCTCGGCGGCCCCGGCATACTTGTTGGCGTCGGTCTCGAGAAAGACCCGGTCCACCGGCAACTGCGCCAGGATCTGCATCAGCTTGGGGTGGACATGGATGCCGTCGCAGATGAGGCCCAGCGCGAGGTGGCGCTCCGCCATCAGGGCGTCAGGAAGCGAGAACGTGTGCAGGCCCATGTTGCCGGGGGGAAGCGTGGGCATGACGTTGTACATGTGCGTGACCGCGTCGATCCCCCACGAGACATACCGCGACACGTCCTCCGGCCCCGCCTGGCTGTGGCCGAGGTGGATGCTCACGCGCTCCTGCTTCAAGCGCTTGATGAAGCCCTCGGCGCCGGGAAGCTCCGGGGCGACGGTGACGGCCTTGAGCCGCCCGTCGGCGGCTGCCAGCATGCGCTCGGCCAACTCGACACTCGGCATCTGGATGTTCGACAGATTGTGCGCGCCCGGCAGCGCAAAGCACGGCCCTTCGCTGTGGATGCCCAGCGCGCGCGCGCCGCGGGCCTTGGCGACTTCAGCCGACAGGCCGCTGAGCACGCCCTCCATCCTGGCGGGCGGCAGGCAGGATATCGACGGCAGGAAACCGGTCACGCCGCGCTGCAGGAGCAGCAGCGCGTTGTCGGCAACCCCGTCGGGGACGACATCATTGTACAGGTGCACGTCGTAGCCGTGCTGCAGGACGTCGATTATGCCCGGGTAGAGCACCTTGCCGTCTGCAGCCTCGACCCTGAACTCCTCCCCGCTCGGTTCGTCGCGCCCGACCAGTCCGACGATCCTGCCGGCCGAAACGAGCAGGTCCCGTTCGACTGCTCCCTGCGGGGTGACCAGCGTGGCATTCCGCCATCTTTGCTTCACTTGCTACGTCCATGCCATTATAGTATATTGTCATGATAACCGGCTAACATAAGAACTCAAGGGGAAAAGCAGGGGTGAGCGGGCCGGGAGCACAAGCGTCAGGCCTTGCTCGCCCTCGCGCGAATCGCTATGTGGCGCTCGCGTCAAGTCGTGCTTCAGGCGTACTGGCGGTCGGTGCAGAGCAGTTGCTGTTCGCTATTGCCGCCGCGCGGACGCCCGGCAAGTCAACTCTTGATGCGGGCCTGTGGAAATCGGGCCGGGCCGGCAGCTTCTGCCCCCAACCGTGCGTCGCTTCCTTGCGCGAAGCAGTATGTGTGTTGGAGGCGGAGTAGTCGCCGAACTACTGGCATGGGAAGATCCACCTTGAACATAGATCTGTCGCCGCGGCACCTGCAATTGCGGGAAACTCTCTT
>NZ_JAYRYM010000289.1:0-4348 GCF_041917035.1 Devosia sp. | reverse complement strand
AGCTTATGGAATTGCAGGGCCGACAGCAGGCCGATCACGCCCTTCGGCTGGATTCGGGACGCTTCGGCCAGGCTGGAGGCGACGTCGGACGGGGCGTCGCTGAGCTTGTAGAGCCCGCGCCCGACCCGTTGCAGGACCCCCTCGCGTGTAAGCCGCTGGAGGTAGACCCGCGGCACGCCGGCCTGATCGAAGTCGGCGCCGCGCGCGATCCCACGCTCACGGGCGACCTCGATGGCGCGATCCTTATGGCGGCGGGCTTCCATGAGGTTGTTCCAAACGCTCGGTAACTGTCGATTAGTTCCGAGGTTTTGTAACACATCACTGGTCGGGTTGCGAGTGGTGACGACGTTCAGCCGCGCCAAATTCCCTGATCTTGGTCGTCCCTGTGTTAGCGATCGAGACGAGCATCAAGGAGGGGGTCCCAATTAGCGGACCTGCGACTTCCAATTATCCGACATCAAAAGCCTCGATCGGTAGGGGACCATAAGCAACCGCGCCGACGGGATGGCCCGGACTGCACAATCGGATCGGTGTGCAGGCGAGAGTGGGAAGATCGGATGGAGCGATCACGCGCTCCGGCCTACATGACAATTGGCTGTCTTGATGATAGGGTCACAGGGTGAAATCGGCGGGATGCACGGATCGAGTCTGATTGTTTCCTGCGTTTCTCGCTTGACGATAGTCCCCGAAAGTACGGTTTTTGGGGCCATCCCGAAAAAGCCCAATGATTTCAAAAGCCGATCATTTTGGCGGGACGGCTGACGGTATATTTCTGTCAAAAATATTTTTAATACTGTGATTTCAAGGCTTTATGATGCTCATTAATAATAGAGTGGGAGTGATGGGGAAGAGGGCGCGCCCTACTCCGCGTTCGCCCTGAAGCCGCGGGCCAGGAGGTAGGTTTCGGCCGAATCGGCGCGGCTGGCCTTGGGCTTGGCATGCAGCGTCGTGGCGAAGTGGCGCTTCAGCAGCGCCAGCAGCTCATGCTCGGTGCCGCCCTGGAACACCTTGGCGACGAAGGTGCCGCCGGGGGCCAGCACCCGGATGGCGAAATCGGCGGCCAGCTCGACCAGCGCCATGATGCGCAGGTGATCGGTGGCGCGGTGACCGGTGGTGGGGGCCGCCATGTCGGACAGCACCACATCGGCCTTGTGCCCGCCCAGCGCGGCGATGAGCGCGGCGGGCGCATCCTCGTCGTTGAAATCCTTGTGCAGCAGGATCACGCCCGGGATCGGGTCCATCTCGAGGTAGTCGATGCCGACGATCAGCGGATTGGCCTCGGTGGAGCCGACGATGGGCGCCGCCACCTGCGACCAGCCGCCCGGCGCCGCTCCCAGGTCGACGATGCGCTGCCCCTTTTTCAGGATGTGGTAGCGCTCGTCGAGTTCCATCAGCTTGAAGGCGGCGCGCGAGCGGTAGCCCTCGGCCCGGGCCCGCGCCACGTAGGGATCGTTGAGCTGGCGCTGCAGCCACAGGGTCGAGCCGATCTTGCGCCCCTTGGCGGTCTTGACCCGGACCTTGAGATCGGTGGCCGAGCGGCGTCCGGATCCCTGCCCCGTACCTTTCGCCATCAGCGCCCCCAACGACTGCTCGTGCCGGTGCGCTCGGCACGATCGGCATCGATGAGCGAAACGAGGATCCCCTCGCGCAGGCCGCGATCGGCGACGCGCACGCGCTCGGTCGGCCACTCCCGCCGGATGGCCTCGAAGATGGCGCAGCCGGGCAGGACCAGATCGGCGCGATCGCGGCCGATGCAGGAATGGGCGACGCGGCGTTCGAACGACATGCCGAGCAGGGCCGACATGGTGGCATCGATCTCCTCGCGCCGCATCCACAAGCCGTCGACCTTCTGGCGCTCGTAGCGCTCGAGGCCGAGATGCAGGCCGGCGAGCGTGGTCACGGTGCCGGAGGTGCCGATCAGGTGAACCGGGTGTTCGGCGATCATCTGGCGCAGCTTCTCGCGGCCGCGGAACTGGCGGAGGTGGCCGGAAACGAAGGCGACCATGGCCTCGAACGAATCCGGCGTGACGTCGACGCCGCCGAATTTTTCGGCAATCGAGACGACGCCCACCGGCAGCGACTGCCAGGAGCGAATCGAGCTCGCCATGCGGCCCTGCCGGCGCGGACGGCCGCCACGAAAGTCGAGCCAGGCGAGCTCCGACGAACCGCCGCCGATATCGAACATCAGCGCCCCGGCGGATTCGGCCTCGATCAGGTCGGCGCAGCCGGTCACCGCCAGCGAGGCCTCCGTCTGGCGATCGACGATCTCGAGCGCGAGGCCCAGTTCGCGCTCGACCCGGGCGATGAACTCGACGCCATTGCTGGCGGAACGACAGGCCTCGGTGGCAATCAGCCGCATGCGCGCCGGCTCGTGCTCGCGCAGCTTGTTGCGGCACAGGCGCAGCGCTTCCATGGTGCGATCCATGGCGGCCTGCGAGAGCTGCCCGGTGGTCGACAACCCCTCCCCCAGCCGGACGATGCGGGTGAAGCCATCCACCACGCGAAAGCCCTGCTCGTGCGGCCGGGCAATCAGCAGGCGGCAATTATTGGTGCCGAGGTCGAGCGCGGCATAGAGCGGCCCACGCTGTCGGCGCGGCGCAAAGCTGCCAGCGGGATGCGTCCGCCGCTCGGTACCGCCGAACCCGGGGGCTGCCCCCGGGCCTGCGGGTGAGGGACCACGGCCGTCGCCCTGGCCCTCCCGGGGCCGCTCGACGGCCCTGGGCCCGTCGGCGGCGGCGGACCGATCGGAATCGGCCACCCTCGTTCTCCAGTCCCGACGCGGTCGCCACCAGCCGGCCTCGGCCGGAGGGCGCCCGAACCACGGGTGCGTTTCAGTGTCGAGGCGACCCTAGAGGAAGCGGCCGGGGAGCGCAACGGCCCGTCGACCGGGTTCGTTCCGGGCCCGGAACATTCATCATACCGACACGCAGGCCGCAGCGAGGGTGTTGATCCCGCCGCCGATTGCCGCTAGAAGGCACGCCGAACGCAAGGCCCCGCCGGCGTTCCAGGCCGAGCGCTTGGGGAATAGTTCAACGGTAGAACAGCGGACTCTGACTCCGTCAATCTTGGTTCGAATCCAGGTTCCCCAGCCAGCCTCCCGGACGCCGCCTTGCACTTCAGTGATTTTGCGGGGCTGATCGGCCTCAATCCGGGACGGGTTTCCCGGACAGCTTCTGGTTGGCCCGTCGGGGCGAAGAACAGGGGCTCGCGTCGGTGCGGGCACCTTCATCGCTCCGAAGATCGGCGGCCGTTTGTCGCCATCGAGTGCCGCACCACCGGGCGGTGACCCGACAGCGCCTCACGACAGGCACACTGTCCGCCGATCCGACTCGGCCCGGCGGCGCAATTCCTGCCACAGGAACCGGGTGGCTCCTAACGGTCCCGCCTCAGTTGAGCGGCGCCCGCAGCGATGCGGTGGCCGAGACGGACTGCAGGGAGTCGCCGATGCCGCTCAGCGACAGGCCGAAATCGGCGGTCATGCCGTCACCGAGTTCCACCGCTATTCCCGTCGACGCCGTCAGGTACAGGGCGCTCTGCTCGACCGTGACGCCACCGCCCAGGTCCAGCGTCTCGTCGCGGCCGGCGTGCCCGTTCACGGCGAGGCCGCCGCGCGGCGTGACCAGCAGCAGGTCGTTGCCGAACTCCTGCACGAAGGACTGCCTGATCTCGATACCCAGCGTGCCGATCAGCTCGTTGGCGGTGATCGTGGGATGGACGAGCGAGGAACTGTCGACATAGGAACTGCGCGAGCTGTAGAGCCACTCGAAGCCGGCCCGCGGCGTCACCGTGACGTCGCCGACCTGGTAGTCGCCCGACAGGTCGCCTTCGAGCCGCAGCATGTCGCGGGTGAACGAGCCGGTGACGCCGGCGACGGAGCTGTCGTGGAAGCCGCGCTCGCCGGACAGCGTCAGCCCCGCCGTCACGGTGTCGGTGAAGTCGTAGGTCATGTAGAGGCCGCCGCCGAGCGATGCGGAGTCGAGCGTCCCATCGACCGCCCCGGTTTCCTGACGCGAGGCATAGCCCATGACGAAGCCGCCGACATCGAGGCGCGGATCGACCGCGACCACGACACCGGCCTGCGCGCCGGCGCCGATGCCCGAGCGGTCGGCCGTGCCGGAGGTCAGACTGGCGTTGAAGCGCGCCCACAGCACGTACCTGTCCAGCTGGACCTCGAGGCTGGAACTGGCCCGCCCGCCGCCACTGGCATCGGTGATCGCGCGGAACGCGGCACTCACCGGATCGCGCGGCTGCGGGAAGTAGAGAAGCTGTTCGCCTTCGTCGACTAGAAAATCGCTCTCCTTCTGCTCTCCAGTTTGTTCCGCTTGTCGCGCCCGTCTCTCAGCTTCGA
>NZ_JAYRYM010000288.1:0-4353 GCF_041917035.1 Devosia sp. | reverse complement strand
TCAGCAGCCTGAGAACGTCACCGGCTTGCTCCAGCCGCGCGGCCGGTCTCGCACGTCTATGTGGATGAAATTGCGGCCCGGATAGCAGCCGAGCCCACCCACGCCCTTGTTGCGCATGGCGTAGGCGATCAGCTTGCGCTTGTCGACGCCGGGGATGAAGAAGTCCGCCGCCATGCACTTGGTGTGATAGCTGTCGTCGGCCCCGCCTACCTTGGCGTTGTGGAACGGGTCGCGATAGCCCGAGTTCATGACGATCTTCTTGCCGAAATAGCCCTCGAACTCCCAGATGACGAGGCGCAGCCTGGGGGTGAGGCAGAACGCGTTGACGTCCCTTGACGTCACGTAGGTTCCGAAGCTCTGCTGGTAGCCGCGATAGGGGTCTCCGCTGCCGGCGAAGAAGGCCAGCGGCAGGCAGCCGCCGAGGAGGGCGGCCATCGCCAGCGCGATGATCAGGCGCATCATGTCACTTCCCCGGCCACGTCGATATCGGCCCGGCGTCGCCCGCTGCCCGGGCGGCGCCTTGGAGAAGCTACAAACGCTTGGCTAACCGCCGGCTAACCTGCTTGGTTACCCAGCCGTTACCAGCTGCCGGTATTGGGCATCGAGGTCCACGGCTCGGCCGGCGTCAGCGCCTCGCCCGCCTGCAGGATCTCGACCGATATGCTGTCGGGCGAGCGCACGAAGGCCATCCGCCCGTCGCGCGGCGGCCGGTTGATGGTGTAGCCCATCTCCTGCATGTGCCTGCAGAAGGCGTAGATGTCATCGACCTCGTAGGCGAGGTGGCCGAAGTTCCTCCCCCCGGAATAGACCTCGGGGTCCCAGTTGT
This sequence comes from Devosia sp., assembly GCF_041917035.1. GTDB lineage: Bacteria > Pseudomonadota > Alphaproteobacteria > Rhizobiales > Devosiaceae > Devosia_A. The sequence continues at coordinate 3,527 of NZ_JAYRYM010000288.1, read as the reverse complement.
AGGTGAGCTCCACCGGCGCCTCGTGCTGGCCGGGCGGGGCGAGGAAGATCAGGGTGTAGCGGCCCTTCTCGTTTTCGCTGCGGCGGATTTCCTCGAGCCCCAGGCCGTCGCGATAGAAGCGCAGCGAAGCATCGACATCGGTGACGCGCACCATGGTGTGCAGGTATTTCATCGGTTCCTCCGAGATGTGTCCGGTTGAGTCGGGACCAGGAGCCAGACCCTAGGCACGCACCGGGCGCGGGGCAAATGACAACTGGACTGTGTCCGGGGTGCAAAAGTGGCAAGAAAATGGTAAACGCTTCTTAACTTCTCCCCCTGAATCGGCCAAGGTGAGGTTCACTTGTAGCGTACCCCGTTAGCGGCGGGGCGAGTACGAAAAGGCTTGAGGTATGGGGGCCAGCACCAAGGGCGGCGTTGATCAGTCCGGATTCTCGTCGGGTGACGGGGTTCGGCAGGCGGAGCAGTCAGGCGCCGAGCGATCTGCGGAGACCGGCCTCGATGTGATCGAGGTGGTCGGCGCCATCAAGTGGTTCGACGTGGCCAAGGGCTTCGGCTTCATCGTTCCGGACGATGGACGGCCCGACGTCTTGCTGCACGTGACCTGCCTCAGGCGCGATGGCTACCAGACGGCCTATGAAGGCGCGCGGGTCGTCTGCGAGGCGCTGGCCCGCCCCGGCGGTCTGCAGGCCTTCCGCATCCTTTCCATGGACGAGTCGACCGCCAAGCACCCAGCGCAGCTTCCCGCGCCGCGGACGCACGTCACGGTAGAGCCGACTTCGCGGCTGGAGCGGCTCGAGGTCAAGTGGTTCAATCGCATCCGTGGGTTCGGCTTCCTCTCGGCGGGGGACGGCGCTCCGGACGTGTTCGTCCATATGGAGACGCTGCGTCGGTTCGGCATCACCGAACTGCGGCCCGGTCAGTTTGTGCTGGTGCGCTACGGCACCGGGCCCAAGGGGCTGATGGTCGCCGAGATTCGCCCGGATGGCTGGGGCGAGGCGCCGTCGTCGCACTAGCCGAGACCTCTCCAATTCGGCGGCGTGCCGCGCTAAGGTGGCGTGACGCCCACCAGATCCGTGACCCCCGCAATGCATCTCCTCAAAGTCATCTATGGCGCGCTGGTCGCGCTGCTTCTGCTGCCTCTCGCCGCGTGCGCCGACGACAGCCGCCTCGTGATCAAGTCGCAGAACGGCGAGCACGCCTTCACCGTCGAGGTCGTGGATACGCCGGAGGGGCACGCGCGCGGGCTGATGTTCCGGCAATCACTGGCGCCGGATGCCGGCATGCTGTTCGACTTCAAGCAGAGCCGCGAAGTCAGCTTCTGGATGCAGAACACCTTCATCCCGCTCGACATGCTGTTCATCACCCATGACGGGGTGATCGCCAGGATCCACGTCAACGCTCGTCCGCACGACACCACGTCGATCCCATCCGGGGAGCCGGTCGAGTTCGTGCTCGAGGTCCCCGGCGGACGCACTGTGGAACTCGGCATCGCGGCAGGGGACAAGGTGGAGCATCCGCGCATTGCCGACGGAGGCAACTGACCGACACGGCGGTCCTCAGAGTCGGGCCAGTACCATGCAGTCGAGCACCGCAAACAGGTGCAGGCCTGCGCCGAGCACGACGAAGCCGTGCCAGACGGCGTTGTGGAAGGTGAGCCTTTCCCACAGGTGGAAGATCACCCCGACACTGTAGGCGATCCCGCCCGCGACCAGCAGCCACAGGGCCAGCGGTGGCAGTTGCGCCATCAGCCCCTGGAACATCAGCACCCCGCTCCAGCCGATCCCGAGGTAGAGAACCAGCGCGCCGCGACCGAAGCGATGCGGGATCAGCATCTTGAGTGCCATTCCGGTCAGCGCGGCACCCCAGATCAGCGTGCCGAGCACGACATTGCCGGTACTCGCCCCCAGCAGCACCAGGAATGGCGTATAGGTGCCGGCGATGAACAGGAAGATCGCCGCCTGGTCGAGGCGAGCCAGCGTGCGCTTGGCCGGCGACGTGACCGGGCACAGATTGAAGGCCAGCGACACGACCAGCACGATCAGCAGCGTCGCCACATAGAGCACCAGCACCGGGAATTCGTCCGGCGCGGTCTGCTTCGCCGACGCCCAGAGCAGGGCACCGCCAACGGTCACCGCCAGCAACAGCCCCACGGCGTGCACGATGCCATCTGCTACCAACTCGGCCAGCGTGAACGGGCGCCCCCGGGTCCACCAGCTCCTTGGAACGACGATTTCGGCCTGCACGACGGTTCCCCGATGAACAAGCTGTGACAATCCCGTCATCTGCCTGTCACAGTCAACCCTTTCGGCCCCGCGCCCCCTTGACAGGTAACGTGGTTGTTACACTCTTGCCTGCATCGTTCTGGACGCAAACGAAAATGACCCCGGTTCCGCTGTTCTCGGCACTCGCCGACCCAACCCGTCTGCGTGTGGTCGAACTGCTGCATGAGTCGGCCCGCCCGGTGCACGAGTTGGCCCAGGCGTTCGCCATCAGCCGGCCGGCGATTTCCCGGCACCTGCGCGTTCTGAAGGAGGCAGGGCTGGTCCGCGAGGTCAAGCAGGGCCGCGAGAACGTCTACTCGCTGCAGCGCGACAAGCTGAAGCCGGCCGCCGCCTGGCTCGAGCGGCACGGGCGCAAGCTCGCCGCCGTCCGCGACACCAAACGCAAGGTGCGGGCCCCCGGGCGGTCCTCGGCCAAGCCCAAGCCTTCCGGTGCGACTGCCCCGGTGCGCGCGCCGGCGCCTCAGCTTTCCTTCTTCGACCTCTAGTTGGGCGCCCGCGTGCCGGCCTCCGGCTCGGGCAGCCACTCATCGATGCGGCCGGTGAGCCGGTAGCCGGCCAGGCCCAGCCATTCCCGCAGCGCGATCGTCGTCACCGCCATGGTTTCCGGTGCCTGGTCGAGCTTAAGCCGGAAGCCTTCCGTCCCGCTCGCCAGGTAGTCTGCGGGCCATGCAATGACGGCGAAGTGCGACCGGCGGAACAGCGCCACGGCGCGTGGCATGTGAAAGGCCGAGGTGACCAGCAGCCAGGTCTGGCCCGCCTGAAGTCCCGCGAGGTCTTTGGCGAACGCTGCGTTCTCATCGGTATTGCGGGATTTGTCGTCGAGCACGATGCGGGCCGGATCGATTCCGAACGCCACGAACAGGCGTTGCGCGGCGAGGGCCTCCGGTTCCTGATCGGCCGCCAGTGCCGCCGCGCCTGCCGCGATCACGATGCGGGCCTCCGGATGCGCCAGCGCCAGCCGCAGCGTTTCGACCATGCGGTCGCCCGAGCGTGCGAGTTCAAATCCGCCCCGGACGGTGTTCACCTCCCCGTCCATGCCGCCGCCCAGCACGACGATGCCGTCGATGTGTGCCGGTTCCGCCGGCCTCGTGAAGCGGTTCTCCAGCGGCGTGATGATGACATAACCGAGCGTCGTATAGGCGAAGAGCACAAGGAGCACCGTCGACAGCGCCAGTGCGGCGAAAGCCGGGCGGCGGCGCTTCAGCGCCAGCAGGACGAGGCCGGCGAGCCCGAGCAGCATGATTA
>NZ_JAYRYM010000287.1:0-4360 GCF_041917035.1 Devosia sp. | reverse complement strand
GGTACGCTGATCTACGAGTTCGTCGACGGCCGGACCTGTCTGCGGCTGGTGGCGGGGCCGAGCGTGTGCGCCGACATGCCGGTCAATGCCGGCTACGCCTACTACGCCACCATCCTCGCCCATGCCTTGCAGGAAAACGCGCCGGCCGCGATGGTGCTGCGCCGCATCACCCGCGGCCTCGCCACGCCGCCCGGCATGACCATGGCCGACCGCTGGTACTTCGTCGACGATGCCGATTTCGACCCGGGCCAGTTCCTCGGCGAACTGGGGAGCACGCTGCCATGAAGCCGTTCGCCACGTCCCTGCTGCTGGTTCTTGCCGCTCTCGCGCCGCAACCGGCCCCGGCCCAGGAGCCGCTGCCCGCCGACCAGCAGGCGGTCGCCAGTGCCATAGCCAGGCTCGACGGCAGCAAGCTGCAGCAGCTGTTCGCCAAGGTCGGCGTCGCGCCGTCGCCCGCCTTCCTCGATTGCCTGTGCCCGGGCGAATACGGCTTTCACTACTTCACCGAAGGGCCGGCCGGCACGTCCTGCCGTCGGATCGGGCCCCTGGGCGGCACCGAGTTTCGCGGGCTCGCGGGCGAGCGGGCCGGCTCGTGCGCGGCGGCCTATCCGCTCGAGGACGGGCGGACGGTGCTCGAGGCGATCGCGGCGGCAGCGCCGAGGCCGCCGGTCACCTGTGCCGCCGCGGCGTCGCCGAGCTTTGCCAGCGCGCTCAACTACGAGGTGATGCCGGCCCTGTTCAGGGACATCGACCCCGGCCGCATCATCTATCTGCTCGGCCCCGAGGATCGCTCCCTGCTGGCCGCGCTCGCCGCCAAGGCGATGGCTATCACTGACCGGATGGTTGGCGCCATGGTCGATGGTACCGCCTATACTGCGAGGACCGGGGCCGAGTTCATCGCCGGCGCCGGCCAGCATGCCTGGACCGCGGCGTGGTCGGGCAACCTGGACGCCCGCATCGAATTCAAGGGCGGTGAGGTCGCATTCGTGTTCGATCCCAAGGAGGGGCGGTTCACGCCCACCGAGGTGGTGGTCAAGTTGCCCGTCAGGGGCAAGGGCCAGAACCTCGAGTTCGCCATCGGGATGGAGAACCGTGCCTGGAACGGCAAGTTCAAGATCGGCTATTCCAACGAGGCGCTGGAAGTGGGCCAGGTCCAGGCCGAGGGCAAGTTCGGCTTCGAGTACGATACAAGGGCGATCATCGACACCGACGTCGTCGCCGATCCCAAGCCCTACAAGGTCCTGCCTCCCGGCACGCTGCTGCCGTGGAATGTGGGGATCGAGCGCTTCCTCGCCGGGGTCGATTTCTACGGCGGGGTTGCGGTGGGCGGCAAGCAGGAGGTGCTCGGCCAGGAAATCGTCGCCGGTCCGGAAGTCACCTGGTCGGTCAAGGAGATCTATTCCAGCGCCATCGTCTCGGACATGCTGGCCGGGCTCGACAATGTCCTCGTGCAGCAGAAGGCGCTCGAGGAGGCGCGGCACCAGTATTTCCGGCGGCTGGCCAGCCAGTATGGCGTCGAGGGTTCCGATTGCATGCCGCTCAGGGACGTTATGGTGGCGCTGCAGGATCGCCTGCGGCACCTCGCCATCGTCAACAATATCCCCTACGAGGGCCGGAAGTTCTCCGACATCCGCAAGGATATCGACAAGCTGCCGAAATAGCGGGACTTACCCGTCCGGGCGGGCCGCCGAGCACCGGCCGTCATTGGCCGAGAGAATCTTCTCGGTCAGCAGGTGCGTCGCGATCGACAGCGGCAGCCGCCAGGTGCGGTGGCCATCGGTCGGGGTGACGCGCAGCAGGCGGTACTCGGGGCGCAGCGCGTGCAGGCGGGCCTCGGCCAGCTTCAGCAGTCCGGCCCAGCTGGGTCCGCTCCGTTCGGCCCAGCCGCCGGGGGGCGGCAGCGCCGGCACCAGCCCGGGGGCGTAGGCGGACGTTTCGAGTCGACCGGTTTCGCCGAGCAGCGCTGCGAGGACACCCGAGACATCGGCCGTCACGCGCCGATAGGAGAGCGAGGACGGTCGAGACACGAGACCCTCTTGGCCGCTGAAAATCCGAAATGCTTGCCCGCTTGGCGCCGGATGGCCGGGAGGCCGGCGTGAGACGGGCGTCAACGCCATGCCGGCCGGCGACGGAATGTTGGAAAGCCGTTCTCCTTCCGGGGCCGCTGCGAGATGTTGCTTTCGTCACGGGACTGGTATTCGGGCGTCGTCTGCTTCATCCTGCCGCCCGTCTTCACTGTCATTCCACAGATACTGCACGCGCGCGCGTGTCGCGCAGCCAGTGCTGCAAAGGTGAGCCAGTGACGCCGGCGGGTCGAGCGAAATGGGAGAGCTGTTGATGGTCTGGGCAGCGGGCCAGTCTGCTGTGCAGCGCGCGCCGGCTCGTCGGCCATTGCTGCACGAGCCGTTCCAGCTCGTCTGCCCGGACGCCGGGAACATCCGGCTGATCTGCGCCTCGGTCCGGCCAGAGGAGGTCGATTCCGCCTTCGCCGGGTTTCCGGGCATCGACGTGGCCGGGTGCGATCTTGATGGCGGCGTGGCGATGCGGCGCTGCGAGGGGGAGGCCGCCGAGTACCTGTCGCAGCTCAGTCCGCCCGGCGATCCCCGGCGCGGCGGTGCCGGCGCGCCGCCCGCGGCGTTCGCGGGCGTCGCCGATGAGCTGGTCGCGGGCGTCCGCCTCGCCGATGGCGCGCCGGTGGGAATCCCCGCTTCGGCCTGCCTGAGGCGCTCCGGCGAGGAGGCGGATCCGATGCTCGGCTCGGGCTGCGCGGCAGGCCGGACGTTGGAGGAGGCGATCGACGCGGCCGCCTGGGAGGTCCTCGAACGGCATGCCGTGGCCTGCTGGTGGCACGGTGGCGTCCCGCCCCAGGGGCTCGATCCAGCGCTCGAAGAGGCCGCGCGCGACTACTTGGAACGGTTGCGGGGCAGTGCCGCCGGGCGCGTCACGCGCCTGCTCGATATTTCGGTGGAGCCCGGGGCGCCGACCATTGTCGCCTGCTCCTTCGCCGCCGAGGGAAAGGGGGCAGCCTTCGGCTTTGCCGCCGGTCGCGATCCGCTGGTCGCGGCCCAGCGGGCGGTGCGCGAATTGCTGCAGATGGAGGCCGGGCTGCGGCTCATCGCCTACAGGACGGATCGCGGCCTGCCGCTCGGCGAGGCCGACCAGCGGGCGCTGCGCCGCGCCACCTGCCTCGGCGGCGACGAGCCGGCCTTCGCGCTCCGCGGGGTGCGTCTCCATCCGGCCGAGAGCGGGGCCGACATCGCGACGCGCTGGGGCGACGCCTTTGCCGTCGATCTGTCGACGCCCCGGGTCGGGTTGCCGGTCGCCAAAGTGATCATCCCCGCCCTCGCCGGGATTCCCGATGAGGCGCGCTGGGTTGCCGAGGACCCGGCGCGGGTGGCGCTGCTGTGAGCGCGAGTATGGATCAGGTGGCCGGGGAGGTGCGCGCCGGTGAGAAGGCGCACCTGCACAGCCTGGGGGCCTTCCGGCTCGTCGTGGGCGACAGCGTGCCGTCGATCCGCAGCCGCAAGTCGCGCGCCATCCTCGCCTGTCTGGCCCTAGCGCCGCTGCAGCGGCTGCGGCGCACCCAACTCGCCGGGCTGCTGTGGAGCGAGGCAAGCGAGCACGACGCCCGCGTCTCGCTGCGCCAGCAACTGCTCACCCTCAAGCGGGAGCTCGCCACGGCGGCCGATCTCGTCCAGTCGGATCGCGAGGACGTCTGGCTGGCGATGCAGGTGGCGATGGATGCCCCGCTCCTCGTCGCGGCGCTCAAGGCGGGGGAAGTGCCGGACGTGCTGGTCGATCGCGCCGATCCGTTCGACAGCTTCCTCGGCGACGTCGAGGGCGTCGACCCGGCCTTCGACTACTGGCTGGCCGTGCAGCGCGAGAGTATCCGTTCGGCTGCGCTGCACGAACTGCGCCATCTCCTTGTGGCGGAGCGGCCGGATCTGGCGGAGCGGGCCGCGACGGCACTGCGCAACATCGATCCGACCAACGAGGAAGCCTGCCGCAGACTGATGCGGGCGACCATGGCGCGGGGCGATGTGGCGGGCGCCCTGCGCCTCTACAACGAGCTGTGGACGCTGCTCGATCGTGACTTCGACATGGAGCCGGGGCCGGAAACCCAGGCCTACGTGGCCCAGATCAAGTCGGCACCCCTCGGTACCCCGGTGCCGTTGACCGCACCCGGCCCGGCCGAGGGACCCATCCTCATCCTCGTGCATGCCTTCGAGGAGGAGGAACTGACCGGGGAGCAGCAGCGGCGCGTCAACGGGCTGCGGCACGAACTGATCGGGGCCCTCACCCGCTTCCGCGACTGGTCGGTGCGCGAGGCGGGCCGATCGCTCGAGGCCGGCGATCCGGC
>NZ_JAYRYM010000286.1:0-4368 GCF_041917035.1 Devosia sp. | reverse complement strand
GGGCCGCCTCGCGCAGCATCTTGAGCGTCAGCGGGTCCTCGATGCCGGCGAAATACTTGTCGAGCACCGCCCGGAACGGCGCGTCGGCGACCGGCGCCGCCTGCGCGAACAGCGTCATCGAGGAGCGCAGCTTGACCTCGTCGGGCGAGCCGAAGATCTGGTTGGCGCTGCGTCCGTCGAGCCCGATCAGGATACGGCAGCATTCCACCAGTCGCGCCCCGAGCAGCGGATGGGCGAGATAGGCCCGCGCCGCCTCGAGGTCGGCGAGCCCGAACTGCCGCGCCGTCTCGCTGCGGCCGAGCCCGCCCAGCTGCGGGAAGACGAACCACATCCAGTGGCTCTGCTTGCGCCCGGCCCGCAGCTCGCGCAGCACCTCGACATAGACCGGCCCCTGCGCCGCGACGAAATCCTCGAACATGGCGAAAGCCTAGCATGTGCGCCGGGCGGGAAAAGCCCCCGCTGCTGCTGACAGCTTCTGGCGGCGCTCTCGGGCATGACCGGGCATCGCCAACACGGAGGCGCCCATGCCCATCCTCGCCAGCTGCCATTGCGGCGGCACCGTCATCGAACTGCCCGAGCCGCCCACGCAGGCCACCCAGTGCACCTGCACCTATTGCACCAAGACGGGCGGCCTGTGGTCCTACTACGCGCCGGAAGCGCCGCGCCTGCTCAAGGCCGAGCACCTCGCCTGCTACGCCCCCAACACCTATAACGAGCACTATTTCTGCGCCCGCTGCGGCATCACCACGCACGGCGTCTCGCCCGCCTGGGAACTGGGCGGCGAGGGCATTCCGGAGACCAAGAAGTTCGCGGTGAACGCCCGGCTGCTCGACGACTACGCCCTGTTCACCGCCCTCGAGATCGAGCGGATCGACGGCCGCACCCTGTGGTGAGGGAGCGATTCCGCTCGGATCGTGCAGCCCGGCGGCGATGGCGTGCAGGCGGTCGCCGTCCGCCGTGAGGCACTGTGCCCCACCCCCCGCGATCGCGCGTGGGGGCCGGCCGGCCCGACCGGCGGGCCGAGCGGGAGGGAACGATGCGCGCACTCACGTCCGGCCTGGGGCTGCCCCTTGCCCTCCTGCTGCTGACCAGCGAGGCGCTGGCCCACCACGCGCTGGGCGGCGCGACCCCGATCAGCTTCGGCGAGGGCTTGCTGTCGGGCCTGGCCCATCCGGTCATCGAGGTCGATCACCTCGCCTTCGTGCTCGCCGTCGGGGTGCTGACGGCGGTCTCCCAGGGCGGGCTCGGGCTGCCGGTCTGGTTCGTCGTCGGCACCGTCACCGGCTGCCTGCTCAGTGCCGGCGGCCTGGCGGTGCAGCCGGCCGAGTGGATGGTGCCGGCGAGCGCGCTGCTGATCGGCGGCTACCTGGCCTCGGGCCGCGCCGATACCGGGTCCTGGCACAGGTGGATATTCCTCGCCGCGGGAGCGCTGCACGGCCTCGCCTACGCGCAATCGATCATCGGCGGCGAGAACAACTCGCTGCAGGGCTACCTGCTCGGCTTCGCCGTCATCCAGACGATCGTCGCCTGGAGCGCCATGCTGGCCGCCTACTGGTTCTGGCGCGGCGACCGGCTCTACGCCAACGCCCGCGTCTTCGGCGGCGTGCTGGCCGGCGTAGGCCTGACCGCGCTCTACCAGGCCGCCGTTGCGGGCCTCGTCCCCGTCCTGTAGGGATTGGGCACCGACAGGAGCTGTCCAGCATGCGCCTGAGCAAGCAGAGCAACTACGCGGTAAGGGCGCTGATCTACTGCGCGGCCAACCCCACGGGCCTGAGCCGCATCCGCGATATCGGCACGGCGTTCGGCGTCTCCGAGATGTTCCTGTTCAAGATCCTGGTCCCGGTGGGGCGCAGCGGCCTGCTGGAGACGGTGCGCGGCCGCAATGGCGGGGTGCGGCTGGGCGCCCCCGCCGACACCATCCGGATCATCGACGTGCTGCGCGTCACCGAGGAGGATTTCGACCTCACCGAGTGCGGCCGCGAGACCTGCAGCCATTGTCCGCTGGGCGCCGGCTGCATCTACGAGACGGCGCTCGGCGAGGCGATGCGCGCCTTTGCCCAGGTGCTCGAATCCTACACCATCGCCGACCTGGTGGCGGATGGCGAAGGCATCGCGCTGGCGCTGGGCATCAACGACGTGCCGGCCCGCCCGTCCGCCGCCCGCACCTCCCCGCCCTGGGCCGCAAGGGCGCTGGCCGACCGATCCGGCCACTGAGCGGCGGATTTCCCCCGGCGTGCGACGCCCGGACAAAAACTGGCAGCAAACGTGCAGGATTCTTCCACCCCGGGCGTGTCACCTGACCCGATCCGATCGAAGGGGAGGACGGCAATGAGACGCCGGGTCATGTTGTCAGTTGCACTCGCGGCCGTGCTCGGCAGCGGCCTCGTCGTCGCGCAGGATGGGGCAGGGTCCGTGGCCGAGACCATCGCCGCGCGTCGCGGCCTGATGACCCAGCTCGCCACGCTGCAATCCCTGATCGACAGCCGCCTCGGCGCGTCCGAGGAGGCCGGCGACCTCCCCGCTCTCGGCCTCGCGGCCGCGCAGTCGCTCGAGGCCTTCGCCCTGCTGCTGCCGCCGCAGACCAACCTGCTCGGCGGCGCTCCCGCCGTCGAGGGCGCTCAGACCACCGCCGCGGCGGCGATCTGGGATGACCTCCCCGCCTTCCAGCAGCAGCTGCGCGATGTCGCGGGACTGGCGCGACGTGCGTCCGAGGCCGGCGACATCGCCGGCTTCCGCACCGAATGGGACAAGGTCGCCGCGGCCTGCATCAGCTGCCACGAGAGCAAGGTGTTCTTCGATCCGTTCGCCGCGATCAACTGACGGCGCGGCCGTGGCTGCGAGGGGCAGGGCGCCCGCGAGGTCCGCCCGCACGCGCAGGAAGAGACCGGCGATGCCCCAGACACCGCCGGCCATTCACGTGATGGACGAAACCACCGGTCGACCTCCAAGGAGAGGGGAGGGCGAGGGCCGTGCACCGACCCTGCCCGCGAGCATGCACCCGGGAACGAGACAAAACCTGCACCTGATTGCAGGGTTTATGCATAAACCTGCTGAAGACGTCAGGTTTATGCCGTCGCGCCGGGCGGCAGGCCCATGCGCAGAGCCAGATCGGCCGAATCCAGCTCGATCTCGGTGCCCGACAAATCAAACGGCGCGACGCGCAGCAGCCAGGCGACGGCGCGCGCCGCGCCGGCCGGGTCCCCGAGGCGGCCTCGCGCGATCCGGCTCACCGGGCCGAGCCCCGAGGCCCGGATCTCCGCCTGCATGTCGGTGTCGACCATGCCCGGCCTGGCGCCATAGATGCGCAGGCGCCCGCCATGCTCGGCATGGGTGCAGCGGGTGAGCATGGCGAGGCCGGCCTTGGCGGTGCAATAGGCGCTCCAGCCGGCCAGCGGCAGGTCCGCCGCGCCGCTCGACAGATTGACGATCACCCCGCCGTCGGCGAGCCGGGGCAGCGCCGCCCGCGTCCCGTGATAGGCCCCGACGAGATTGACCGAAACGGCCTCGGCCCAGGCGTCCGGCGCCGTCGCCTCGATCGGGGCGAGGGGGCCGATGACGCCGGCATTGTTGACCACGCCGACCAGCCCGTCGCCGAGGGTCGCGGCGTGTGCGACGGCGGCCGCGACCGCCCCGTAATCGGTGACATCCACCGCCACCGCCGATGCCGTGAGGCCCCGCGCCCGCAAACCCGCGGCGACGGCCTCGCCGGCGGCGAGCTGCCGACAGCCCAGCACGGTGACAAGGCCCGCCTCGGCCGCCGCGACGGCGATGGCCCGCCCGAGGCCCCGGCTGGCGCCGAGGACGAGGACGGCGCCACCGGCCCGATCAGGCCTGCTGGCCAATCGGGCGCAGGCCGAAGCTGTGGGTGATCTTCTTGTGCGGCCCGCGCGCCTCGCCCGCAGCGGTTGTGCCGCCCGCTTCGTCGGTGAGATGGACCACCAGCTGCTGCTTGACGCCGAACACCGCATCGCTCTCGAGATAAGGATCGTTCTCGACGAACAGGTGCGTCACCAGCGTGTCGTAGCCGTCCTTGCCGATCATGAAGTGGACATGCGCCGGGCGATAGGGATGCCGCCCGACGGACTCGAGCATCTTGCCCACCGGTCCGTCGGTCGGGATCGGATAGGGCACCGGCACGATCGACCAGAACGAGAAGCGGCCGTCGGCGTCGGTGATGAAGCGGGCCCTGAGGTTTTCCACCTGCCCCGGCTTCTGCACGTCGTAGTAGCCGTCATCGTCGGAGTGCCAGACATCCACCCAGGCGCCCGCCAGCGGCTGGCCGTCGGGGGTGGTGACGCGCGCCTCGACATGCAGCGGCGTGCCGGCGGCGCCGCCCGAAATGTCGCTTTCCGACGGACTGACCTTGAG
>NZ_JAYRYM010000285.1:0-4391 GCF_041917035.1 Devosia sp. | reverse complement strand
CCTGCAGCGCGGCGAGGATGTTGCCCTCGGTGTCCTCGAAGGTCAGCAGGTCGCCGATGCCGGGGATGGTCGTCTTCGGGATCACGATCCGGCCGCCTTGCGCGAGGACCGCGGCGGCGGTGGCGTCAACGTCGGCGACATCGATGGTCGCGGTAACCTTCTGCCAGTCGAGACTGCGCTTGCCGATGCCGGCCCCGGGACCGTCCGGCGGGGTCACCAGCCAGTAAGGCTCGGGGCCCTCGAGCCGGGTCACGGCGAAGCCGAACACCGAATGGTAGAAGCTCGCCGCGCGCTCCGGGTCGTCCGCGGCGATGTCCATATGTACGAAGCCGGCCAATTCTGCCTCCTGCAATATCTGCATCAGGCTAGTGCCGTTGCCGGTGCCGGGCCTTGAGCCGGATCAAGGCCGGCGCGTTGCGATCGGCCTGCCCCGCGCCTACTCCGGCAGGCTGAACTCGAGCAGCAGGTTGCGTTCCCAGTCGTTGAAGTTGTTGTCCGAGACCAGGCTGATGCGCGTCGAACCGTCCGGTGCGGTGTGCACGGCGAGGGCTTCCATGTTGTCGATGTCGGCGCCCGAGGATTGCAGCAGCACCTCGCCCTGGAGGTGGGCGCCGGGGCTGACCTCGGCGGCCGGAACGCGCACGAGGCGCATGTTGAACGACAGGAACGCGACGCCGCGCTCGAGCACCAGCAGGTCGCCATTGGGCAGGAAGGCGCAATCGGTCGGATCGGTGCCATCGCCGGAGATGTAGCTCAGCCGCCCCCGGTCATTGCGCCCCAGCAGGTAGGCCGCGTGCTGGCCGTCATCATCGATGATGCCCTCGGTGAGGAGCAGGGTGGAGCCGGCGATCGGCGAGGCTGCCGGTGCGATGCATACCGCCTCGAGCGTTCCGTTGGTGCGGGTTTCGCTCAGCCAGTCGGGAATGGCCACCTCGCGGGCGGCGCCCTGCGGCACGCCGTCGACAAGCTGGAAGTCGGCAACGCGCGTCAGGTTCTCGAAGCCCACGCGCACCGCGGTCGGGGTGCCGTCGCGTTCGATCACCGTCAGCGCCTCGGCATCGCGGGCGAAGGGGCGCGGCAGGTCCCTGCCGCTCGAGTTCTGGATGGGGGCGATGCTCACCCCGATGAGGCCGATGGGCAGTGCCGCCTCATCGTAGAGCAGCTGTCCGGAAACGAAGTTACCGCGGTCCGAGACCATCACCAGGCGCCCGTCGGGGGCGGTGAAGCCGAGGCCCGAGAGGCCGCCGAAGGTGTCGGTCTGGCTCTGCATCTCGATGCCGCCGCGCCACACCAGTCCCTGCACGCGCTCGCCGACGCGGGCGGACATGAAGGTGCGGATCGGCAGCGCGGTGATCGTCTCGTCGTCGGCGCGGGCGCCGAACTCCTGGGAGAGGATTAGTCCGGAGACGGCAGTTAATGCGACGAGCAGGCCCGCGGCGCGGCGGTGACCGACGCGCCTGCCGCCGCCGCTCACCCGAACCGGCCCTTGCGATAGGCCCCCGGCGCCTCCTCGTCGAACAGGGCCGCCAGTTCGTCGGTGAGCGCGCCGGCCAGCTCCTCGGCATCGAGCAGTGTCACGGCGCGACGATAGTAGCGGGTGACGTCGTGGCCGATACCCACGGCGACCAGTTGCACCGGCGAGCGGGTTTCGATGTCTTCGATCACCTGGCGCAAATGGGCCTCGAGGTAGTTCCCGGCATTGACGCTCTGGGTCGAGTCGTCGACCGGCGCGCCATCGGAGATGACCATCAGGATGCGGCGGTTTTCGGGCCGCGCCAGGAGCCGCTTGTGCGCCCATTGCAGCGCCTCGCCGTCGATGTTCTCCTTGAGCAGGCCCTCGCGCATCATCAGCCCGAGATTGCGCCGCGCATGCCGCCAGGGCTCGTCCGCCGCCTTGTAGATGATGTGGCGGATGTCGTTGACCCGGCCGGGATTGGGCGGGCGACCGGCCTCGAGCCAGGCCTCGCGGCTCTTGCCGCCCTTCCAGGCTCGCGTCGTGAAGCCGAGGATCTCGACTTTGACGCCGCAGCGCTCCAGCGTCCTCGCGAGAATATCGCCGCAGATCGCCGCTATGGTGATCGGGCGGCCGCGCATCGAGCCGGAATTGTCGAGCAGCAGCGTCACCACGGTATCGCGGAAATCGGTATCGCGCTCCACCTTGAAGCTCAGCGCCTGCAGCGGATCGGTGACGACACGCGTCAGGCGTGCGGTGTCGAGCAGGCCCTCCTCGAGATCGAACTCCCAGCTGCGGCTCTGCTGCGCCATCAGGCGCCGCTGCAGCTTGTTGGCGAGCCGGGCGACGGCGCCGGCGAGGTTCTCGAGCTGCTTGTCGAGCAGGGCGCGCAGCTGGTCGAGCTCTTCGGCCGGGCAGAGGTCTCCGGCCTTCACCACCTCGTCGAACTTCTGGGTGAAGATCCTGTAGGTGAAGGTATTGTGGAATTCCTTGGCGTTGGCGCCCGGTGGCGGCGGGTTGGGCGAGTCCTCGCCGGCTTCCGAGTTCTCGTCCTCCGATTCCTCGAAGTCCATCTCGGAACCTTCGACCTCGCCCGACTCCTCGGACTGTCCGGGCGTCTGGTCCTCCTCCGCCTCGGCGTCTTCGCTCTCGCCCTCGCCCTGCTCGGGCGAGGTGTCGTCGTCCTGGCCCCGCTCCGGCTCCTGGTCGTCGCCGCCCTCGCTGTCGTCGGCCTCGCCGTCGTCGAGCTCGCTGTCGGGCACGAGGTTCAGGTCGCGCAGCAGCTGCCGGGTGGCGCGACTGAACAATTCCTGGTCCTCGAACTTGTCGAGCAGGGACTCCAGCGAGGTGCCGGCCTTCGCCTCGATCTCGGCCTTCCACAAGCCGACGATGGCATTGCCGGAGGGCGGGATGGAAACGCCGGCGATGCGCTCGCGCAGCATCAGCCCCAGTGCCTCGGCGAGCGGCGCATCCGCCTTGTCGCTGACCTCGGCGAAGTTCTGCCGGAATAGCCGGTCTTCCAGCATCTCGTGGATATTGCCTGTCATGCCCGGCATGCGGACGCAGCCCAGCGCCTCGACGCGCGCCTGTTCGAGCGCGTCGAAGGCGGCGCGTGCCTCCGGCTCGGCGGGAGCGCGCCTCCTGTGCGTGTCGGGATCGTGGCTGGCGAGCCGCATCGCCATGGCGTCGCCCTGGCCGCGGGCGATGGCGATGTCGCGCAGCGTCGGCAGGCGCGGCAGGTTGGCGAGGCGCGCCTTGTCCGAGGTCAGCATCGGCCGGTCGGCGGAGAAACTCACTTCGAGTTCGCGCTTGCCGCCGATGGCGCGCACGGTTGCCCCCACCGCCAACTTGAACGGAGCGGTGGTGTCGGGACGATTGGGTTTTGCGCGCGGCGGCTGGGCCATCTTCAGGTCTTTACGTTACTCACGGAGTCCTTCCCGCGAAAGCGGGAATCCCCGTTCGGGGGCAATGCGGCCCCTGCAAGGATCGCAGGCCCCAAGACGGCCTCGAACGGTCGGGAGTCCGGGATGCTTGCGCGATGCGGCGTCGGTGACGGCCATCAGTGCAGTCCACCGGCCGGCTTGTTCATCGAACACAGCACGAACATCGGCCGCGTAAGCTCGGTTTCGCGCCACTCGGGGTGGTCGACCAGCTGCGCCTCCGTCGGACGCCACTCGTCGAGTGCCCCGTAGGTGAAGCCGGCAGCCGTCAAGGTGTTGAGCATCGTACCGATCGTGCGGTGATACTTCACCACACCGTCGACGATCCAATTGGTCACGCGCCGGCCCTCGACGAGGTAGTCGGCAACCGCGAAGGCCCTTCGGCCGTCCGCGGCGATTGTCCACTCGGGCACGGCGCGGGCGGCGTAGATGGGGTGCTCGACCGAGAAGACCAACTGGCCGCCCGCTGCAAGTGCGCCGAACATCGTCCGCGCAATGCGTCCGAAGTCCTCGACATAGTGCAGCGCCATCGAACTGACGATGAGATCGGCGGAACCGGGGGCAAGTACCAGTTCATCGAGGTTGTCGCGTCGGTAGACGACGGCCGAACTGGCGGTCTCCCGAACGGCCCGCTCCAGCATCTTCGCGCTGAGGTCGATCCCCAACACCGATCGAGCGCCGGCATTGCCGAGCCAACGGCTCAACTGGCCGAAGCCGCAGCCGAGGTCGATGACGCGCTTGCCGGGGATGTGGGGCAGCAAGGCTCGGAACGCCGGCCATTCACTGGTCGCATCCAGCCCGTCGCGCGAACGGGGGAACTCGCTGTAGCCGGCGAGAAACCGGTCGTCGTCATAGATGTTCTGGGCCATGACGGCCTCCGGATCAGGCCACCACCGCGAGGTTCGCGGCACTTTCCGGCAGGTCCTCGCCGAACACGCGCTGGTAGAACTCGGCCACCACGGGGCGTTCGAGTTCGTCGCACTTGTTGAGGAAGGTCA
>NZ_JAYRYM010000284.1:0-4395 GCF_041917035.1 Devosia sp. | reverse complement strand
ATGCCGCTGACCCACATGACCGAGGCGTAGATGACGATGCCGACGGTGGCGAGCCAGAAGTGCCAGTTGATCATGCGCAGCGAGTAGAGCTGCTTGCGACCCCACAGGCGCGGCACCATGAAGTAGACGGCACCGAAGGAGATCATGCCGACCCAGCCCAGGGCACCGGAGTGCACGTGGCCGATGGTCCAGTCGGTATAGTGGCTGAGGCCGTTGACCGACTTGATCGACATGACCGGACCTTCGAAGGTCGACATGCCGTAGAAGGCGACCGCGATGACCATCATGCGGATGATCGGATCGGTGCGCATCTTGTCCCAGGCGCCGCGCAGCGTCATGAGACCGTTGATCATGCCGCCCCAGCTGGGCATCCACAGCATGATCGAGAACACCATGCCGAGGGTCTGCGCCCAATCGGGCAGAGCGGTGTAGTGCAGGTGGTGCGGACCGGCCCAGATGTAGAGGAAGATCAGCGCCCAGAAGTGGATGATCGACAGGCGATAGCTGTAGACCGGCCGTTCTGCCTGCTTGGGCATGAAGTAGTACATCATGCCCAGGAAGCCCGCGGTCAGGAAGAAGCCCACCGCGTTGTGGCCATACCACCACTGGGTCAGCGCATCCTGCACGCCCGAGAAGACCGGGTAGGCCTTGGAGCCGAGGAAGCTCGCCGGGATGGCGAGGTTGTTGACCACGTGCAGCATGGCAATGGTCACGATCATCGACAGGTAGAACCAGTTCGCCACGTAGATGTGGGGTTCCTTGCGCTTGATGATCGTGCCGAGGAACAGGATCAGGTAGGCGACCCAGACGATCGTCAGCCACAGGTCGGTGTACCACTCGGGCTCGGCATATTCCTTGCCCGACGTAATGCCGAGCAGATAGCCCGTCGCCGCCATGAGGATGAAGAGCTGGTAGCCCCAGAACACGAACCAGGCGAGGGAATCGCTGAGCAGCCGTGCCCGCGAGGTTCGCTGCACGACGTAAAAGCTGGTGGTGATCAGCGCCGTGCCGCCGAAGGCGAAGACGACGCCCGAGGTGTGCAGCGGCCGCAGACGACCGAAGTTCAGGTAGGGTCCGAAGTTCAGCTCGGGCCACGCCAGTTGCAGTGCGATCACCACGCCGACAAGCATGCCGACGACACCCCAGAACATCACCAGGATGGATCCAACCCGGATCGGGGCATCGAAGTACCCTGCCGCCTCACCGGCGGCCTCGACCGCCACCTTGCGGTCCGGCAGGCGCATCAGCACGATGGCCGCCAGACCCAGAACAGCCGTGAGCACCCCCATCTGGATCTTGAAGGGGGCATCCTGCCCAAAGGCCGACAGCATGAGCGTCAAGAACGCTCCCACTGCCAGTGTTATGATCCAACCCAAATTTCGCAACGTCGCCCCCTGAATAGGCAATTCGAGACGCTGCAACCTATGGACCGGCCCAAACAGCCACATTGATCCAGATCAAGGCGCCCCGGACGCGCTCTCACAATTGTGACGCTGTTCACAGCGGAGTTCGCGAGGGATGACGCGACAGGAATTGCGATCCGGGTTGCTCGATGCCTACGAGCGGCAGATGGGTCTTTGTGATCGCCTCGAGGAGGTGGCCGATTCTCTTCCAAGCCGCCTCGACCGGCAGCAGTGCCTGCACCTGGCGAGGATGATCGGGCCCCTGCTCAAGCAGGCTCACGCCGCCGAGGAGCGCGAGCTGTTTCCGCACGTGACCCGGCACCACGAGGGCGGCGTCGATCTCGTCGAACAGCTGCGCCTCGAGCATGTCGAGGACGAGTGCTTCGCCGAAGAGGTGCAGCACGAGCTCATGCAGATGGGGCAAGGCCGAACCGACCTGGCGCCGGAGGCGACGGGATACATGCTGCGCGGGTTCTTCGAAGGCATCAGGCGGCACGTGCGACGCGAACGCGAACTGCTCGCCGAAATGCTCAGGACGCGCCAGACCGGCTAGGCCGTCGGCAGGTGGATGGCGAGACGAACGGCGACGAGCAGGGCATTGCCGATCACCGGCGTTTCGACGGTCTCGGCCACGAAGTCCGCCAGCCACTGCAGCGGGCGGGAGGCGAGAAGCACGACCGGAGCCGCCTTGATGCAGAACGCGATGCTCTCGGACTTCGCGCCGCGCACCGCCTTGTGGTCGAGCACGGTGCAGTCGAAGCGGTTGCTCTCGGCCCAGTCGACGGACGGCAGTTGCGCCCTTTCGGTCACCTCGAAGCCCTCCGCCTCGAGCGCGAAGACCAGCGAGTGTCGCAGGTCGCTATCGGGAGCGATCACGAGCAGGCGGCCGACGGGCATTCAGACTGTCTCCTCCGCGCTGTCCTCCAGCGGCGCGAAGACGATGCTTAGGCAGGCATTCGCCTACGGGATTTGAGGTAGATCAAGCCACGGGCACTGAAGTCCGCTTTCAGCCGGCCGGATCGTAGCCGATATCGATCACCATGCGGACCAGTTCGGCCAGGCTGCGGGCCTGCATCTTGCCCATCAGACCCGCGCGGTAGACCTCGACCGTGCGCGGGCTGATGCCCAGTTCCGACGCGATGGTCTTGTTGGGCTGCCCGGCCACCACGCCGTCGAGCACCTGCCGCTCGCGCTCGCTCAGGGAGTCCAGCCGCTGGCGCACCAGTTCCTCGGCGGCTTCGTTGCGCACCTGCTCGTCGGCCCGCTCGACCGCCCGGCCGATCGAATCGATCAGCACCTGGTCGCTGAACGGCTTCTCGATGAAATCGAGGGCGCCGTTCTTCATGGCCTCGACGGCCATCTGCACATCGCCATGACCGGTGATGACGATGGCGGGCAGGAGCGCCCCGGCATCGCGCAGCTTGCGCAACAGCTCCACGCCGTCCATGTCCGGCATCCTGAGATCGGTGATCAGGCAGCCATTGCTGATGCCGGCGGCGATCGCGAGGAAGTCCGTCGCACTCTCGTGCACCCGAACGGCAAAGCCGGCTCCCGACAGCAGAAAGGCGAGGGAGTTGCGCACGGCCTCCTCGTCGTCGACGATGTGAACGACGGTGTCAGTTGTAGTCAACGGAAGCCTCGGTCAGAATCGGCAGGGTGAAGGCGAAGGTGGCGCCGCCATCACGGTTGCGCATGACATTGAGTTCGCCGCCATGCGACTCGATGATGCGCCGCGAGATGGACAGGCCTATTCCCATACCACTCGCCTTGCTGGTGACGAAGGGCTGGAACAGCCGCGGCGCGATATCGTCGGCGATGCCGGGGCCGGTATCGGCAACCTCGACCTGCATGCGCTCGGCATCGAGCGCACGGGTCGATACCGTCAGTTCCTTGCGCGGGCTGTCGCGCATCGCCTCCATGGCATTGCGCATCAGGTTGATGAGGACCTGCTGAATCTGCACCCGATCGGCGACGACGCTCGCCTCCTCCGGTCCGAAATCGAAGACCGACTTGATGCCCCGCTCGCGCGACCCGACCAGAGCCAGTGCGCCGGCCTCCTCGACCAGCGACTTGATGTCCTCCGGACGCTTGTCGGTGTCGCCGCGCCGCACGAACTCGCGCAGGTGCCGGATGATGTCGCCGGCCCGCAGGGCCTGCCTGGCCGTCTCCTCGAGGGCCCCGCGCATGCGGTTGGCATGCTCCTCGTCGATGCGTTCCAGCATGCGCCGACAGCCCTGGACATAGTTGGCGATGGCGGAGAGCGGCTGGTTGAGTTCGTGCGCGAGCGTTGCGGCCATCTCGCCCAGTTCATTGAGACGCGCCAGGCGCGCCAGCTCGCTCTGCGCCTGATCCAGCATGGCGGCCGTGCGTTCGCGCTCGGTCAGGTCGCGGATGAAACCGGTGAAGAAGACCCTGTCCCCTGAGCGCATCTCGCCGACCGCGAGCTTCATGGGGAAGGTCGAGCCGTCCTTGCGCCGACCGACGACGACGCGGTCGATGCCGATGATGCGCCGTTCGCCGGTCGACAGGTAGCGCGAGACGTAGCCGTCATGCTGGTCGTGATAGGGCTGCGGCATGAGCATCGAGACGTTCTTGCCGATGACTTCATGCTGGGCATAGCCGAACTGGCGCTCGGCCGACGCATTGAAGGTCACCATGGTCCCCGTGGTGTCGATGACCACGGTCGCGTCGGGCACGGTGTCGAGAATGGACTTCAGGTGGGCCTCGCGCTCGCGCAGGACGGCGGCGCTCCGCTCCGCATCGTTTCTCAGCTGCAGGGTCGCGCGGAGCAGCATGCCGAACAGGCCGACGCCCAGAACGCTCAGCAGGACGAGAAGCGCGGTGCGGTAGGCCGGAGACAGGATGTCCGGAGGGACGACCGAGACACCGATCGCGGCGACGAGCAGAAGCGCTGCGACAATGCCTACCGCCAGATCGGCCCTTGCCCGCTGGTTACCCACGTGGTGCTCCGCAACGCAACACGGTCAGCCTA
>NZ_JAYRYM010000283.1:0-4405 GCF_041917035.1 Devosia sp. | reverse complement strand
GGCCATCCGATCGAGCACCCAGTTGCGGCGCTCGATGGCCTGCTTGGGCCGGCGAAACGGGTGATAGTTGTTCGGGCCCTTGGGCAGTGCCGCCAGATAGGCCGCTTCGCCCGTGGTGAGTTCGTAGAGCGCCTTGTCGAAGTAGTTCAGGGCCGCCGCCGAGACTCCGTAGGAGTTGAGCCCGAGGAAGATCTCATTGAGGTAGAGCTCGAGGATCTTGTCCTTGGAGAAGGTTGACTCGATCCGCATGGCGAGGATCGCTTCCTGGATCTTGCGGTCCCAGGTCTGCTCCGAGGTGAGCAGGAAGTTCTTCGCAACCTGCTGTGTGATGGTCGAGCCGCCGCCCTGAATAGCCCCGTCGCCCTCGAGCCGGGACATCACGTTGTCGCGCAGCGCGCGGATGATGCCGTCGATAGCGATGCCGCCGTGCTTGTAGAAATCCTTGTCCTCGGCCGACAGGAACGCGTTGATCACGAGGGGGGGTATGGTCTCGATCGGCTGGAAGAGCCGGCGCTCACGGGCATATTCGGCCAGCAGCGTTCCGTCCGCGGCATGAACGCGCGTGGTGACAGGCGGCTGATAGTCCTTCAGCACGGTGTAGTCCGGAAGACTGGCCGTAACCTGGCTGAGGTAGACCGCCGCAACGGCGCCCGCCCCGAGCATGCAGAAAACGCCGAAACCGAAGAGCCAGCCGAACAGTCTGAGCATCAGTAGGTGCATCCCAGTTGGTGCGCCGCCGTCCCGCGAGGACGGCCGCAGCAAGTCAGCGGAATCATAGCAGACAAGGGCGAAATTGTGGACGAGCAGAGACTTGTACAGATTTCCGATGGTGCATCCGCCGGTGTCACTGCGCCGCTACCGTGCTGCCGAGTCCATCGAAGTATTCCGCAATCCCCCGCGCCAGCGCATCGACCGTGCGATCGCGCCAGTCGCTCTTCTGCAGATTGGCGATATCGGCCGCGTTCGAGAGGAAACCGAGTTCCACCAGGATCGAGGGCACATCCGGCGCCTGCAGCACGAAGAAGTCCGCCTGTCGCACCGGGAAGCGCCGCAGGGTGACACTGGGCTCCAACTGGTGGACGATGGCCTGCGCCGCGAGGAAGGAGCTCTTGCGCATTTCCCGCCGCATCAGGTCGACGAGGATATCCATCACCGCCGGCGTCTCCTGGGGCACAGCGAAGCCCGCGATGATGTCGTAGCGGTTCTCGCCGTCCGCCAGTACCTTGTCGAGGACGTCGGTGGCGTTCTCGTCACGCGTGTAGACGCTCGCCCCGCGGATCTCGGGTTGCTGGAACGTGTCGGCATGCAGCGACACGAACAGGTCGGCCTTGTTCTCCCGGGCGAGGTCGACGCGTTCGTTGAGCGAGAGATAGGTGTCGTCCTCCCGCGTCAACGCCACGTCGAAGCGGCCGGTCGCCATCAGAACCTGCTGCAGCTGGGTGGCGAAGCGGAGGGTGATGTCCTTCTCGTGAACCCCGTTCGGGGCGGTCGCCCCGTTGTCCACGCCGCCGTGTCCCGGGTCGATGACCACCAGCGGGCGCGTCTCCAGAGTGGTGCCGTGCGTGCCGGGATCCGTCGAGGCCAGGGGCACCTGCTCCTGCTGGGCGAGCGAGGCGGCCAGATCCGCGGCAACGCGCTCTGCAAAGCGTTCGGGCGTATCGGCAATGAGGTCGACGACCAGGCGAGCCGGCTGGTCGGCGACCTTGTCGAGGAAATACGCCTGCTGCACCTGGGCCGGACGCGCCAGTTCGAGCGTCGTTCGTGCCCTGCCCTTTTCCGCCATCTCGATGCTGAAGCGCGAGACGATCCCCGTTCCGGCGACATCTGCGGGGGCAAGAATCTTGAGGTCGAACGCCTTCACGTCCACCGCAATCCGCGCCGGCTGGTCCAGCGACACGATGGCGAACTGCGTTGGGCCATCGAGGTCGATGATCAATCTGGCCCGCTCGGCGGTCGTCGTGACCCGCGCGTCGACCACGTCCGGATAGTCCTCGACGGACGTGAGCTGGGCCTGCGCCGTCGGGGCGAAGACCAGCATCAGCAGCAGCACGAGACCCGCCTGCCAGCGCCTGAGGCCTCCCCGGGGAGGCCCACCCGAGACCGCGGTTCTCAACAATCTCGCATCGCTCCCAAACACCACTCCCCATCACCAGAGCACTCGGGCGATTCTGCGGCGTAGCGGAGGCCCCGGTCGTTCGTAAAGGTGCGCCGGTCGGTGAAACCGCAGCATCCTCAGCGGTTTTGAGTTTCCTGTTGCCAATTTGCGGCAACACCCCTAAAGCCTAGTTGAGGCGGCCTGCTGCCGCCACCATATGCCGGAGCAGCGCAGCAAGCGCCCTGGCCTGGCGGTCGGCAGCGGCGGACCGGCTTTCGGTCCGCAGATGCGGCACATTTGGCGCCTCGCACTAGGAATCTCGGTCCCTCGGGGCCGAAGGACAGGCGGTTTTGGCCGGCCTGTTCTCAAGGAAGAGGTCTGATGGCGACCGGACGGACAATCGGTGACGCGATCCCGAATAGTGATTGCACGTTTGTCATTACACGTTCCTTTGCCGTCGCTCTCCGTCACCGCAGTGGCGCGCGCGCCGCTGTTCGCGTCGGCGCCCAGCGCGCCAGTTCACTAAACCCACTCGCCTCGCACAGCACCACGCCAGGAGGACCGGTTCGCCGGTCGATCGGTGTCGGCGCGCGACGGCGCGGAGTACCTTTTTATGGCTACCAAGAGAATGCTGGTGGATGCCATCCACCCGGAAGAAACACGGATTGTCGTCACATCCGGTAACAAGCTCGAGGAATTCGACTTCGAATCCGCCAGCAGGCGGCAACTGAGGGGCAACATCTACCTCGCCAAGGTGACGCGGGTCGAACCCTCGCTGCAGGCGGCGTTCATCGAATATGGCGGCAATCGCCACGGTTTCCTGGCGTTCAGCGAAATCCACCCGGACTACTACCAGATCCCGGTGGCCGATCGTGAGGCGCTGCTGCGCGACGAGGCGCGCGAAGAGGAGGAGCACGAGCACGAGAGTGCCGCTGCCCCTGCCGAAGTCGAAAGCGAACCGGCCGACGGCGACGACGCGGATGACGCAAGCCATATCGAGCAGGCGCCGACGAGCAACGAGCCGGTCGAGAGTGTCGGCGGCGGCGATGCGCTCGAGGATATCCAGGAGCGCCGCCCGCGGCAGCAGCGGCGCCACCAGTACAAGATCCAGGAAGTGATCAAGCGCCGGCAGGTCATGCTGGTGCAGGTGGTCAAGGAAGAACGCGGCAACAAGGGCGCCGCGCTCACCACCTACCTGTCGCTGGCGGGACGCTATTCGGTGCTGATGCCGAACACGGCCCGTGGCGGCGGCATTTCCCGCAAGATCACCAATGCGGCCGATCGCAAGCGACTGAAGGACATTGTCGGCGATCTCGACGTCCCGCCCGGCCAGGGCATCATCCTCCGCACCGCCGGTGCCTCGCGCACCAAGGCCGAGGTCAAGCGCGACTTCGAGTACCTGCAGCGGCTGTGGGAGAACGTTCGCACGCTGACGCTGAAGTCGACCGCGCCCTGCCTCGTCTACGAAGAAGGCTCGCTGATCAAGCGCACCATCCGCGACCTCTATTCGAAGGAGATCGACGAACTGCTCGTCGCCGGCGATGACGCCTACCGCGAAGCCAAGGACTTCATGCGGATGATCATGCCGAGCCACGCCAAGAACGTGCAGCTCTACAAGGAAGACCAGCCGGTCTTCTCGAAGTTCGGCGTCGAGAGCCAGCTCGATCAGATGTTCTCGCCGCAGGTCACCCTGCCGTCGGGTGGCTACATCGTCATCAACCCGACCGAGGCGCTGGTCTCGATCGACGTCAATTCCGGCCGTGCCACCAAGGAACACAACATCGAGGACACGGCGCTGCAGACCAACCTCGAGGCGGCCGAGGAAGTCGCCCGGCAGCTGCGTTTGCGCGATCTCGCCGGGCTGATCGTCATCGACTTCATCGACATGGTGGAGAACCGCTCGAACCGGGCCGTCGAGCGCAAGCTGAAGGAAGCGCTGAAGAACGACCGGGCGCGCATCCAGGTCGGCCGCATCAGCCATTTCGGCCTGCTCGAGATGAGCCGCCAGCGCATTCGTTTCGGTGTGGTCGAGAGTTCCACGCACAAGTGTCCGACCTGCCAGGGCACCGGGCTTGTCCGGTCGGTCGAAAGCCTGGCGCTGATGGTCATGCGCAGCGTCGAAGACCACGTGATGAAGAAGCCCGGCCAGTCGATCAACCTCAGGGTTCCGACCGACGTGGCGCTCTATATCCTCAACACCAAGCGCGGCACGCTCAACATGCTGGAGGCCAAGTACGGTCTCTCGATCACCGTGGTCGCCGATGACCATGTCGGGCCGGCGCACTTCGCCATCGAGCGCGGCGAAGCCCG
>NZ_JAYRYM010000282.1:0-4435 GCF_041917035.1 Devosia sp. | reverse complement strand
GACTGCTGGCGTGGCGGCGCGCCCGTCTCTGTTCGGCGGCTTCGGCGGGGCAGTTCTCGGAGGGCTGCTGTTCAGCGGGCTGTTCGGGATGATGTTCGGATACGGATTCGGCGGAATGGGTGGCATGTTGGCCCTGCTGGTCCAGATCGGCCTCCTCGGGCTCGTACTGGCGTTCCTGTTCCGGAGGCGCCCGCAGCCGTCCGTTGCCGGCGCGGGGGCCGCGGGCATGCGCATGCCCGCAGACAGCGGTTACCCGTCGCAGGGTGCCGGGCCGCGTTCGAGTGCCTCGCACCGCGCTGGGCGGCGTGACGAGGTCGGGCTCTCCGATGCCGACCTCGACCAGTTCGAACGCCGCCTGCAGGACCTGCAGGCCGCCTATTCGCGGGAAGATGTGGAAGGCCTGCGGCGCATCGCCACCCCGGCCGTCATCGAGACGCTCTCGGGTGAACTGCGCAACAACGCCGCGAACGACGTGCGCAACGAGGTGATCGACGTCCGGCTGCTCGAAGGCGACATCGCGGAGGCCTGGCGCGAGGGCAGCACCGAATTCGCGACCGTGGCGATGCGCTATGAGTCGCGGGACGTGATGCGCAACCGCACCACCGGCGAACGGGTTGCCGGCGAGGACAGGACGACCGAAACAACGGAGATCTGGACGTTTCGGCGGCAGCGCGGTGGCCCCTGGCTGATCAGCGCCATCCAGGAAGCCTAGCCAAGTCCAGAGGTGATCCCGAAGCTTCGATTGCCGGCCGACGGCTGCAGCCCGGCGCGGGTCCCACGCAGGGTGATGACGCCGGCGCCGATTCAGCGCCGGTGTTCGGCGGAAATCCAGCGGACAGTCTGGCTCCATGAGCGCATCACCACGGTGCTGGTGCGGACCGAGTTGCGCCGGTATCGCACACCGCTCAACAGGCTGCCGTCCGTTACCCCGGTGGCTGCGAAGAGCACGTCGCCGGAGGCGAGGTCCTCGGTTCTGTACTTCAGGTTGGGCTCGGTGATGCCCATCTTGCGGGCGCGGGCGCGCTTGTCCTCGCTGTCGAGGATCAGCCGCCCCTGCATCTGACCGCCGATGCAGCGCAGTGCGGCGGCGGCCAGCACGCCTTCCGGAGCACCGCCCGAGCCCAGGTAGATGTCGATCCCGGTGTCGTCGGTATTCACCGCATGGATGATGCCGGCGATGTCGCCGTCCGATATCAGCTTGATGGCGACGCCGGCGGTGCGCAGGTCGTCGATCAGCATGGCGTGGCGGGGCCTGTCGAGAACGCAGGCAGTGATCTCGTGCACCGGCACGCCCTTGGCCCTCGCCAACGAGCGGACATTGTCCATCGGCGTCATGTCGAGATCCACCACGCCTTCCGGGTAGCCGGCGCCGATGGCGATCTTGTGCATGTAGACGTCGGGAGCGTTGAGCAGGCCGCCGCGCTCGGCCATGGCGAGCACGCAGATCGAATCGGGCTGGTTCTTGGCGCACAGCGTCGTGCCTTCGAGGGGATCGACGGCGATGTCCACCTGTGGTCCATCGCCGGCACCGACTTCCTCGCCGATGAAGAGCATCGGCGCCTCGTCGCGCTCCCCCTCGCCGATGACGATCCGCCCCTCGATGTGGACGTTGCCCATCTCGCCGCGCATGGCCTCGACGGCGGCGTGATCGGCGGCCTTCTCGTTGCCCTTGCCGCGCCAACCGGAGGCCGCGACGGCCGCCGCTTCGGTGACCCGCACCAATTCGAGCGTCAGGCTGCGATCGATAGCGGCCTGACGGTCTTTGTCGGACTTGCTGAGTTTCAACTGGACCCCCTGCCCCGCCGCAGGGGCCGATACTAGAACTGCTCGATCCGGATCATCTGCGGATCGCCGACGATGAAGCCGTCGCCCTTGATGCGCGCCAGCGCATCCCGGACCGCATGCTCCATGGTGGAATGAGTGAGCAACACCACGGTCCGGATGTCGATCCCCACCGCGCCCGGTTCGCTAACACGCAGATCCGGCCGCTGGATGACGCTTTCGAGAGAAATGCCGGCCTCACCCATGCGAGAAGCAATAGCGGCAAAGGCGCCGGGGACATCCTTGGCATTTAGTCGGATGTAGTAGCCGCCCTCGTGCGCGCGCATCGGCGCCTTGCGATAGGGGGTGAGTTCGGCAACGGGGACGCCCAGGGGCGGCACCCGCGTGCCCCGCGCGATATCGAGGATGTCGGACAGGACCGACGAGGCCGTCGGCGGACCACCGGCGCCGGGGCCGGCGAGGAGGAGTTCGTGGACGTGGTCGGTCTCCAGAGCCACGGCGTTGAGGACGCCATCGACGCCAGCGATGGCCGAGGTCTTGGGGACAAGGGTCGGGTGCACCCGCTGGTCGATGCCGTCATTGGAGCGCTGCGCGATCCCAAGCAGCTTGATCCTGTAGCCGAGGTCCCCCGCCACCTTGATGTCGGCCTGGCTGATTGTGGTGATTCCTTCGACGAAGATCTCGTCAGGGGCGATCTCGCAACCGAAGCAGAGCGAGGCGAGAATGGCCAGCTTGTGCGCCGTGTCGAAGCCACCGACGTCGAAGGTCGGGTCGGCTTCTGCGTAGCCGAGCTTCTGGGCGTCGGCCAAACACTCGGCGAAGCCGATTCCCTCGTTTCCCATGCGGGTGAGGATGTAGTTGCAGGTGCCGTTCATGATGCCATAGACGCGAGCGATCCGGGCCGAGCCGAGGCCCTCGCGCAAGGTCTTGATCACCGGGATGCCGCCGGCCACTGCCGCCTCGAAGCCGAGTTGCGCCCCCGACTCCTCGGCGATCCTGGCCAGCGCTACGCCGTGGCGGGCAAGCAGCGCCTTGTTGGCGGTCACGACCGGCCGGCCGATCTCGAGGGCGGCCTTGACTGCGGCGAGCGCCGGACCATCCTCGCCACCGATCAGCTCGACGAAGAGGTCGATGCCGTCCCATTTGGCGAGGGCCACCGGATCGTCGAACCATGCGAGGTCCCGGGTGTCGATGCCGCGATCGCGGCTGCGGGAGCGGGCGCAGACGGCGGTGACGGTGATCTTGCGACCGAGCTTGCGCGTCAGCTCTTCGCCGTCCTTCTGGATGATTCTGACCAGGGTCGCGCCGACATTGCCCAGCCCGGCGACACCGATGCGGAGCGGCGCCACTGCGGCGGCATCGGCGTGTTCCTGCATCGCCCTGAGGATGCGCGTGCGCGTGTCGGAGCGGGGCTCGCGCCCCTCCCGCAGGTCGAAGACGAAAAGAGGATCGCCGGCAATGGTTCGGCCGAAGCGGGTGGGAGTCCAGCCACGTGCGGCGATGAAGGACTCGACGGCCTGGCGAAAGGACTGGATATCGGACATGGACAAAGCTCTCGAACGTATCCGAGAGCTATGGATAGGAACTGGCCTATCCGTCAATAGGATTGATGCCGCCCGACTCCCCTGATTGAGGTCGCTTTGCGGCGCTACTTTGCCGCCGCTATCGGCACGACATTGTCCATGCCGGGGGCGGCGGACAGGAACCGCTTGATGTTCCGCGCAGCCTGGCGGATACGCTGCTCGTTCTCGACGAGGGCGAGACGGACATACTGGTCGCCATATTCGCCGAAGCCAACCCCGGGGGCGACGGCGACGCCGGTCTCCTGGATCAGAAGCTTGGCGAACTCCAGCGAGCCAAGGTGCGCAAACTGATCCGGGATGGGGGACCAGACGAACATGGTGGCCTTTGGCGACGGCAGGGTCCAGCCGGAGCGGGCAAAGCTCTCCACCATCACGTCCCGGCGCGTCCGATAGACGTTGCGCACTTCCTCGATGACGTCATCGGAGCCGTTGAGCGCCGCGGCAGCGGCCACCTGGATCGGCGTGAACGCACCGTAGTCGAGGTACGATTTCACCCGGGTCAGCGCCGAGATCAGCCGTTCGTTGCCGACCGCGAAGCCGACGCGCCAGCCGGGCATCGAGTAGGTCTTCGACATCGAGGTGAACTCGACGGTGATGTCGATGGCGCCGGGAACCTGCAGCACCGAGGGCGGGATATCGTCGTCGAAGTAGATCTCGGAATAGGCCAGATCGGACAGGATGAAGATGTTGTGGTCGCGGCAGTACCTGACCACTTCCTTGTAGAAGTCGAGCGTCGCGGTATAGGCCGTCGGATTGGCCGGGTAGTTCAGAATCAGCGCGATCGGCTTGGGGATCGAATGCCGAACGGCGCGATCGAGGGCGCGCAGGAAATTCTCGTCCGGTTCCGCCGGCATCGAGCGGACGACGCCGCCCGACATGATGAAACCAAAGGAGTGGATCGGATAGGTCGGGTTGGGGACGAGGACCACGTCGCCGGGCGCGGTGATGGCGGCGGCCATGTTGGCAAAGCCCTCCTTGGACCCCAGCGTCGCCACCACCTGGGTGTCGGGGTTCACCTTCACGCCGAAGCGGCGGCCATAGTAGCTGGCCTGGGCCTTGCGGAGTCCGGG
>NZ_JAYRYM010000281.1:0-4463 GCF_041917035.1 Devosia sp. | reverse complement strand
CCCTGCCCGGCGCTGCCGTCGCCCGAATAGCGCGTCCCGACGACGATGTCGTCGCCGGCCACGGCCTTGGCCAGCATCTGCGGCAGGATGGCCTCGTCATGCTGCAGGTCGGCGTCGATCACGGCAAAATATGGCGCCGAACTCGCCATGATGCCTTCGATCACCGCCGAACTCAGGCCGCGGCGGCCGATGCGGCGGATGCCCCGCACATTGGGGTGCTGCCGGGCCATCTCGCGCACCACGTCGGAGGTGCCGTCGGGGGAATTGTCGTCGACGACGATGAACTCGAAGGCCACGCCGCCGAGCGCCGCGCCCACCTTCTCGTAGAGCAGGGCGACATTGTCGCGCTCGTTGTAGCTGGGCACGATCACCGCCAGTTGCGGGGCAACCCAGGCGGCAGGGTTCTGCCGATAGTTCTCGAACTGGACGACCGACACGTCTCGCTTCCTTGCTTGTCACGCGTCTGGTACGCCGGGCGACACGGCAATGCAATGCGCCAATCAAGCTGCTCCACGCTTCGCGCGAGCCCGCGAGGCGGACAGTGCCCGACCGGGCTCGCCGGCCCGCCGCGTCCCGACTTGACTCGCGCCGGGCGGCTTCCTATATCGCCGCTCAGCCGGTTGGCACTCCTCGATGACGAGTGCTAACAGGCGTGAAATCAAGAGGCTGATAGGAGCAAAAATGGCTTTCCGTCCCCTGCACGACCGCGTGGTCGTCCGGCGCGTCGACAGCGAAGAGCGGTCCGCTGGCGGCATCATCATTCCCGACACCGCCAAGGAAAAGCCCTCCGAGGGCATCATCGAGGCCGTCGGCCCGGGTGCCCGCGACGAGAGCGGCAAGATCGTCCCGCTGGACGTCAAGGCCGGCGACCGGATCCTGTTCGGCAAGTGGAGCGGCACCGAGGTGAAGCTCGACGGCAAGGATCTGCTGATCATGAAAGAGTCCGACATCATGGGCGTGATCTCGTAACCAGGCCTCGCCGGTTGCGATCCCCTCCATCCATTTCGTAAGGAGCGCCTCACATGGCTGCGAAAGACGTACGCTTTTCCACCGATGCCCGCGACAAGATGGTCCGCGGCGTCAACATCCTCGCCAATGCGGTGAAGGTCACCCTCGGCCCCAAGGGCCGCAACGTGGTGATCGACAAGTCGTTCGGTGCCCCGCGCATCACCAAGGACGGCGTCACCGTCGCCAAGGAAGTCGAACTCGAGGACAAGTTCGAGAACATGGGCGCCCAGATGCTGCGCGCCGTGGCCTCCAAGACCAACGACATCGCCGGTGACGGCACCACCACCGCGACCGTGCTCGGCCAGGCCATCGTCAACGAAGGCGTCAAGCTCGTTGCGGCCGGCATGAACCCGATGGATCTGAAGCGCGGCATCGATCTGGCCGTGGCCGAGGTCGTCGACAACCTGACCAAGGCCAAGAAGGTCATCTCGTCCAACTCCGAAGTCGCCCAGGTCGGCACCATCTCGGCGAACGGCGAGTCCGCCATCGGCGACATGATCGCCAACGCCATGCAGAAGGTCGGCAACGAGGGTGTGATCACCGTCGAGGAAGCCAAGACCGCCGAGACCGAACTCGACGTGGTCGAGGGCATGCAGTTCGACCGGGGCTACCTGTCGCCCTACTTCGTCACCAATGCCGAGAAGATGACCGCCGTCCTCGAGGACCCGGTGATCCTGCTGCACGAGAAGAAGCTGTCGAACCTGCAGTCGATGCTGCCGATCCTCGAGTCGGTGGTGCAGAGCCAGCGTCCGCTGCTGATCATCGCCGAGGACATCGAGGGCGAGGCGCTCGCCACCCTCGTCGTCAACCGCCTGCGCGGCGGCCTCAAGGTCGCGGCCGTCAAGGCTCCGGGCTTCGGTGATCGCCGCAAGGCCATGCTCGAGGACATCGCGATCCTCACCGGCGGCCAGGTGATCTCGGAAGAACTCGGCATCAAGCTCGAGAACGTCACCATCGACATGCTCGGCACCGCCAAGCGCGTGGAAATCTCCAAGGAGAACACCACGATCGTCGACGGCGCCGGCACCAAGGAAGACATCCAGGGCCGCGTCGCGCAGATCAAGGCGCAGATCGAGGAGACCACCTCGGACTACGACCGCGAGAAGCTGCAGGAGCGGCTGGCCAAGCTCGCCGGCGGCGTTGCGGTGATCAAGGTCGGCGGCTCGACCGAAGTCGAGGTGAAGGAGCGCAAGGACCGCGTCGACGACGCGCTGAACGCGACCCGCGCCGCGGTTGAGGAAGGCATCGTGCCGGGCGGCGGCGTGGCGCTGCTGCGTGCTTCGTCGGCGCTGACCGTCAAGGGTGCGAACCCCGACCAGCAGGCCGGCGTGAACCTCGTCCGCCGGGCCCTGCAAGAGCCCGTCCGCCAGATCGCCGGCAATGCCGGTGACGAAGGCTCGGTCGTGGTCGGCAAGATCCTCGAGAGCAGCAACACGAACTTCGGCTACAACGCCCAGACCGGCGAATATGGCGACATGATCCAGATGGGCATCGTCGACCCGGTCAAGGTGGTTCGCACCGCTCTGCAGGACGCTGCCTCGGTCGCCTCGCTGCTGATCACCACCGAGGCGATGATCGCCGAGGTGCCGAAGGACGCTCCGCCGGCGATGCCGGGCGGCGGCGGCGGCATGGGCGGCATGGGTGGGATGGACTTCTAAGGACGTCCCTCTGTCCGCGACGAAATCGACCTTTTTCCAAGGTCACGAACGGGAGGGCGGTCCGCCAGGGCCGCCCTTTCGTTTTGGCGGTTGCGCATGCGTGAGCAATCGGACAGGGGCCGGGTGCGCTCTCGGTGGCCGGGGCCATATCGTATCTGCGAAAGCCGCCAGACCACCCGCTGGGCCGACCAGGCGGCAGGGTGTCGTTCGCCCCAGGCCGAACCGACCCGCTAGCGGAACACCAGCAGCCGCAGCGCCAGGATGATCGAGGCGATCACCACCAGCGGCCGGATCAGCCGGGCGCCGAAGCGGATGCCGGTGCGCGCGCCGAGGTAGCCACCGACCAATTGGCCGATGGCCATGGCGATGGCGGCGCTCCACACCACATCGCCGGAGGGCACGAACAGCGTCAGCGCACCGAGGTTGGAGACGAGGTTCAGCACCTTGGTATTGCCGGCCGCCTTGGTCAGCCCCAGCCCGAACAGGATGACGAACCCCATGGTGAGGAACGACCCGGTGCCCGGCCCGAAGATGCCGTCGTAAAAGCCGATGGCAAACCCCATTGCCGGCACGAAGACCGGGAAGGCCAGCCGGGCCCGCCGGTCGGTGTCGCTGAGCCGGGGCGCGAAGGCGAAGTAAACGGCGATCAGGATCAGCGCGGCCGGTACCGCATAGGAGAGGATGGAGGTGTCGATCGACCTGACGACGACCGCCCCCAGATAGGCGCCGAGAAAGGTGAGGACGGCCGGCAGGGCCAGCGCGCGCAGCGAGACGAAACCGCCGCGCCAGTAGGTGAAGGCCGCCATGCCGGTGCCGATCACCGACTGCATCTTGTTGGTGCCGAAGGCGACGACCGGCGGCAGCCCGGCCGAGAGCAGGGCCGGCACGGCGATCAGCCCGCCACCGCCGGCGATGGCATCGACGAAGCCGGCGAGCATCCCCACCGCCCCGAGGGCGACCAGCACGGTCAGCTCGAGTTCCATGCGGGTCCCGGGGGCTAGAGCAGGGTCGAAATGCCGGGCGGTACGCCGCCCATGATCGACAGCAGCGCCTCGAGCTGTGCCTTGCGGAGCGGCGTCCAGTCCGCGGTGCGAGAGACGATCAGGTTGGCCTCGGACTTGAGGATCAGCCCGTCCTCGAGGATGCGCAGCTGATTGGCCTGCAGGGTCGAGCCGCTGGAGGTGATGTCGACGATGAGATCGGCCGAACCGGCGGCCGGGGCCGCCTCGGTCGCGCCGGCGCTCTCGACGATGCGGTACTCGGCAATGCCGTACTTGGCGAACTGCCGGCGGGTGAGATTGACGTACTTGGTGGCGACGCGCAGCCAGCGGCCGTGTCGAGCCCGGAAGTCGGAGGCGACATCGGCGAGGTCGCTCATCTGCTGCACGTCGATCCAGGAATCGGGCACCGCCACCACCACATCCGCCTCCCCGAAGCCCAGGCCGCGGACGAACAGCACGTTTTCCTCGCCGTTCTCGGACGCCTCGTGGATGAGATCGGTGCCGGTGACCCCGATATCGACGCTGCCCTGGATCAGCTCGCGGGCGATCTCGGCGGCCGGATAGAAGCGCACCGTCACCTGCGGCTGGTTCTTGATCGAGCCGACATAGGAACGGGCGCCGCCGGGGCGGGCGATGGTGAGGCGCGAGGACGAGAAGATCTTGCGCGTCATTTCTTCTAGCCGGCCCTTGGAGGGGACGGCGAGGGTGAGGCCGCCGGGCAAGGTGCTCACAGGTTCGCCTCCCGCTCCAGCCGATCGACCCACAGCGCGCAACCCGATGCACTGACCGGCTCGGG
>NZ_JAYRYM010000280.1:0-4471 GCF_041917035.1 Devosia sp. | reverse complement strand
TGCGGAGGAGGCGGGCCTCGGACGGTCCGAGCGCGTCGTGGCGGTGCGCGACGACGGCCCGCTCAAGGACACCCTGCTCAAGAACGGCTTCGACGACACCACCTACGACATGGTTGCCGCGACGCTGCGCAACGTGCTCAACTCGACCACCGTCCCGGTGGGCGCGCGCCTGCGCATCCTGATGGGCCCGTCGCGGACGTCCGAGACGCTGATTCCGCACCGGCTCAGCATCTACTTCCCCGATCCGCGAACCGGCGAGATCAAGCACGCGGCGACCGCCGCGCTGACCGACCGGGGCAACTACGTGCTGGGCCTCGCACCGGCCGAGATCGAGTTTCCCGAGGAGGATACCGAGCAGATCAACGTCAACAACCTGCCCTCGGTCTATCGCTCGATCTGGGAAACGGCCCGCAAGCACGACATCGACGACGCCACGACCTCGCGCATCGTTGCCATGTTCGCCTACGACATCGACCTGACCAAGAAGATCGCGGCCGGCGATTCCATCGAGATCCTGCAGACCCAGAAGGATGCGGCCGGGCACCAGGAACTGCTCTATGTCGCCCTCAAGCTGGGCACCACCACCCGCGAACTGTTCCGCTTCCGCACCAATGACGGGACCGTCGACTTCTTCGACCCGAGCGGCGAGACCGGCAAGCGCTTCCTGACCCGGCGCCCGGTGCAGGGCGGCGGGCGGCTCGCCAGCCGATTCGGCTACCGCGTCCACCCCATCTTCAAGTCGCGCCGCATGCATACCGGCGTCGATCTCGCCGCCAAGACCGGCACGCCGATCTACGCGTCCGGCGATGGCGTGGTCGAGAAGGCGCAATGGGTATCGGGCTATGGCAAGTTCGTCATGCTCAAGCACGTGAACGGCTTCGAGACCGGCTATGGCCACATGAGCCGCATCGCCGACGGCATGAAGCCGGGCGCCAAGGTGCGCCAGGGCCAGATCATCGGCTATGTCGGATCCACCGGCAATTCGACCGGTCCGCACCTGCATTTCGAGATCAAGGTGAACGGCCGCTTCGTCGACCCGCTCAGTGTCAAGCTGCCGCGCGACAAGTCGCTCTCGGCCCAGTACGACACCGCCTTCAAGCAGACCATCAGCCAGGTTCGCGACCTGATGCAGCGCGAACCCGCACCGATCACGGTTGCCTCGGTCGACTGACCGAGGCTGTCCGCTCAGAACGTCCGCTTCTGGGTGAACCACGCAATTCCAGCCGAAATGAGGGCCAGCGCCGCGTTGCTGTAGGCAATGGCTGCGAAGGCGGCATCATTGGCCGCCAGACGCATGGTTTCGGCCTCGGGCGGCAAGGGCGCATCGGGCAGGAGGCCGAAGAACAGCGGCAACTCCGCCACCCCGCCGAGCGCCCGCTCGAACACGAATGCCGCAACGCCGCCCATCAGCGCGATGGCGAGCATTCCGGCAACCCGCGCCACTGCGTTGTTGACGCCCGAGGCGAGACCGGTGTCGCGATCGCTCACGGAAGTCATGACCGCGGTCGAGAGCGGCGACACCACCGCGCTCATGCCTATGCCCATCAGGACGATCACCGGCAGCACGCCGAGCCAGACGCTGTGCAATGGCGCAAGCAGCCCCAGCAGCGCAAAGGCGATCGCGACGATCACGGCGCCGGCCGCGATCATCGGCCCCGGCCCGACGCGGTCGGCAAGCCGCCCGGCGAAGGGCGACAATATCGTGAGCGCGATGCCGAACGGCAGGAAGGCGATGGAGACCTCGGCGGCGGTGACGCCCCAGCCGCCGATCATCGTCATGGGGAGAAAGAAGGTGACGGCTGCAAGCGCGAAGTAGAGTGCAAAGGTCAGACCCTGCGCCCCCGAGAACGCGACATTGCCGAAGTGCTGCAGCGGCAGCATCGGCGCCCTGGCCCGTCGCTCCCACCACAGGAACCCCAGGAGCACCAGCACGCCGACGCCGCCATAGGTCAGGATATGGCTGATGGGAGCCGCGTCACCATCGCTGCCGGTCAGGCCGAAGGCGACGAGCAGCAGGCCGATGGTGACCAGCGTGCCACCGAGAGGATCGAGACGCCGGTCGGCCTCGGGTCTGTCGGGCGGCACCTTGAGATACAATAGCGCCAGCGCGATGCCGCCGAGCGGCAGGTTGATGGCGAACACCAGCCGCCAGCTCCAGTCGCCGAGGCCAGTCAGCACCAGCCCTCCGACCACCGGGCCCAGAATGGTGGTGAGCGAGGAGAACGAGGACCACAGCCCGATCGCCTTGCCGCGTTCGTCGCGCGGATAGGCCTTGGCAATGATGGCGAGGCTTCCCGGCACCATCAGCGCCGCGCCCATCCCCTGCACGGCGCGGGCGACGATCAGGAACAGCGGACCTGGCGCCACCGAACAGAGCAGCGACGCGGCGACGAACAGCGCAATCCCGAGTGCGAAGACATTCCGCAGTCCGAATCGGTCTCCGGCCGCACCGCCGATCAGCAGCAGCGAGGACAGGAACAGCAGGTAGGCATTGGAGAACCACTGCGCATCGCCCAGGCTCGCGCCCAGGTCGGCGCGGATTGCCGGGGTGGCGATGGACAGCACGGAGCCGTCGATGAACCCCATCGAGGACGCGAGGATGGCAGCGACCAGCACGTAGGGGCGATTGCCCGGCGGACAGAAGGAGGCGCTGCTTGAACTGCCCGACATCCGCGGCACCCCTTTTTGTCATGCGACGGCCCGACGGGACGTGTCTCCTGCGACGGTCCCCGGCCCGGCAGGCTACTCCTCGGGGCGGTAGACCAGCAACTCCGCGCCCCCGGGCTCGCGGAACATGAAGCGGCGACCGCCCGGATACGCGTGCACCGGCCGGGTGATCGTGCCACCCGCCCCGGTGACCGCGAGCACTGCCGCGTCGATGTCGTCGGTGCGGATACCGATCAGCGGCGCCGCCGGTCGGTCGCCCTCGATGCCGTTGAGACCGCCGAGCACACCGGCGCCGACGATCTCCGTGTACCCCGGCCCGTAGTCCCTGGCCGCAAAGCCGAAGGCCCGGGCGAAGAATTCCCGGCTGCTGGCCGTGGACGCCGTGGGCAGTTCGAAATAGTCGATGAGGAACGTCGCCATTCAGGAACTCCCGATCTCAGGGGCGCTTGCTGCGCATGCCGGCAACGACGGTCAGGTCGTCCCGCTCGAGGTATTCGGCATAGCCGGGCGCATCGACCGGCACCAGCGCCACCCGCCCCTCGGCGTCATGGTGAACGCCCCAGCCATGTGTCTTGACCAGCGGCGACGACCTCAGGCAGGGCTGCCCCCGGGAGAAGAAGGCGGCCCGCGCCGCCGGCCGCGCCGCCTCGGCGATCGCGTTGCGCTCGGCATGGACGGCAAAGATGACGTCGTCGCTGGTGAACCGGTAGGGGCTGTCGCTCACCATCTTCCACTGCAACCAGGCCACGCTGCCCGGCTTGTCGGGCACCCTGGCCACCTCGCAGGCGCTATCGGGCGATACCGAAATGAAGGCCGATCGATAGTTTGTGGTGTGCATGCCGGCTCCGGATGTTCCGGTTATGTTCTACAACGCTGCCGGCACGTATGCAAGCGGGCGTGCTGGTTTCGCCGCCCCTCGGACAACGCCAGCGGCCGGCCGTCACGTCGTGACGACCGGCCACTTGCCGAAGATAGCGATCAGCCCGAGGGTCGGCGCAACCGGCCCAGATCGTGGGCTCAGGCGGCGCGCGCCCGGGGCCCTTCGGACGTCGCCGCCCTGACGGTGAGGCCGGCATCGCCGGCGTCAATGATCACCCCCTGCCCGTCGAGGATGCTCCCGGCGAGGATCTCCTCGGCCAGCCGGTCCTGCACCTCGCGCTGGATGACGCGCTTGAGCGGTCGCGCGCCGTAGGCCGGATCATAGCCCTCGTTGGCCAGCCACTCGCGCGCCGCCGGGGTCAGCTCGAGCGTGATGTCGCGCTCCCTGAGCAGGCCGTGCAGCCGCCCCAGCTGGATATCGACGATCGCCCCCATGTGCCCGCGCTCCAGCCGGTGGAAGACGATGATGTCGTCGACCCGGTTCAGGAACTCGGGGCGGAACGAGGCCTTGACCACGTCCAGCACCTTGCCGCGCACCAGTTCCACCGCTTCCCCGTCCTTGAGGCCCACGAGGTATTCCGAGCCCAGGTTCGAGGTCATGATGATGATGGTGTTGCGGAAGTCCACCGTCCGCCCCTGCCCGTCCGTCAGCCGCCCGTCGTCCAGCACCTGGAGCAGGACGTTGAACACGTCCGGGTGGGCCTTCTCGATCTCGTCGAACAGCACCACCTGGTAGGGCCGGCGCCGCACCGCCTCGGTCAGCATCCCGCCTTCGTCGTAGCCGACATAGCCCGGGGGAGCCCCGATCAGCCGGGCCACCGAGTGCTTCTCCATGAACTCCGACATGTCCATGCGCACGATGGCGTGCTCGTCATCGAACAGGAACTGCGCCAGCGCCTTGGTCAGTTCGGTCTTGCCCACTCCG
>NZ_JAYRYM010000279.1:0-4488 GCF_041917035.1 Devosia sp. | reverse complement strand
AGCTGCAGAGCCCGGAGGGCCTGGGTACCGATCCCAATGTCGGCATCCCGGTGATAACCGCTGCCATCGCCGCCAATCCCGACGTGAAGCTGATCGCCTATCCCGGCGGCCAGCCGCTCGGCAACGCCGCCACCTACATGCAGGCCGCCGGAAAGAAGGCGGGCGACATCGTCAATATCGGCTTCGATACCAGCCCGCAGATCATCGACGCGTTCAAGAACGGCTGGGTCCAGCTCACCTCGGACCAGCAGCCGTTCCTGCAGGGCTACATGCCCATCCTCTCGCTCTGCCAGCAGGTCGTGTACGGGCTGGGCAGCATGAACGTCGATACCGGCGCCGGGTTCGTCACGCCCGAGAACTACGAAGCCGTCGCCGCACTGGCGATCGAGGGTCTTCGCTGACGTCGTTCTCCCCGGGGCCCGGCCGCAGGGTCGGGCCCCTCCCTGTCTTTGCGCGAGGGGCCATGAGCAATCGGATCATCGAGCTCAGGAACATCACCAAGTCCTATGGACAGGTCTACGCCCTGGGCGGGGTCGACCTGCATGTCGACGAGGCCGAGGTGGTGGGCCTTGTCGGCGACAACGGCGCCGGGAAATCGACGCTGATCAAGATCCTGGCCGGGGCGGTGCCCCCGACGACCGGTGACATCCTGGTGCGCGGCAAGCCGGTCACCGGCTGGAACGCCGCCAAGTCGCGGCAGGCCGGCATCGAGACGGTCTTCCAGGATCGGGCGCTTGCCGTGCAGCAGACCATCACCTGGAACATCTTCATGGGGCGCGAGATCGTCGGACCGCTCGGTTTTCTGAGGGTGCGCAGGCAGCGGGAGGAAGCATCGCGGCTGATGCGCGAGATCGGCTTCACCTCCAAGGTCTTCGGGCCCAACTCGATCGTCGGCCAGCTGTCGGGCGGCGAACGGCAGGGCGTTGCCATTGCCCGCGCCATCTACAACCAGGCCGATCTCATCATCCTCGATGAACCCACCACGGCGCTCTCGCTCACCGAAACCGCCAAGGTCTTCCATTTCGTCGAACAGGCGAAGGCCGCCGGGCGGTCGATCCTCTTCATCGGCCACAACATCCACCACGTCTACGACATCTCGGACCGCTTCGTGGTCCTCGATCGCGGCCGCGTCGCGACCCAGATCGGCAAGACCGAGCTCGGTTCGGCCGAGGCCCTCATCAAGTTCATGGAAGAACTCGCCCACCCCACCGAAGGCGGGGCACATTCCGGAGATGCCGCATGACCGACCATTCCAACGACGAGGCACCGGCTCGGCGCACGCTCGATGCCAATGCCGTGCGCCGCCTCGCCGATGGCCGGCACGCCGACCAGTCGCGGCTGCGCCGCTTCCTCATCGACAATCGTCCGGCACTTGGCTCGCTGCTCGTCTTCCTGCTGATGGTGACCGTCTTCTTCATCGGCAATCCCGCCGTCTTCTCGCAGTGGAGCATCTATCGCGCCGTGCTGATCGGCCTGCCGGTGGTGCTCTTCGTGGTGGTGCCGCTGGTCTACGTGGTGACGGTGGGCGAGATCGATCTCTCCTTTCCCGCGACCATCGGCATGACCGGCTGGGTCTTTGCCCTGGTGGTCCAGGCCGGCTTCGATCCCTTCCTGGGCCTGATTGCCGCCATCATCGCCGGGCTCGTGCTCGGCCTCTGCGTCGGCTGGCTCGTGGTCTACGCCAACCTCTCCTCGCTGATCGCCACGCTCGGCATGAACTTCATGATGCGTGGCCTCATACAGATCCAGACCGAGGGGCGGTCCATCGCGCTGGTCACCCTGCCGCAGAGCTGGGCCTACAAGATCTTCGCCGGCGAACTCTTCGGTATTCCGCTGCAGGTCTTCTGGGTCCTGCTGTTCGTCGTGGTCTGTTCGCTCATCTATAACCGCCACCGCTTCGGTGTGCGCGTGCACATCGTCGGCGACAATCCCGACGCCGCCCAGCAGATGGGTATCGATGTGCGAAGGGTGCGGCTGCAGACCTTCGTCTTTGTCGGGCTGGGCGCCTCGCTGGCCGGCGTCTTCGCCGTCTTCATCAACTATACCTGGTGGCCCACCTCCGGCGAAAGCTTCCTGCTCCCGGGCCTGGCGTCGGTCTTTGTCGGCGGCACCGCGCCATGGGGCGGCATCGGCACGGTCATCGGCAGCGCCATCGGCGCCTTCACCGTCTCGTTCATTCAGACCGG
Organism: Devosia sp.; assembly: GCF_041917035.1. GTDB lineage: Bacteria > Pseudomonadota > Alphaproteobacteria > Rhizobiales > Devosiaceae > Devosia_A. Next base: position 2,302 of record NZ_JAYRYM010000279.1, on the reverse strand, counting down.
TGTCGTCGGGGTAGGGTTGTCGGGCTTCTACGTTCAGTTCTTCTACGGCCTGATCATCATTCTCTCGCTGCTCGGCCATCGCTGGAACCAGGTGCGCTACCGCTGAGCAGGACGACCGCGTCGCGGAGCCGTCGGCTCACCGAGGTCGGATGGTGATCGGGAGGTGGAGTCAGCCCGCCGGCAGCGATCCCCGGCGCAGGAGTGGCATCGGAACAAGGGTTTCGCCCTCCGGCCGGCTGGGCTCGAGCAGCAGACGCACCGCTTCCTGCCCCATCTGCTCGTGCGGCAGCCCGATGGTGGTAAGGCCCGGCCGGAGGTAGGAGGCGAGTTCGTCATTGTCGAACGAGACGAGCCCGATATCGGCCGGGATCGCCAGTCTCGCCTCGCCGATCGCCTGATAGGCGCCGAAGGCCAGCCGGTCGTTGAGGCAGAGGATCGATCGCGGTCGCCCCGCCTGCAGCAGCTTGCGGGCCAGGTCGTAGCCATGGCCCGGCTCCCAGTTCCAGCAGCTCAGTTCGGCCGCGAAGCGCAGCCCGTGCTCGGCCATGGCATCGCGGACGCCGCTCAGTCGTCGCGCGATCGGCTCGGAACGGAACAGCCCGCGCTCCTCCTCCGCATTGTGGCCGAGCAGCACGATGTCCCGCGCCACCCCGGCCTCGACCAGCAGCTCGACCGCAAGCCGCCCGCCGGCATATTCGTCGGGCAGCACCGAGGTCGGAAAGCGGGCGCTGGTCCCGTTCAGCATCACCACCGGCGCCGGGATGGCGAGATCCGGCACGAACACCTCGCGCGCCCGCATCGCCGCGAAGATGATGCCGTCGACCTGCCGGTCGAGCGCGGCCTGCACGGCCTGCACCTCGCGCGCCGGTTCGCCGCCGGTTTCGAGCACCAGCATGACGTGGCCGGCCTGGTCGGCGGCCGCCAGCGCACCCCGGATCAGGCCGCTGGCGAAGCGTGTCGTCGCCACGTAGTCGGAAATGAAGGCGATCGAACGCGACTTGTCGGTGCGCAGCGCCCGCGCCGCCACGTTCGGCCGGTAGCCCAGGCTCGCCGCCGCCGCGTGCACCCGGGCGTGCGCCTCGGCCGACAGCCGCGTGTCCGGCCGCCCGGTGAGAATCATCGAGGCCGCGGTGGAGGACAGCCCCGCCAGCCGGGCAACGTCTGCCAGCGTCACGCGCTTCTTGGCCACCCTGTTTCCCTTTTTCCTTCGCAGCCGGAACCAACAACGGGCATGATATGCACTAGCGGCGAGCCCATCGCTTGACAACCTATCACGTCCGGGGCATCTGCTAAAACCATTTAGCAGAGGTGGCGATGGCTTTTCGGCTGGACGACGACTGGGTGTGGGATTTCTGGCTCGCTGATGACGGCGCCACCTACCACCTCTACTTCCTGCACGCTCCCCGGTCGCTGGGCGATCCGCACCTGCGGCACCGCAATGCCCGCATCGGGCACGCCACTTCGCCCGATCTGGTCACCTGGACCAGCCATGGGCGCATCTTCGAGACCGGCGCTCCCGGCAGCTTCGATGCGACAGCGACCTGGACCGGCAGCGTCGTGCGCGGCGACGACGGGCTGTGGCGGCTGTTCTACACCGGCTCCCGCTTCCTCACCGAGGATAGCAACGCCAATGTCGAAACCATCGGCCTCGCCACCTCGACCGATCTCCACTCCTGGACCAAGCAACCGGGGCCGGTCGTCGTCGCCGACCCCACCCACTACGAGGTGCTGGGCAGCTCGTCCTGGCCGGAGGAGGCCTGGCGTGACCCTTGGGTGTTCCGCTCCGGGCACGATGGCCTGTGGCACATGCTCGTCACCGCGCGTGCCGGCCACGGCACCGAGCCCGATCGCGGCGTCGTCGGCCACGCCGTCTCTTCCGATCTCGCAACCTGGCAGGTGCGCCCCCCGCTGAGTGCGCCGGGCAGCGGCTTTGCCCATCTCGAGGTCTTCCAGCTGCTCGAAATCGCCGGCCGCCGGCATCTGGTGTTCTGCTGCGACGCGGCCAAGCTCGCCGGTCACCGCGCCGGGCAGACGGGCGGCATCTGGAGCCTGCCGGTCGGCGAGTTCCCCGGGCCGGTCGATCCGCGGAAGGCGCGTCTGCTCGTCAGCGAGGACCTCTATGCCGGCCGGGTGGCCTTCGATCGGGCCGGACGCCCGATGCTGCTGGCCTTCCACAATGCCGGTGCCGACCGGCCGTTCAGTGGCGGCATCTGCGACCCCTTGCCCCTCGCCGTCGACGCCGACGGCTATCTGCAGCTGGACCGGCCGAAGTGAGCGGGGACATCTCCGGCTCGGTCGAGCC
>NZ_JAYRYM010000278.1:0-4511 GCF_041917035.1 Devosia sp. | reverse complement strand
GGCCGGTCCGAGGCGAGGCATCTGGTCGCGCTCCACCGTCTGCAGCTGCCGGCCGCGGCCGAACAGCTTCTGGCGTCCGACGGCAACCCGGCGCCGCTGGCGTCCGACCCGCGCTTTGTCGGCAACACCGTGCGCGTCGTCGCGTCCGCGGCGCTGTCGCTCGAGGCGGCGGCGGAGGCGGCGCGGGCGATCGGCATCGAGCCGCACATCCTGTCCGATGCGGTCGAGGGCGAGGCCCGTGAGGTGGCCCGGGTGCACGCTGCGCTCGCCCGGGAGATCCGCACGCGCGGGCGTCCGTTTGCGCGCCCCGCCCTGCTTCTGTCGGGTGGCGAGACCACGGTCACCGTCCGTGGGTCCGGCCGGGGCGGGCGCAACGCCGAGTTCCTGCTGGCCTTCGCTATCGCCATCGACGGCGTTTCCGGCATTTCGGCGCTGGCCGCCGACACGGACGGCATCGACGGATCCGGGGACAATGCCGGCGCAGTGGCGGATGGCAACACCGCGACTCGCATGCGGGCCGCCGGCATCGACCCTCGCGGCGCACTTGCCGACAACGATGCCTATGCCGCCTTCAACGCCATTGGCGGACTCTTCGTCACCGGGCCGACCGGCACCAACGTCAACGACTTCCGTGCCATCGTGGTCAGGTAGGTCAAATGGCAAAAGCGATCGGCATCGGCGGCATCTTCTTTCGGGCGGCAGACACCGAGGCGCTCTCCCGGTGGTACGAACGGCACCTGGGCGTCCAGGGCTTCTGGAATCAGGAGGCCGGACCAACCGTCTTCGCGCCCTTCCCGGGTGGCACGAGCTACTTCCCGGCGGCGCGGCAGTGGATGATCAACTTCCGTGTCGACGACCTCGATGCCCTGATCGCCAACCTGCGCGGCGCCGGCATTCCGGTCGAGACCCGCCCCGAAGAGTGGGACACGCCGGAGACCGGCCGTTTCGCCCGCATCGTCGATCCCGAGGGCAATCACATCGAGCTCTGGCAGCCGCCCGCGTGACAGCCCGCTACTCCTCCACCCACGACTCGAACGTCCCGTCCTTCTTCAGCCGCGCCACCAGGTAGCCGCCGCGCTCGCGCGGCCGCACCTCGAAGTCGTACTGCCGCCCGTCCATGGCGCGCTGCACCTCCGCCGCGCTGCGGGCGGCCTCCAGTGAGGCATGCACCTGCGGCATGCCGGCACCCTCGCGGACGAACGCCTGCGACATGCTGCCACCTCCATCCGATCGTTCCCCGGTCCGATCATAGCGTTCATTCCGTGTTGGCCGGAATGATTTTTGCCGGATCGGAACTTCACTTCCGCACCCGCTTCCTCTTAAGTGCGGCCGGCGTGAGGAGACACCCAATGGCCAGAAAAAAGATCGCCGTCATCGGTATCGGCAAGATCGCTCAGGACCAGCATCTGCCGGTGATCGACAAGAGCCCCGATTTCGAGCTGGCGGCCTGCGTGTCGACGCGCGGACTCGGGCATCGCGACGTTCCCGTCTTCCGGTCCCCCGCCGAACTCTACAAGGCGATGCCAGAGGTTGGCCTGGTCGCCGTCTGCACCCCTCCCGGCGTCCGCCACGCCTATGTCCGCGAGGCCATCGACGCCGGCCGGGACGTGCTGCTGGAAAAGCCCCCGACCCCGACCATCACGGAGTTCGAGGACCTCGTCGCCTACGGCGAAAAGAAGGGACGCGTGCTCTTCCAGACCTGGCACTCGCGCTACAACGCCGCGGTCGAGGCGGCCCGCCTCATCCTCAAGGACGAGGGCGTTGCCTCCGTCCGCATCGATTGGCGCGAGAGCGTGCGAAAGTGGCATCCGGGGCAGGAATGGGTCTGGCAGCCCGGCGGATTCGGCGTCTGCGATCCAGGCATCAATGCCATGAGCGTATTCACCCGCATCATGCCCTTCCCGGTGTTTGTCGAGAGCGCCGTGCTGCGCTTTCCCGCCAACCGGCAGACCCCTGTCGATGTCGAGATCGTCTTCAAGTCGACCCAGAAGCACCGGCCCGCGATGAGCGCCGGCTTCAACTGGCTCGATGAAACCGGCGAGATCTGGACCGTGGCGGTGACGACGCGCAAGGGCACCGACCTCAAGCTCGAGAAGGGCGGCACGGTGCTGCGGGTCGACGGCAAGGAGACAGTCGCCAACCCGTCCGAGGAGTACGAGGCGATCTACGAACGCTTCGCCAAACTCCTCAGGAAGCGGAAGTCCGAGATGGACGGCTCGCCGCTGCGCCTCATCGGCGACGCCTTCCTGCTCGGCGCGCGCGAAAACGTCGACGCGTTCCATTGGTAGAGGCCGGAGCACCACGATGTACGACACGTTCAACGGTTCTGCGCATCCCCGCTCGCCCAGGGAGATCGCCATCGCGGCGATGCCGGGCGATGAGCGGGTATGGGTGCCGCAGGCAGAGGGCGTCTGGTTCCGGCCGCTGTTTCTCAACACGCTGCAGGGCCAATGGTGCAATCTCTTGCGCGTGCGCCGCGCCGGCATCCTCAGCCGGCACCTGCACCCCCAGCCGGTGCACGGCTACGTCATCAAGGGCCGCTGGCACTATCTAGAGCACGACTGGGTGGCCGAGACCGGCTCCTACGTCTTTGAGCCGCCGGGCGAGATCCACACGCTGACCGTACCGGCGGACTGCGAGGAGATGATCACCTTCTTCAACATCTCGGGCTGCATGGTCTATCTCGACGAAGCCAACCGACAGGTCGGCTTCGAGGATGTCTTCACCAAGATCGACATGTGCCGGCGCCACTACGAGAAGGTGGGGCTCGGGGCGGACTATATCGAACAGTTCATCCGCTAGCGGGGGGCAAGACATGACCTGGGCCACCGAGTTCTTCGCCGGCCGGCACGTCGTCATCACCGGCGGCACCTCCGGCATCGGGCAGGGCATCGGGCGTGCCTTCGCCGATGCCGGCGCGATCGTCCATGCCACGGGTGCCACCCAGGCCGAAGTCGAGTCCGGTGCCGACAACGAGCCGCGCTTCCGCTACACCCAGCTGGACGTGCGCTCGACCGAGCAGGTGGGCGAATATGCCGACACCTTCGGCCCGGTGGCGGCGCTGGTCAATTGCGCCGGGGTCAACCTGAGGGCCGCCGAGTTCACCGCGACCGGCTTCGAGACGGTGCTCGACATCAACACGACCGGCACGATGCGCGCCTCGACCGCGTTCCGCAGCAAGCTGCGCGGCGGCGCCATCCTCAATATCGGCTCGGTCTTCGCCTTCTTCGGTGCGCCGCACGCGCCGGCCTACGCCGCATCCAAGCATGCCGTGGCCGGGCTCACCAAGTCGCTCGCCATCGCCTATGCGGCCGATGAGATACGGGTCAATGCCCTGGCGCCGGGCTGGATCGAGACGGCCATGACCACCGTGCCGCGCAGCAATCCGGTCCGCAATGCCGAACTGATGGCGCGCACCCCGATGGGCCGCTGGGGCACCCCCGGCGACCTCGCCGGCCCGGCCCTGTTCCTGTGCTCGCCGCTCGCTGCCTTCGTCACCGGCGCCATCCTGCCGGTCGACGGCGGCTACATGTCCGGTTGAGCCGGCAGCTTCGGCGCGCAGAAGTAGAGGGCGCGATTGATCGCGGCGAGCGATCCTGAAAGCGAGATGGCGCGATCGATCGGTGGACCGTCCGGCGGGTCGAGGTAGACCAGGCCGGCATTCCGCAACTGCTCGAGGATCGGGTCGACATTGCCCTCGATCCGCGCGTGGTACGGCGCCGGCGAGGGAGAGGCTGTCACCGCGTAGCGCTCGCCCTCCTTGTCGAACTCCAGCACCCAGGCGCCGGCATCCGCCGCGGCACGGCTGGTGTGGATGTGCAGGCCCACCGAGAAATCATCCTCGCAGCGCACGGCCAGGCAGGTGTACTGCGCGGCGCTCGCGCCATAGGAGCAGCCGAGCGCGGCCCGGTCGCCCTCCCCGGGCAGGGGCGAGTAGTGCCATCCCGCCTCCTGCGCGTGGCAGGCCGCGGGAACGAACAGGGCGAGGAGAGTCAGGGCTGCGCGCATGCGGGGATCATCCGCTTCCTGTCGCCCCGAGGCAAGTCGTTGATCCAGATCATGGAAACGAACCAGGGCAGGGCGCAGAGCAATCCTGCCCGCTGAAAGGGGGCAGAAATGACCTTCGAGACCTACGCCGCCATCGTCCTCGTGTTTGCCGTGGTGATGACACTGCTCGTTACCGCCCTGTGGTGGATGGGGCAGACGCGCTGATCATCCCGCCGCGCTCAATTCAGCAAGATCCTCGGCGCTGAGGCTGAGCCGTGCCCCCCGCGCCAGGCTCCTCACCTGATCCGGGGTGGTCGCCGATGCGATCGGCGCCGCGACTCCCCGCTGCGCCGCCACCCAGGCGAGCGCGATCTCGCTCAGCGCCGCTCCGGTCCGCGCCGCCACGGCATCGAGCGCCGCGAGAAGGCGGAGACCCCTGGGGTTGAGGTACTTGTCGACCACACCCTTGCCGCGCGGGCTCTTCTGAGCGTCCGCCGCGGCGCGGTACTTGCCGGTGAGAAAGC
>NZ_JAYRYM010000277.1:0-4514 GCF_041917035.1 Devosia sp. | reverse complement strand
CCATGCGGGTCGCGGCGACGGCGCTGAAGGCGAGGCGGTCGTCCGTCAGCGCGGCCTGCGCAAACCAGGAATTGCAGCCGCCGCGGCCGCCGGCCCGCAGATCCCTCGCGATCGAGAGCGAGGGGGCGGGGCCGCCCAGGACCGGCTGCCCGTCCAGCATTTCCACCTTCCAGGTGACATCGAGGATCGGCGGCGGCGCAGCTTCCGGGGTCTCGACGCGTCCGGCGAAGCCGACGGTGATCAGGATCGGGGTGGCGAGGTCCGGCAGGTCGAGCGGGTAGGGCTCGGCATTGCGGAACCAGACGGCGCCATCCTCGGCGACGATCCGGGCGACGAGGCCGTAGCGGCGGCCGGTCTCGAGGAGGCTCTCGTCGACGTTCAGCGTGAAGGTCAGCGGCACCTGGCCGCGCGCCGCGATCGGCGCGGTCGCCGAGATGCCCTCGGTTTCGGGTGCCGCCAGGTCCACCAGCGCAACCGAGAGTGTGGCGCCGGCCGGCAGCGCGATCCGCTCCCGGTAGGTGACATCGCCGCTGATGGTCAGCTTGGCGCCCATGGCCGGGGCGGCGAACGACAGCATCAGGGCGGCCATCGCCGCCAGCGCCAGGTGGATGCGGAACATCGAGCCCTCCTCTCGGGTGGTCGCAGTCTCCCGCAGAATTATGGAAGAAATGCAACGGCCGCGCGCAATAGTCGCCGGACCCGCCGGACCCGGCCCGCAGAACAGGCTAGCTGGCGACGACGAGGAATGGCGCGTCGAACAGATGTTCCTCGAGATTGTTGCCCTCACCGCCGCGATCGACGACGAGAAAATCGCTCGGCGCCTCAAGCGGGGTCAGCACCCCGTGCCAGGTGTTCATGGCAATGTTCACCCCGGTGCCCGCCGGAACGAGGAAGGCCCGCGGCCGTCCGGGGGTACCCTGCCGGTCGGGCGCCACGATCGAGAGCCAGGGGCGCGGGGCGAGCGGGAAAAAGGCCTGGCTGCCCAGCGGATGGCGTTCGACCAGGCGCAGGGTCAGCGGCAACGCGCAGGGCTGGCCGCGGAAGATCGAGATCAGCGGCCGGGCGTGCACGCCGCCCAGTTCCACCCGCGCCAGGTCGTGGTAGCGCTCGGTTCGGCCGGAATTGATCGGGTAGTGGTGGGCCATGTCGTCGGCGGCGATCACCTGGCCGAATGGCGCGAAGGCCTCGCGGCTCAGCGGCTCGATCACGATGCTGTCCATCCGCCGTCCCCTAGAGCGTCAGCTTCATGTGCCGGTTCACATCCTTGTAGAGCAGGTAGCGGAACCGCTGCGGGCCGGCGTAGCAGGCCTGCGGGCAGAAGGCGCGCAGCCACATGAAGTCGCCGGCCTCGACCTCGACCCAGTCGCGGTTGAGCCGGTACACCGCCTTGCCCTCGAGCACGTAGAGCCCGTGCTCCATGACGTGGGTCTCTTCGAACGGGATCACCGCGCCCGGCTCGAGCGTCACGATGTTGACGTGCATGTCGTGCCGGACGTCGGTGGGGTCGACGAAGCGGGTCGTGCCCCAGGTGCTGTTGGTGTCCGGCATCCAGATGATCGGCTCGTCCTGCTCGTTGGCGACGAAGGCTTCCGGCGCGTCGATGCCGTCCACCTTGTCGTAGCGCTTGCGGAGCCAGTGGAAACGCGTCGCGACGGAGCCCCGGTTGTCGAGCGTCCACTGGCTCGAGGGCGGCAGGTAGGCATAGCCCCCCGCCTTCAGTAGGTGGGATTTGCCGCCGATCGTCAGGCTGGCCTGGCCCTCGACGACGAACAGCACGCCCTCGACGCCGGCTTCGGGCTCCGGGCGCTCGCTGCCGCCGCCGGGAAATACCTCCACCACGTACTGCGAAAAGGTCTCGGCAAAGCCGGTCATCGGCCGGGCGATGACCCAGGCCCTGGTCTGCGTCCAGTGCGGCAGGTAGCTCGTCACGATGTCGCGCATCACCCCGCGCGGGATCAGCGCATAGGCCTCGGTGAACACGGCGCGGCCGGTGTGGAGGGCCATCTGGCCGGGCAGGCCGGCACTCGGGCCGGCATAGGTGGTGGGGGCCATGGCACGCGCGGTTCTGGTGATCGATCAGTCCTCTTAGCGCAGATGCGACGGCCCGCACAGTAGCGGCGCTCGTTCTCCCGCAGGGCGCTGAACTTATCCCCGCCGTCCGGACCCGCCGTACAATGCGCGCCGATCGGTGAGAGATGGGAGTTCAGCTCCACGTCGGTGCAACGGGGGAGTGCGGCGATGTCTGGTCAGGAAACGTTCATCTTTGCGGCGCAGGCTGGGCCAATGGACCAGCGCCATCACCAGTTGCAGCCCACCCTGATCGACCCGGCTCTCCTCGAGGAAGCCGGACGGGCGGTGCGGCTCTGGCTCGATCGGCTGCTGCACGGGCGCGACACAGAGCCCGACACGTCGATCGCCTGGGAGGATGGCGAGCCCCACGACGATCCGGGCCGGCCGCCGTCGCGCTAGCCATGGACTGGCTCAGGGACTTCCAGGGCTCTTTCCGGGAGCCGGTCGAGGCGCTGGTGATGCAGTACTGGCCCTACGCGTTCCTCATCGTGCCGATCGGCATTTGGTTGTGGTTCTACGACCAGGAGCGGAAGCCGCTGGCCGAGGCCGAGGGGCCGGAGGAAGACGATGTCGGGGATGGCGGCGGCGACGACTGACGCCGCCGCGCCAACCGTCACAGACCCGCGTGCGCCTTCTCGAGATCGGCGATGACGATCTTGCGCATCTGGAACATCGCCTGCTGGGCCCGTGCCCCGGCCGCCTTGTCCGTGCTGTCCCAGACCAGTTCGACCAGCCGCTGCGGCACAATCTGCCAGCTGAGGCCGAACCGGTCACGGCACCAGCCGCACATCGACTCGGCGCCGCCGTCCGCCGTCAGCGCCGCCCAGAAATAGTCCACCTCGGCCTGGTCCTTGCAGTCGACCGAGAACGAGACCGCCTCGGTGAACGGAAAGCGCGCGCCGCAATTGAGCGCCATGAATTCCTGATCGCGGAGCCGGAAGGTCATGGTGAGGACGCGGCCGTCCGGGTAGCGCTGGGTATCGCGGATCTCGGCATCGCCGAAGGTCGCCACATAGAAGTTGACCATCTCCTCGATGCGGTCGTCGATCCACAGGCAGGGCATGATCTTGGGCATTTCGGTGGTCCTTTGCTCGGTGTCGTGGTGTTGAGGGGGCCATTCTCGCCAGGCGCAGGGTCTGGCAAGGCAGTTGGTCGCAGTGGGAGTTCAGGCGAGGCCGGGCGGATCAGCCGTCCGGACGTTCGGCCAGCAGCGTGTCGAGGCGGCGGAAGCCGGACTCCATGCCTTCGGCCATCGGCGTTGCGGCGGCGCCGTCGCGCGCCTCCTTGCTGGCATAGAGCACCGTCAGCACCGAGCGTGTCCCGGCCTCGGTGGGGGTGAAGGCATTGCTGTTGAGCGTCTCGCCGCCGGTCCAGTCCATGTCGTAGCGTTCGGTGGTCCTGATCCAGCGCGGGCGGTCGAGTTCGAGAATGGTGCCGCCATGCCCCATCTCGAAACCGGTCGGGCCGCGGGAGACAAAGCGCCACGCTCCGCCGACCCGTGCATCGAACTCGCAGACGGTCATCACCCAGTCGGCCGGGCCGAGCCAGCGGCGGATCAGGGCCGGCACGGTCCAGCAGTCGAACACCAGGTCGGGCGGCGCGGCGAAGTCCCGGGTGACGACGATCTCGCGGTCGGAGGGCATACTGATGGAGAGCGGCCTGAACATCGTGTCCCCTACTGCTTGCGGCCGGGAGGGACGGCCTGGAGCACGGCGAGCAGGCCGTCGAGGCGGTCATAGCTCGCCTCCCAGAAGCCGCGATAGGCCTCGAGCCAGCCGACAGCCTCTGCGAGGGGGGCGGCCTCGATACGCACCGGACGGCGCTGCGCGTCACGCCCGCGGCTGACGAGGCCAGCCTGTTCGAGCACCTTGATGTGCCGCGAGATCGCCGGCTGGCTCATCTCGAAGGGCTCGGCCAGCTCCAGCACCGATGCCTCGCCCTCGGCCAGACGGGCAAGGATGGCCCGACGGGTCGGGTCGGCGAGGGCGGCAAAGGTCAGGTCGAGCTGGTGTACTGTCGAGGCCATTTCATAACCGATCTTCTATATAACAGAATGGTTATGATCGAATCCCTGGCCTGTCAAGTGCCGCGGGCGCGACGGCTTGCCGAAGTCCGGTGACGCGGAGCGCCGGCCGATCCTCCCCGCTGGCGGGGAGGGGAGCCGGCGAAGCCCGTCGTGGGGCCTATCACCCCCGGCACATTCCGCTCAGCCGCCGAGGATTTGCCGCAGCCGCAGTTCGGCGATGCGTTCGACCTGGCGGCAGGCGGTAGCAAGCTCCGTGTCGCGGTCGGCGCCGATGCGGCGCTCGAAGGCGGTGAGGATCTGCGCCTTGGTGTTGTCGCGCACGGCGATGATGAAGGGGAATCCGAACCTGTCGACATAGGCCGAGTTGAGTTCGCTGAACCGTGCCCGTTCCGCGTCGGTCAGCGCGTCGAGCCCGGCC
>NZ_JAYRYM010000276.1:0-4606 GCF_041917035.1 Devosia sp. | reverse complement strand
GCGAGGTCGAACAGCGCACTCATCGCCCGCTCGTCGATCCGGTTCTTGGAGTAGTCGAGCAGCAGGTCGCCGGCCTTGGCCGAGAACGTCTTGAAGCGATCGGGATCGGCCGCGAACAATTCGCGCATCGTCGTCTCGGCCAGCCGCTTGCGCGACTTCATCAGCGGATTGAGGAGGGACTTGCGGCTCGAGGCCATGACGCATTCTCCCGACGTGTCAGAGGGCGGGGATGTCGCCCGCTGCCCAGGTTGCCCGTGTTTGTGCCGCATAATCGGCGAAGGTGCCAGCCTCGATCGCCTGCCGGGCGCCGATGCAGAGCTGCTGGTAGTAATGCAGGTTCACCTGGCTCAAGATCATCGCGCCGAGCATTTCCTCCGTGCGGATCAGGTGATGCAGGTAGGCGCGGCTGAACCGCCGGCAATTGGGGTTGGGCGAGGCCTCGTCGAGCGGCCGGGGATCGTCCTTGTGGCGCGCGTTCTTAAGGTTGATCACCCCCATCCGCGTATAGGCATGGCCGTGCCGGCCGGCGCGGGTGGGATGCACGCAGTCGAACATGTCGACGCCGCGCTCGATGCCGCCCAGGATATCGTCCGGCTTGCCCACGCCCATCAGGTAGCGCGGCTTGTCGGCCGGCAGCTCCGGGGTGATCTCGCTCAGCACCCGGAACATCGTCTCCTGCGGCTCCCCCACGGCGAGGCCGCCGATCGAATAGCCGGAAAAGCCGATGGACTTCAGCCCCGCCGCCGACCGGCCGCGCAGTTCCGCATTGTCGCCGCCCTGCACGATGCCGTGCAGCGACCGGCGCGGCTGGTGGCCGAAGGCGTCCTTGCTCCGCTGTGCCCAGCGCAGCGACAGTTCCATCGCCCGCTCCATCTCCTTGAACTCGGAGGGGAGCGGGATGCACTCGTCGAGCTGCATGATGATGTCGCTGTCGAGCAGCGTCTGGATCTCGATCGAGCGCTCCGGCGTCAACTCGTGCGCGCTGCCGTCGATATGCGAGCGAAACGTCACGCCCGTCTCGGTGAGCTTCCTCAGCTTGGCCAGCGACATCACCTGGAAGCCGCCGGAATCGGTGAGGATCGGGCGCTGCCAGTCCATGAAGTCGTGCAGCCCGCCCAGCGCCGCGACGCGCTCGGCTCCGGGCCTGAGCATCAGGTGGTAGGTATTGCCGAGCAGGATATCGGCGCCGGTGTCGCGCACCTGCTCGGGATACATCGCCTTGACGGTGCCGACGGTCCCCACCGGCATGAAGGCCGGGGTGTGAACCTCGCCGCGCCAGGTGTCGATGCGGCCGCGCCGGGCCATTCCGTCGGTGGCGATGAGGGTGAAGGCGTAATCGGTCATGGCGCGGGTATTAGCCGCACCACCGCCTCCTGTCATCCCCGCGTTCAGGTCGGATGGCTGGCGCCCACTGCGTAGCGCAGCAGCACGCCGCCGGTCTCGAGCGGACGGGCCTCGAGCAGCGACAGGCCCAGCGCGGCCGCGGCGGGCTTGAACAGCGGCGTGCCCGCGCCGAGCACCACCGGGGCGATGCAGACGCGATACTCGTCGACGAGGCCGTGGGCCAGCAGCGTCTCGAGCAGCGCGGCACTGCCGAACACGAAGATGTCGCCCCCGTCCTCCCCCTTCAGCGCCCTGACCGCCGTCGCCGCGTCGCCGGAGAGCAGGCGGGTATTGTGCCACTCGGCCGTCTTGAGCGTCGTCGACGCCACAGCCTTGGGGATGGCGTTCATCCGGTCGGCGACCGCGCCGGGCTCTTCCTTCTGCCAATAGTCGGCCATGCCCTGGTAGGTCTTCCGTCCGAACAGCAGCAGGCCCATCGCGTCGAGCTGCTGGATCGAGAACGCCTCCAGTTCGTCACCCCAGACCGAGCCGTGGAAGCTGAGGTCCCAGGGGTTCGTGCCCTCGAAATAGCCGTCGAGCGACATCACGTTCCACACCAGCAGCCTGCGCATCGACACCTCCATCACTTATGCATTCACTTAAGTATCGGCCCGCGCAACGAATTGTCAAGCGATCGCTTAACTATCCTGCCGGAACAGCAGGCTGGCGTCACCGTACGAATAGAACCTGTAGCCGCTGTCGATGGCGTGGCGATAGGCGGCCCGCATGGTGTCATAACCGGCAAAGGCCGAGACCAGCATGAACAGGGTCGAGCGCGGCAGGTGGAAATTCGTCATCAGCATGTCGACCGCATTGAAGCGGTAGCCGGGGGTGATGAAGATGTCGGTATCCCCTGAGAACGGCTGCAGCGTTCCTGTGGCGCGCGAGGCGCTTTCCAGCAGCCGCAGGCTGGTCGTCCCCACCGCGACGATCCTGCCGCCCTTCGCCTTCGCCGCGCAGATGCGCTCGACCACCTCGGCCGGGATTTCTCCCCATTCGGCATGCATGACGTGGTCCTCGGTGTCCTCGACCTTGACCGGCAGGAACGTCCCTGCCCCGACATGCAGCGTCACCCGCTCGATGCCGACGCCGAGATCGGCCAGTTGACCGAGCAGTGCTTGAGTGAAGTGCAGGCCCGCCGTGGGGGCGGCCACGGCCCCGTCCTTGCGCGCATAGACGGTCTGGTAGTCCGTCTTGTCGCGCTCCTCAAGCGCGCGCTTCAGCCCGATATAGGGCGGCAGCGGCATGGCGCCGAAAGCCTTGATCGCCTCGTCGAGATAGGCTCCGGAGAGATCGAAGTTGAGCGTCACCTGCCCGCCCTCCTCCACCGCCGCAACGCTGGCCTCGAGCGTGCCGAGCAGGCAGGCATTGTCGGTCTCCTGCCCGAAGCTCAGCCGGTCGCCGGCTTTCAGCCGCTTGGCGGGCCGGGCGAAGGCCAGCCAGGTCGCATCGTCCACCCGCTTGTGCAGGTTGAACGAGACGCTGGCGCGATACTCGCCGCGCGTTCGGGTGCCGTGCAGTTCGGCCGGCAGCACCCTTGTGTCATTGACGACCAGCAGGTCGCCGCGCCGCAGGATCCGCAACAGATCCGTTACGCGAGCATCTTCGAGCGGCCCGCCCGGGCGGACCACCAGCATCCGGGCGGCGTCGCGCGGCTCGACCGGGTGCAGCGCGATGTTTTCTGGCGGCAGTTCGAAATCGAAGGCGTCGACGCGCATCAGGGGCCGGTGCAGCTCACCGCCCAGGCGCCGTGGCCGGGGATGCGCAGCGTGCCGCCATATGCGAAAGCGTCGCCTTCGCTGGCCTTGAACAGGCGCAGCTCGGCGATGCGGGCCGCCATCGCTTCGTCGACGGCATCGATGAGGATCATGTCGCCGCTCTCATAGGCCTGGCCGACCGCGACCGGCTCGCCGGGGCCGTAGGCAGCCGAACTGGCCCACACCTGTTCGCCCACCGAGATGTTGAGCCCGGCGATGGCGAGGAAATCGACGCTGCCGACGAGGAAGTCGAACGTCGCCTCGCCGCCGGGGGCGACGCAGTTGACCCACTCAGTCGCCAGCGACGGGGTGGCGAGGCCGCAAAGGCACACGGCGATTGCGGCCGCCCGGATCATGCAGGCAGGTCCGCCGCGACCTTCACGGTGACCATCTGGTCGGGATCGCGCACCGGCTCGCCGCGCTTGATCTTGTCGACATTGTCCATGCCCTCGATCACCTGGCCCCAGACCGTGTACTGCCGGTCGAGGAAGCGGGCGTCGCCGAAGCAGATGAAGAACTGCGAGTTGGCGCTGTCCGGGTTCTGCGCCCGCGCCATCGAGGCGGTGCCGCGCACGTGCGGCTGCGCGCTGAACTCCTGCTTCAGGTTGGGGTACTTCGACCCGCCCATGCCGGTTCCGGTCGGATCGCCCGTCTGCGCCATGAAGCCATCGATGACGCGGTGGAACACCACGCCGTCGTAGAAGCCCTCGCGGGCCAGCTTCTTGATATGCGCCACATGGTTGGGCGCGAGGTCCGGCCGCATCTGGATGGCGACGGTGCCCTTGGTGGTCTCGATGACCAGGGTGTTCTCGGGATCGGCGTAAGCCATCGGCTCGGTCCTTACTTGTATTCGATCTTGGCGGAGATGATCTTGTCCGGGCTGGCCGGCGGCTCGCCCTTGGCGATCATGTCGACGAATTCCATGCCGGAGGCCACCTTGCCCCAGATGGTGTACTGGCCGTCGAGCCAGGGGGCATCGGCGAACATGATGAAGAACTGCGAATTGGCGCTGTCGGGGTCGTTGGTGCGGGCGGCCGCCACGACGCCGCGCGAGAAGTGCACGGTGGTATTGAACTCGGCCTTGAGGTCCGGGAGGTCCGAGCCACCCATGCCGGTGCCGGTCGGGTCACCGCCCTGCGCCATGAAGCCCTCGATCACCCGGTGGAACACGATGCCGTTGTAGAAGCCCCGCCCGGTCAGCTCGATGACGCGCTGCACATGGCCCGGCGCCAGTTCGGGCAGCAGCTCGATGTCGACGCTGCCGTCCTTGAGTTCGAGGATCCAGTGCGGCTTGCCGTCCTGCGCCGCGGCGGGCTTGGGGTTGGCGAGGGAGAAGGCAAACACCACGGCCACGGCCGCGAGGAGGACACCGAGGATAAGGCCGGCGCGCTTGAGGGATTCGGTCATGATTTCTTGAGGGCCTCGAAGACGATGGGCGGGACGAACTTGGAGATGTCGCCCCCGAG
>NZ_JAYRYM010000275.1:0-4650 GCF_041917035.1 Devosia sp. | reverse complement strand
ACACGCTGGCGGTGCTTGTCGACAACGAGCCGGGGGTTCTTGCCCGCATCGCCGGCATGTTCTCCGGCCGCGGCTACAACATCGAGAGCCTGACGGTCTCGGAGACGGAGCACGAGAAGCACGTCTCGCGCATCACCATCGTCACCACCGGCACCGAGAAGGTGATCGAGCAGATCAAGACCCAGCTCGACCGCCTCGTGCCGGTCCACCGGGTGGTGGACCTCACCGTGCAGGGCTCGGCGCTGGAGCGCGAGCTCTGCCTCGTCAAGGTGCGCGGCAAGGGCGATGCCCGCGTCGAGGCGCTGCGGCTCGCTGGCGCCTTCGGCGCGCGGACGCTGGACGCGACGCTGAACTCCTTCGTCTTCGAGTTGACGGGGACGACGGAGGAGGTCGAGCGCTTCATCCGCCTGATGGGCGTGGTCGGACTGGTGGAAGTGTCGCGCACCGGCATCGCCGCCATGAGCCGCGGCGCGGAAGGCATGCAGGAAGCGGCCTTGCCGGATGGCGCGCAGGGACGTTGATATCGGGAGCATTTGCAAGCGAAGCGGGAACCGGTTCGCGTGAAGCAAATGCGACCCACTCAGAGACCAGCACTCGCTGATCACCGAGCCTGAAGGCCCGCGCCATGCCGACGCATCTCTCCGTCAACGTCAACGCCATCGCGCAGCTGCGCAACCGGCGGAACCTGCCCTGGCCGAGCGTCACGGGCCTCGCCCGCATCGCCATGCAGGCGGGGGCGGCGGGCATCACCGTGCATCCGCGGCCCGACGAGCGGCATATCCGCCGCCATGACGTCTTCGATCTCGCGGGCCTGCTGCGCGCCGAGTTTCCCGGCGCCGAGTTCAACATCGAGGGCTATCCGGACGAGCGCTTCCTGGCGCTCTGCGAGGAGGTCAGGCCGGCGCAGGTGACGCTGGTGCCGGACGATCCGGCCCAGGCGACCTCCGACCACGGATGGGATGTCGTGAAGGACGCCGACCTCCTGAAGCGGGTCATCGCCCGGCTGAAGGCGGACGGCATGCGGGTGTCGATCTTCCTCGACGCCGATCCGGCGCTGGTGCCCGCCGCCAAGGCCACCGGCACCGACCGGATCGAGCTCTACACCGGCCCCTATGGCCACGCCGCCGATGCCGGGGTGCAGGCCGCCGAGCTCGACAAGCTCGCGGCGACGACCGAGGCCGCCACGGCCGCGGGGCTCGGCGTCAATGCCGGCCACGACCTCACCCTCGACAACCTGCCGCCGCTGGTCGCGCGCGCCCCGGCCATCGCCGAGGTGTCGATCGGCCATGCGCTGACCGCCGATGCCCTGATCCACGGCATGGCCGAAACCGTCCGCCTCTACCGCAAGGCCTGCGGCGGCTGAGCGGCAGGGTTGGGACGCTCCGTCGTCATTCTCTGTCGAACAGGCTTGCACCCGCTCCGGCACTGCGCTAGACAGCCGAACCGTAACGTACGGTACGGCTAAGCCCTCCACTCGACACCCATGACGTCAGCCGCCAGGACCCTCGCTCCCGAGACGCCGGTCACCGACCCGGCGGAGCCGACCGCCCGCCAGGCGGCGGTGCTCGACGCGGTGCTGGCGCTGATGCAGGAACAGGGCGGCCAGCTGACCATGACGGCCGTCGCGCGGCGGGCGAGCTGCTCGAAGGAAACCCTCTACAAGTGGTTCGGCGACCGCGACGGCCTGCTGACCGCGACGGTGCAGTGGCAGGCCTCGCGCGTGCGCGCCGGCCGCTACGACCGGCAGAAGCTCGATGCGTCGAGCCTCAGGGACAGCCTCCGGGACTTCGCCGCAAACTGGCTGTCGGTCATCTCCAGCGCCACCTCGATCGCGCTCAACCGGGTGGCGATCACCCATGCCGCCTCGAAGCAGAGCAATCTCGGCCAGATCGTGCTCGAGAACGGACGTTTCGCCATCGGCGACCGGTTGAAGCCGGTGCTGGAAGAGGGCCGCGCCGCCGGCCTGCTCCAGTTCGACGATACCGAAGCGGCCTTCCGCACCTTCTTCGGCCTCGCCGGCCGCGACGTGCAGATCCGCCTGCTGCTCGGCGACGCGCTGACGCTCGGCAAGGCCGAGATCGCCCGCGACGCGGCGGTGGCCACCGACCAGTTCCTCACCCTCTACGGCCGGAAACATCCGGAGCCGGCCGCCGCCTGACCACGCCTACCCGACAACGCAAGCCCAAGGAAGGAAGCATCCCATGCGTGTCTATTACGATCGCGACGCCGATCTGAACCTCATCAAGTCCAAGAAGGTCTGCATTGTCGGCTACGGCAGCCAGGGCCATGCCCACGCGCTGAACCTGCGCGACTCCGGCGTCAAGGACGTGGTCATCGCGCTGAAGGCGGGTTCCGCCACGCGCGCCAAGGCGGAGGCCGCCGGCTTCACCGTCATGACCCCGGCGGAAGCCGCCAAGGTCTGCGACATCATGATGATGCTGACCCCGGACGAGCTGCAGGCCGACATCTACCGCGACGACCTTCATGCCAACATGAAGCAGGGCGCGGCGATTATGTTCGCCCACGGCCTCAACATTCACTTCAACCTGATCGAGGCCCGCAAGGATCTCGACGTGCTGATGGTCGCCCCCAAGGGCCCCGGCCACACCGTGCGCTCCGAGTACCAGCGCGGCGGCGGCGTGCCGACCCTGATCGCCATCCACCAGGACGCCTCGGGCAACGCCCATGACCTCGGCCTCTCCTACGCCTCGGCCAATGGCGGCGGCCGCGCCGGCATCATCGAGACGACCTTCAAGGAAGAGTGCGAGACCGACCTCTTCGGCGAGCAGGTGGTGCTCTGCGGCGGCCTGGTCGAGCTGATCCGTGCCGGCTACGAGACGCTCACGGAAGCCGGCTACGCCCCGGAGATGGCCTATTTCGAGTGCCTCCACGAGGTGAAGCTGATCGTCGACCTCATCTACGAGGGCGGCATCGCCAACATGAACTACTCGATCTCCAACACCGCGGAGTACGGCGAGTACGTCACCGGCCCCCGCATCATCACCGCCGAGACCAAGGCCGAGATGAAGCGCGTGCTGACCGACATCCAGTCGGGCAAGTTCACCCGCGACTGGATGCTGGAGAACAAGGTCAACCAGACCTCGTTCAAGGCGACCCGCGCCCGGGTCAACGACCACCCCATCGAGGCGGTCGGCGCCAAGCTGCGCGACATGATGCCGTGGATCAAGGCGAAGGCGCTGGTCGACAAGACCAAGAACTGATCGCCCCTTCACTGGCGAAGAGCGGATGCGCCCCCTCAGGAGCGCATCCGTCATCGAAGGGCGGCCTCGTGCCGCCCTTTCTCTTGCCGTCGGCGGGGCTTCGGCAACGCCCCGTCCGTGGTATTCATCACGCAGTCAGCAACGCTGCCCCAGAGTTCGCCGGATTTCACTTGGCGAACGCGGTTACTGATCGTAGGACGGTAGCGCTTCGCCGGCGATCAATCAGGGACGTTCATGTCGCAACCCAGCCTGCGCGTCATTTCCGGCGTTCCCTACCTGAAGGAGAGGCTTTCGGAGCTCTACGCGGCCCGGCGCAACGGCAATGCGGAAGGCTTTGCCAACGGATTTGCCGAGGACGGCTTCTTGCGCATCATGGCCGATAACCGGCTCGTGCCGGAGGCTGGTCCCTTCCACGGCCGCGCCGCCATCGCCAAGGGCATCCGCAAGCTGTTCGAGAACTACCAGTATGTCGACGGCCTCATTGTCGACATCGTCGCCGATGTGAATCTGGCAGTGGTCCGGCGCCAGCTGACATTGCGGAGCAAGGCGACGGGGGCAATCGGGGATTTCGACGTGGCCGACTTCATCCGGTTTCGCAACGGCGAGATCGTCGAGCTGACGCAATACATGGACACCGCCTCGCTGGCGGTGCTCGCGGGTCGCATCTGACAATGAGCCTGCCTCAACCTCCATCCGATGCACGAGACGATCGTCCCCGGGCGATCAACGAGGCACTGCGCGCGCTCTACGATGCCCGGACGGCAGGCGACGGGGATGCCTATGCCAGTTATTTTGCCCCCGATGCGCGGATGACCATCGTCGGCAACCCGGCGCTCAACCCGGGGGCCGGCATGCGGATCGGGCGTGAGAGCATCGCTCGGCACCTGGAAAACCTTCACGAGATCAACGAGTATCTGGGCTTCGAGATCCAGTCGGTGGTGGAGGGCGGCGACAAGGTCGTCGTGCGCTGGACCGCCGAGGTGCGCTTCCTCGACAACGGCCGGATCGGCTTCTACGACGTGCTCGACCACATCACCATCCGCGACGGTCTCATCGTCGAGCTGATGCACTTCTACGATACGGGCAGCATGGGAATCGCCCGGGGGCGCATCAGGATCGCCTGAGGCACCGTGCCGGTGATGCACGACTTCACCGAACGGAATTGGTGCGACGCGGGAACGGCGCGCTAGGCTGGCGCCACGGAGCGCAGCCATGAACATCCTTTCCATCCAGTCTTGGGTTTCCTACGGCCATGTCGGCAATGCCTCGGCGGTCTTCCCGATGCAGCGCCTGGGGCACGAGGTCTGGGCCATCCACACCGTCCAGTTCTCCAACCACACCGGCTACGGCGCGTGGAAGGGTCGCGTCTATGACGGCCCGATGATCGAGGAACTGGTCGAGGGCATCGCCGAGCGCGGCGTGCTCGGGC
>NZ_JAYRYM010000274.1:0-4650 GCF_041917035.1 Devosia sp. | reverse complement strand
CGTCGCTACCGGCATGAGCGCCGCGATGATCGCTGCCCAGCCGTCGAGCTCCTCCGGCTCCGGCTTTTCCGGCGGTGGCGGTGGATCGGGCGGCGGCGGCGGTGGCGGTGGCGGTGGCGGGTGGTAGGCTCAGACCCGAGGGCGTTCCCTCTCGCGACAGGGTGTCAAAGCTCTTGTCTTGTGACATTACTGGCGTATCCTGTCACTTTTTGCGGAGGCTGACATGGCGCGAGTGACCAAAGGCAGCGGTCTGGCGGAGGATACTGCGCCCTGGCGCGACGACAGGGAGCCGATCTATTTCGCCGTGGAGGTGAAGGCCGCGGGTCGCGTCCTGTTGCCGGCCAAGGTGCGCGCCGCACTGGGTGTCGGCGAGGGCGATACCCTGAGGGGCGTCGTGCGGGACGGTGAACTCACGCTGATGACGTCGGATACAGCGCTGCGCAAGACGCAGGAGCGGCTCAGGAAGCTTGTTCCTCCCGGCGTCAGCCTGGTCGATGAGCTGATTGCGGAGCGACGCGCCGAGAACGCTCGCGAGGAAGCCGAGACAGCGGCGTATCTGGCCGGCAGGAACGCGCCGAAGTGACGGTCGTCCTGGACGCTTCTGCACTACTGGCCGTCATGAACAGCGAGCCCGGTCAGGCCATTGTGCGGCCCAGACTGGAAGGAGCGCTGATCAGCAGCGTCAACCTTGCCGAAGTGGGTACCCGGCTTTGCGACGGTGGCGACGATACGGCCCAGACGCTTCGCGAGATCGCCCACTACGGCATCGAGGTTGTCCCGTTCGACGCCCGACTGGCTGCCGAGGTCATCCTGCTCCGCCCCCTCACCCGCCACGCCGGCCTTTCCCTCGGCGACCGGGCCTGCCTTGCCCTCGCCATCCGCGAAAAGGCCACAGCCCTCACCGCCGACCGCGCCTGGGCGGAGCTCGACGTGGGCTGCCCCATCGAGCTCATCCGCTGACGCCCGCAATGGACAATCCCCCCTCCCCTTGCTAGTCCTCCCGCGCTCTCAACGCCCGGTATTGCCATGCCCGAACTTCTCGTCGAACTGTTCTCGGAAGAAATCCCCGCGCGCATGCAGCGCCGTGCCGCCGAGGACCTGAAGAAGGCCGTGACCAATGCGCTGGTCGATGCCGGTCTCGTCTACGAGAGCGCCAAGGCGTTCGTGACACCGCGGCGCCTCGCCCTCACCGTCACCGGCCTGCCCGCCCGCTCGCCCGACACGCGCGAAGAAAAGAAGGGCCCGCGCGTCGGCGCCCCGCAGCAGGCGATCGAGGGCTTCCTCAAGGCGACGGGCCTGTCGTCCATCGAGCAGGCCAAGGTGGAGTCCGATCCCAGGAAGGGCGATTTCTACGTCGCCCACATCGACAAGAAGGGCGCCGAAGCCGAAACCATCCTCGCCGCGCTGCTGCCCCGGGTCATCACCGGCTTCGACTGGCCGAAATCCATGCAGTGGGGCAAGGGCGGGCTCACCTGGGTGCGGCCGCTGCGCGCCATCACCGCCACCTTCGGCACCGAGAACGACGAACCGGCCGTCATCCCGTTCCAGTCCAACACCGTCGAGAGCGGCCAGACCACCTATGGCCACCGCTTCCTCGCGCCGGGCGCCATCCGCGTGCGCCGCTTCGACGATTACGTGCAGGCGCTGGAGAAGGCGAAGGTCGTGCTCGACATCGACCGGCGCAAGGAGATCATCCGCGCCGATGCCGACAATCTCGCCTTCGCGCAGGGGCTGACCGTCATCCATGACGAGGGCCTGCTCGAAGAGGTTGCCGGCCTCGTCGAGTGGCCGGTGGTGATGATGGGGTCGTTCGACCCGGCCTTCCTCGAAGTGCCCGAGGAAGTGATCATCGCCACCATCCGCGCCAACCAGAAGTGCTTCTGCCTGCGCGACGGCACCGGCCGGCTGGCGCCCAACTTCATCATCACCTCCAACCAGGTGGCGGCGGATGGCGGCAAGGCCATCATCGCCGGCAACGAGCGCGTCATCCGCGCCCGCCTCTCGGACGCGCGGTTCTTCTACAATCAGGATCTGGCGCTGCCGCTCGAGCACGGCCTGCCCAGGCTCGAGGAAAGCGTCTTCCACGCAAGGCTCGGCACGCAGTTCCAGCGCGTCGAGCGGCTGGTCAAGCTCGCCGCCGAAATCGCCCCGATGGTCGGCGCCGACGTGGAACTGGCGAAGCGCGCCGCCATGCTCGCCAAGGCCGATCTCGTCACCGGCATGGTCGGCGAGTTCCCCGAGCTGCAGGGCCTGATGGGCCGCTACTACGCGCTGGCGCAGGGCGAGCCCGCCGCCGTCGCCAACGCCATCGCCGATCACTACAAGCCGCTCGGCCCCACCGACCTCGTCCCGGCCGAACCCGTCGCCATCGCCGTGGCGCTCGCCGACAAACTCGACACCCTCACCGGCTTCTGGGCCATCGACGAAAAGCCGACGGGGTCAAGGGACCCGTTCGCGCTGCGCCGGGCAGCGCTGGGGGTGATCCGGATCGTCGTGGACAATAAGCTGACCTTTCCGCTCGCGGTGGAACGGGACCTGCTCTCCTTCTTCCATGACCGCCTGAAGGTCACCCTCCGCGACGCCGGCGCCCGCCACGATCTCGTCGACGCCGTCATCACCCCCGACAGCGACGACATCCTCGAGATCACCCGCCGCGTCGAAGCCCTCTCGGCCCTGCTCGGCACCGACGACGGCAAGAACCTCCTCGCCGGCTACAAGCGCGCCGCCAATATCCTCGCCGCCGAGGAAAAGAAGGACGGCCGAAGCTACGACGCCCCGGTCAATGAGGAAGCGCTGAAGCTGGACACCGAGATCGCCCTGGCCGACGCCATCATGAAGGCCGACGCCGCCGTCGCCGCGCGGGTCAATGCCGACGACTACCAGGGCGCCATAGCCGCGCTGGCCATGCTGCGCGCCCCGGTCGACGCCTTCTTCACGGCCGTGCTGGTCAACGACCCCGACCCCGCTGTCCGCGCCAACCGCCTCAACCTCCTCGCGCGGCTGCGCGACACCATGCGGCTCGTGGCGGATTTCTCCAAGGTCGCCGGCTAGCCGGACGACGCGCCTTCGGCGCCGTCCACTCCTCCCGCCACCCCCACGTTGTCACCCCGGCGAAGGCCGGGGCCCATCCCGAGAGGCGACCACGCGCGCATGAGTGCGGATGCCGCCCGGGTCCCCTGAGTTCTCAAACTCCCGCCACCCCCACGGTGTCATTCCCGCGAAAGCGGGAATCCCTGTTCCTCCTGCCGCGCCCTGCAAACGGAGATTCCCGCCTGCGCGGGAATGACCCCGAGCCTGCGGCGCAACCACGCCCCTGCCGCAAGGCGCCGGGTCACCTCCCGTGCCCCACGCCCCGGTGCCCACCCCACCGGCGTCATCCCGGCTCCCGCCACCCTCTCTCCCCACCCACGCTGTCACCCCGGCGGAGGCCGGGGCCCATCCCGAGATGGAACCACTCGCCCCGCGCGTGCGGATGCCCCCTGAGGTCCCAACCTCCCGCCACCCCCGCGGTGTCATTCCCGCGAAAGCGGGAATCCCTGTTCCTCCTGCCGCGCCCTGCAAACGGAGATTCCCGCCTGCGCGGGAATGACCCCGAGCCTGCGGCGCAACCACGCCCCTGCCGCACCCGCCGGGCCATCCCCGCCCGGTGCCCCCCACGCCCCGGTGTCCAGCCACCGGCGTCGTCCCGGCTCCCCGCACTCCTCCCTCCCCACCCACGGTGTCACCCCGGCGGAGGCCGGGGCCCATCCCGAGATGGAACCACTCGCCCCGCGCGTGCGGATGCCACCCGGGTCCCCTGAGGTCTCAACCTCCCGCCACCCTCACGGTGTCATTCCCGCTCCTGTTGCGGCTCGGACACACCCCGTCGGCCGGTGCGGCCGGGCGCGTCGAAGGGGAATTGCGCGGGGCGCGACGGAATTGCTAGTTAACGCGAAGTTAATGCGCGCGGCGGCAGCGCGGCACTGTTGGGAGCGTGCTGAATGCGTTCATCGTACGCGCGGGTTCTTCCGCTCGTGGTTCTGCTGGCCGCCGGTTCCGCCCGGGCAGAGGATGCCGCGGCAACGGCGTCCCTGCCGCTGGAATTCAGCCTCGCCCTCGGCCAGTTCCAGCGCAGCGCCGGAACCGAGGTCGATTTTCTGACCCGCGGCAATACCGTCCCAGAGATGTCGACGGCCGATTTCGGCGAGATCTCGGCGCTTGCCTATCTCGCCTCGCTGCGCGTTCCCGAGCACTTCTGGGTCCGCGGCCTGTTCAGCGAGGCCACGCAGTCGGCCACGAAGGTCGGGCCGAACGGCATGGGCTTCAGGTTGCAGAACACCGTGTTCGGGGTGCTCGGCGCGGTCGTCGGCACCGGCGTTGCCGGTCGCGACACCTCGATCATGGCGATCGACGGGCTGGTGCCGATCCTCGACACCGACACCTTCGATGTGCATGTCGGCGGCAAGTACGCGCAACTCGGCGACAGCCTCTATGCCACCATCACCGGCGGTGCGTTCACCTCCAGCGGGCGGTTCGACGCAACGAGCACGTTCGGCGGTCCGGTGCTGGCGGTGGAGTATCGTCTCGGGCCGCCCGACGGGACGGCCGGTCTCGGCCTTTCGGTCTTTGCCAGCGCGGCACTGCTGGCGAGCGCCTACGATCAGTCCTACG
>NZ_JAYRYM010000273.1:0-4664 GCF_041917035.1 Devosia sp. | reverse complement strand
CGGCTTCGGCGATCGCCACGCCTTCGCCGGCGCAGGGATCGAGGATGCACATCGGCCCGTCGCTGGGCGCCAGTGCGGCGAGCGCTCTTTCGAGCGTGGGTTCATCCGTGGGGAAGTACCCGTTCTTCACGAAATTGCGGGCGAGCCGCGGGAACATGAGTGCCATGGGAATCTCCTGGGGCATGACGATGAAAGGAAGCGGACATGCGAGCGTGCATGTCCGGTGCGGAGACCTCAGGCCACCGCTTCGAGCGGCAGATCGGAGGTGTTCGGGTACGCGGGAGCGTCCGTGGTGAGCACATTGCTTCGGATCAGGCTGCCCAGCGCTTGGATCAGCGCCGGAACATCGATGGCGAGCCGATGGCCTTCCAATGGCCCGAGGGCGAATGGAAGACGGGTCAGCATCGACCGCGCCTGCAACAGCTCCAGCACGATGTCGCGCCAGTGATCGAGCAGCGGCAGCGGGCAGGTATCCCGCACCAGTAACCACAGCCGGTTGATCCGGTGTGCGGACTCGTGCGGCAGAAGCGCCAGCGCGCTGGCGTTGACCTTGTCGGGCTTCACGGCGCGACGGTCGAACAGCCACACGTTCGTCAGCGAGCCGAACAGCGTGCGGCGGTAGGCGCGGGTAATGCGCTTCTCCAGGTTCTCGACGTTGCCGACGAAAACCGGGATGCTCGCGCCCTGTTCGGTGATGACATGGAACTGGTCCAGCCCCTGCTCGTCGCGCCCGAGGGTCAGGCGAGCCAGGAACTCCTGGACGGCGGTGTCGCGCGCCCAGATCGAGAGAAAGACGAGGTTGCCGTTCTCGTCACCTACGCAGCCGTCGGCCATGAGGTCGGGGCATTCGTCGATGCGGTACAGCGTCTTGGAAGAATGGGTGGCAGGCATGGTGTTGTCCTCGAAGGAATCGGAGACAGCACGGCCCGCCGGGGCAGTCGCTGCCCCAAGGGGTGGAAGAAAGCGCCGGGAATGGCTTGGCGAAGAAGAACGACCTGCGCGTCGCAACGCGTCGTAGCCTTGAAGGTCTTGGCTACCTGGGCATGTTGCCGGCATCGCCGACGGACATGGGCATAGTCTGCTTCATAACCGAGCGGGACGTGAGCAACAAACCGCTGCGCGCACTGCTCACTTTGGTCGGCCTTCATCCATGTGGACCCTTCGAAAAAGAAAAGCGGACCATGCCGCGATGGGCACGATCCGCTTGGGGGTCAGGCTTTCAGCTTGCGCAGGCCTTCCGCGAGCAGCCAGAGTGCCCGGTTGAGCCGGACGTTCTGGTCGATGCCCTGGACAGGCCGTGTACGCTGCTGGCGCCCGTTGGCACTGCGGCCGGTCAGGCCGCCTTTGACGAGGTTCTCCTGGACCCGGTTGAACGTGGACCACAAGTCCGCATGGTTGTCATCGAAGCGACGCGGCTGCAGGATCTGGCTTTCCGTGATCGGCAGGGTCTTCCCAGGCTCGTCGTACTTGAGGACCAATGCCGATCTGGCGAAGACCTCGGCCTCGCCGTCGTCGAGCGTGATGGCACGCATGACGTCGCGCGAGTCCTGCACCTGCTCGAACCCATGCAGCACCTCGTAGGCACCCTCGATAACGTGATCGGTGACGTTGCCCTTGTGAGGCACGCGCACGTCGGCGAACGTGTCGCCGCACACCAGGCCGTTCTGACAGACGAAGCGGAACATTCCTGCCAGCATCTGGTAGCTGCTGGTGCCGTCGTGCGAATTGAGCAGGATGATCTCGTTCGCCTCGGCACCGTTGATCTGGCTCGCATGGCGAAGGCGCAGCATGTGCTTGGTGTAGTCGCGGCGGTCCTCCTGACGCACGCGGGTCTGGCACACCATGAACGGCTGGAAGCCTTCCTTGCGCAGTTCGGTCAGCACAGCCGCCGTGGGAATGTAGCTGTACCGCTCGGAGCGGCTCTCGTGCGGGGTGTCCGCGAAGATGGAGGGCGCGACGGTGCGGATCTGGTCATCCGACAGCGGCTGATTCGACCGCAGCACCGGGGAGCGATAAGCGAAACGGGATGCGAGTTGCATGACGATCTCCTTGGATAAGAGACCGGAGCCCCGCCCCACCGGGGAGGAACCCCGGCGGGTGGTGGAACGCCGCTGGCGCGGCGGTAGGAATCAGGCCTTGGCGAGATGCCAGTCCTGGGACAGCGGAGCGAACTCGTAGCCCAACACACCGAGACGGTCGCGCTGCTGACGCAGTACGCGGCGATCGACGGTGGCGTCGAGTTTGACGACATCGCCCAGCGGCCAGAGTGCGCCGAACAGTGCTGCATCGTCGGCCGAAGCCTCGGATGCCGCTGCGGCCGGCTCACTGCCGAACGGTGTGGTGTCGACCAGGGGATCGCGCGAGGAACGCGACTTCGACTTGGCCGTGGCCTTCGTCGTGTCCGGCGCGGGCGCTTGGGTTTCCTCGTCGATCGGATCGACCTCCTGCGGACTCAGCCGGCGGGCCTCGTCGCGGCTCAGGGCGTCGATGTTGGACAGCGTCATCCCGCCCAGGAGGGCGCGGATTTCGATGACCATGCGGCCGTTGGCGCTGTACGTGGAGGGGCGGATCTCGGCGATGACGAAATCGCCCTCGTACTTGCCTTCGGCGTACTGATCGAGTTCGGCGTTCTTCACGACGAACTCGCCGATGGAGGTCGCGAGGCGGCCGACGTTGAAATCGCCGTTGCGGCCGTGGATGGTCTTGATGGCCAGTTGGCCGGGGATGGTGATCATGAAGGTCTCCTGCTGACGATGAGAAGACAAGGCCCCGGCAGAGGGGCCTTGTGGATCAGAACGACTCGGCAACGGCCAATGCAGAAGCATCGGCAGCGTCGTCGTCAGCAGCATCCGCGGCGGGCTTGGAAGGCTCAGGTGTTGGAGCTTGCTGCGCGGCGGGCACGTCGGTCGTCACAGGGACTTCCGGAGTGCGCTCGTCGGTCTCGGTCGGCTTGGGCTCCGCCTTGTAGACGAGTTTGCCGTCGACCTTGATCCAACTGACGAACAGCAGGCGGGCCTTGAGGCTCACCCCCTGTTCACCGGCACGCTTCCCCTTGGAGTAGGTGAAGGTGTCGGTCCACAGGTCGCCCAGGCGGAAGCCGATCATCACCTTCTTCTCGGCGTCGACCGCTTGGATGCAACGGCGCACCAGGTGCTGCGCTTCCGAACCCGATACTCGCGTGTCGAAACGCACATACGAGACGTCATCGCTGGGACCGTTCAGGGCCGCGAGGTCGCAGGCCAGGAACGCATCGCCTTTCTTGGGCTTCACTTCGCGGATGCGATTGAGGTACCCGAGGCCGGTGATGTGCAGATCGAAGTAGGACTTGTCGGTGGAATTGGTCATGGTGAATCTCCTGAAGAACAAAGAGGCGGAGACACACCCGACCCAGGCGGGGAAGGTGTGGAACCCCCGCGTGGGTTGATGGAACAGCTAGGAGGCATCGCCATCGGAAACCGATGGGCGTTCGCGCAGGGATGCCGGTGCGAACTGGGGTGATCAACGCGGTCGGAACCGCGTCGCAGCCTTGAGGATCGTGGCTACCTGGGCATGTTGCTGACGGGAGTCAGCAGAACATGATGCCAAGCTTGGCAGACCCAGGCATTGAAGGCGACGAGGAATCTGTCCAGGGGGGCCACCGCTTTGCCCGCAGTATTGGAGGGGCGGTGCCTTTGAATCGAACAGACATAGATGTGATCTCCAAGCAAAACGACTGAAGGACCTCCCGCCGCGAGGACGGGAGGCTGCGTGGAGGTCAGTGCCGAACAGGCTTGCGGCCGGACAGGCATTGCACGCGAATGCGCCGCCAGTTCCCGTCGTCGATCAGCCGCTCCAGGGTCTCGCCGAGGATGTCGAAGAACACCTCATCGACCCGATCGACCAGCTCGCCATCGCGGTGCAACTCCACCGCGTACACATCGAGCCCGCGCTCGTACAGCACGGTGACGCGCCCCTGGAACTTCGCCGTGGTCACAGTAAAACTGATGGCGGGCGGCGTCGCGATGATGTCCTTGGGCAGCGGATCGACCCAGGTGAAGTCCCGCGCGCCGGCATCGACCAGCAGGTGGGTGATGCGCCGGAAGCCGTCGGGCGCGGGCAACTGTTCCATCTGCTGGATCAGCTCCTGCAACTCGGGGCAGCGGGGCTCGGGGATCGGCAGCTTCGCCGGTGCTGAACCGAGCACGAACCGTTGCACCGTGTACGGCTTGCCGTCGGAAGTGAATGCGGTTTCTTCCTCCGGCGTATCGGCGCGCAGACCATCGAAACGGCGTCGGGCGTAGGGTTCGACCTGCACCTTGACGCCCTCGTCGGGCACCTCGGTCACGAGCGCCCGGTCGAGCACCGCGAACTCGGCTCGCCCCGTCTTGACGACGATGGCGTCGTCGGTGGTGGCGATGACCTTGCCCTCGAAGGGTTTGGGATCGATGTGGAAGCCCAGCGTCGAAACCTTGGGCTGGCCGTCGAAGATGTTGAACTTGAAGCTGCGAACGTTGGAAGGCACGTGGCCGCTAACGAGCGTCGGCATCTGTGCGCGGATGGCTTGGGTATCCATGGGAGACTCCTTGTGGCAACCAAGGGACTCCCGCCCGCAAGGGAGGTATGTCCCTTGAGGGTGAGGTGGAAGGACACGGCATGCGTCCGGTGAAAGAAACAACCAGTGCGGC
>NZ_JAYRYM010000272.1:0-4705 GCF_041917035.1 Devosia sp. | reverse complement strand
GCTCCGGCCCGGCCCACGGCACGCTCGCCACCACCTGCACCGGTGCCTGGCACGCCCAGCGGATGATCGAGGCCTTCGATGCGTTCCCGATGAACCTGGGCATTGCCGGCAAGGGCAATGCCTCGCTTCCCGCCCCGCTCGAGGAGATGATCCTCGCCGGCGTGTCGTCGCTCAAACTGCACGAAGACTGGGGCACGACGCCGGCGACGATCGACAACTGCCTCGCCGTCGCCGATTCCCACGACGTGCAGGTGATGATCCACACCGACACGCTCAACGAAAGCGGCTTCGTCGAGGACACCGTGCGCGCCTTCAAGGGCCGCACCATCCACGCCTTCCACACCGAAGGCGCCGGCGGCGGCCATGCGCCCGACATCATCAGGGTGGCGGGCCTGCCCAATGTCCTCCCCTCCTCCACCAACCCGACCCGGCCCTACACCGTCAACACGCTGGCCGAACACCTCGACATGCTGATGGTCTGCCACCACCTCAGCCCCTCGATCGCCGAGGATGTCGCCTTCGCCGAGAGCCGCATCCGCAAGGAAACCATCGCCGCCGAGGACATCCTGCACGACATCGGCGCCTTCTCGATGATCTCGTCGGACAGCCAGGCGATGGGGCGCGTCGGCGAAGTCATCATCCGCACCTGGCAGACGGCCGACAAGATGAAGCGCCAGCGCGGCCGCCTGCCCGAGGAGACCGGCGACAACGACAATTTCAGGGTGAAGCGCTATATCGCCAAGTACACCATCAACCCCGCCATCGCGCAGGGCATGAGCCCCCATATCGGCTCGGTGGAAGTGGGCAAGCGTGCCGACCTCGTGCTCTGGAACCCCGCCTTTTTCGGGGTGAAGCCGGAAATGGTGCTGCTCGGCGGCTCGATCGCGGCAGCCCCGATGGGCGACCCGAATGCCTCGATCCCCACGCCGCAGCCGATGCACTACCGGCCGATGTTCGCCGGTTTCGGCAAGCTCAAGACCAGTTCCAGCGTCACCTTCGTCAGCCGGGCGGCGTTCGACACCGGCCTGCAGCAGAGGCTCGGCGTCGCCAAGGCGATGCTGCCCGTCGGCAACACGCGCGACGGCATCTCCAAGGCCTCGATGATCCACAACTCGGCCATGCCGCGCATCGAGGTCGATCCCGAGACCTACGAGGTTCGCGCCGACGGCGAACTGCTCACCTGCGAACCGGCGACGGTGCTGCCGATGGCGCAGCGGTATTTCCTGTTCTAGGGACGATTTGCACCCCGCCCGGCTCGGGGGCATAATGCCGGCATGAACAAGCTCGATCCTGCACGGCTCGCCGGCTATGAGGACGATTTCGCGCTGTGGAGCGCGGAGCAGGCTGCGCTCATCCGCGCCGGCAAGTTCGACCGCGTCGATCTGGAGAATGTCGCCGAGGAGATCGAGAGCTTGGGCAAGTCCGACAAGCGACAAATCCGCAGCCGGCTGCAAGTACTGATGCTCCACCTCCTGAAATGGGAACGGCAGCCGGCAGAGCGGTCTCGTAGCTGGGCATCCTCCATTCGCGACCAACGCCAGGCCATACTCGACCTCATCGACGACAGCCCCAGTCTGGGACCCTATCCCGGCCAGGTCTTCGAACGCGACTATCCCCGGGCGCGGGAAAGGGCGGCGGAAGAGACGACGATCTTTCTTGATCTCTTCCCCAAAAACTGCCCCTACACGATCGAGCAAATCCTCGATCCCGACTACCTGCCCGGCCAACTCTAGCCACAGAATCAGCTACCCTTCCCTTGCTGCTTGCAGGGAGGAACCGCCGATGGAAGCTCTGGCCACCGCCGCCATGCTCGGCAATGTCGATGTCTCGGCCCAGGTGGTGCTGAGCCTGTCCGGCAGTTTCGAGCGCAACATCGTCGAGTACCACTGCGAGGGTCTCGAGCCGTTCACGGTCGACTTCGTCAACGCCTCGCCCAACTTCCTCGCCATCGTTCCGATCGGTCCGCAGAAGCTGGTCTTCGTCAACGTCCTGTCCGCCTCGGGCGCCAAGTATGTGTCGGGCCAGTTCGAGTTCTGGACCAAGGGCAGCGAGGCAACGCTCACCGACCTGCAGGTCACCGACGGCGGCACGCTCGCCTGCAGCGAGATCAGCGACACGCCCTGACCGCTGTTCGGCCTTTACAGCCGGCCGCAAGCGGCTAGTCTCCGCTGGACAGGTTGGGAAGCCTCGACAGACAACTGGACTGACCATGCCGCAGATCTTTCGCGCGGTGGCCTACGTGCCGCCCGCCGAAGCTGGAACCGCCTTCGACCTTGCCGTCCTTCCCCATGACGAACGCCGCGTCCGGCGCCGTCTCATCACGCTCGTTCACGGCGATCAGGTGCTCGTCGACTTCCCGCAACCCGTCACGCTCGAGGATCGCAGTGCCCTCCGGCTCGAGGACGGACGGCTCGCCGAGATCATTGCCGGGGAAGAATTGCTCTACGATGTGCGCGGGCGCGATCCGGCGCACCTGCTGCGCCTCGCCTGGCACCTCGGCAACCGCCACCTCAAGGCCCAGGTCGAGGCCGACCGCCTCCTGATCCTGCGCGACCATGTCATCCGCACCATGCTGCTCGGACTGGGTGCCACCGTCACCGAGATCTCCGAGCCGTTTCACCCGGAGGAAGGGGCATATGCGCACGCGCATGCCGAACCGGCGCACGCCCTGCTGAACCGATGACCACGCCGCAGGCGCTGCAGAAGCTGATCACCTGGCTGTCGCCCGCCTTTCCCGTGGGCGCCTTTGCCTGGTCGGCCGGACTTGAGACGGCGATCGCAGATCGTCGCGTAACCGATTCCGAACGCTTGCTGAACTGGATCGAGGGCGCGCTTTCGAGCGGCGGGATCAAGACCGACGCGATATTGCTTGCGGCGGCCTGGCGGGCGGTTCGCGGCATCGCGCCCCCGGCTTCCCCCCTCCCAACCTCCCCCACAAGGGGGGAGGTGCCGGCCGGTGACCTTGGCACAGATCAAGCCAGCGACTCGCTGCACACCTCCCTCCTGGCGGGGGAGGTTGGGAGGGGCGAAGCCACACGCGCCGCCCTCTCCGACCTCGCCGATCTCGCCCTGGCCCTCACCGCGGCCCATGAGCGACGGATGGAAACCACCATCACCGGCGACGCCTTCGTCCGCGCGGCCGCCTTCTGGCCGTCCGAGAGCCTCGCGCGCCTCCCCGATCCCTGCCCCTACCCCATCGCCGTCGGCGCCATCGCAGCGGTGCACCACATCGAGCTCGCCGACACCCTGCTCGCCTGGCTCACCGCCACTGTGCACGGCCAGGTCTCGGTTGCGGTCCGCCTCGTCCCCCTCGGCCAGACCGATGGCCTCGCGGTCATGGTCGAGCTCGAGCCGGCGGTTGCCGCTCTGGCGCGAGAAGCCGCCACATCCAGCCTTGCCGATATCGGCGGCATCGCCTATGCCGCCGATATCGCGCAGATGCGCCACGAGACGCTGGCTACGAGGATCTTCCGGTCATGAGCATGGGCATCGCCTCGCTGGTCTTCGTGCTGCTGCTGACCGTCGCCCTTGCCCATTTCCTCTGGGCCCTGGGCAGCCCCTGGCCGATCCGCGACCCGGTTCTGCTGGCGCGGGCGGTGATCGGTCGCCCCGGCGTCACCCGCGTCCCCCGACTGGGCGCCCTCCTCGTCGCCATCCTGGTCCTCGCGGCCGGTATCGTGGCGCTGTCGGTCGCCGACCATACTGCCGGGGGCCTCGGACTGTCCCTGCTCGGCGGCGGCGTCGGCATGGCGTTCATCGCGCGCGGCATTGCCGGCTACACGGCCTGGTGGCGCGCCCGCTTCCCCGAGGAGCCGTTCGCGACCCTCGACCGTCGGAACTACTCCCCGCTGTGCCTTCTGGTCGGCGCGGGTTTCCTCGTCCTCGTTGCCATGAGGTTCACATGAAATCGCCCAACGGACCCATCCGCATCGGCATCGGCGGCCCGGTTGGCTCCGGCAAGACCACGCTCTGCGAGATGCTGCTCAAGGCGATGCGCGACCGCTACTCGATGGCCGTGGTGACCAACGACATCTACACGCGGGAAGACGCGCTGATCCTCAACCGGGTGCAGGCCATCTCGGAGGATCGGATCGTCGGGGTCGAGACCGGGGGCTGCCCGCACACCGCCATCCGCGAGGACGCCTCGCTGAACCTGGCGGCCATCGACGACCTCAATCGACGCTTCCCCGACCTCGACATCATCCTCATCGAATCGGGTGGCGACAATCTTGCCGCGACCTTCTCGCCCGACCTGGCCGACGTCACGCTCTACGTCATATCGGTGGCGCAGGGCGAGAAGATCCCGCGCAAGGGCGGCCCGGCCATCTCGCGCTCGGACCTGCTGATCATCACGCACACCGACCTCGCACCCTACGTCAACGCCAGCCTCGAGGTGATGGAAGCCGATACCATCAGGGTCCG
This sequence comes from Devosia sp., assembly GCF_041917035.1. Lineage (GTDB taxonomy): Bacteria > Pseudomonadota > Alphaproteobacteria > Rhizobiales > Devosiaceae > Devosia_A. The sequence continues at coordinate 283 of NZ_JAYRYM010000272.1, read as the reverse complement.
GGAGGGGCGGCCCTACGTGTTCATCGACCTGCTTCGCCGCGATCACCTCGACGAGATCATAGCCTTCATCGAGAAGATGGGAGGGCTCGCGTCCGCGCAGGCGGCGGAGTAGCGTTGGCGGCAGAGCACGCGATGAAGCCCCGACGTCCAGCAAGGTCACCCTTCTCCCGCCGTATTGAGCGAAGCCCCGCCCCGGCCGGAACGGCGTTGCCTCCACCGACGCAGCATCCGACCGGGCATACCGAGGGGTACCTGCTGATGCGCCGCCCGGTGGCGGCACCGC
>NZ_JAYRYM010000271.1:0-4730 GCF_041917035.1 Devosia sp. | reverse complement strand
CCGCAAGCGGCACTCGTGGATCCTCAATGTGGTGCTCGATACCTCGGCCTCCATGGGCGAGGACATCCCCGTGGCGCTCGGTGCCATCGCCGACTTCTCGGAAGCCGCCGGCATCGACGTCATCCGCATCGTCCAGTGCGACACCGTGGTGACCTCCGACGAGGAGCTGTCGACGGCCGAACTCGCGGAATATGCCATCAGCGGCTACGGCGGCAGCGACATGACGCCGGCCCTCGCCTCGCTCGCCGCCGATCCGCGCGTGAATGCCGTGGTGGTGATCACCGACGGCGAGATTTCCTATCCGGCGGAGGCGCCGCCCTTCGCCGTGCTGTGGGCGCTGCCGCGCGCCATGCCGAGCTTCCAGCCGTCCTATGGCCGGGTGGTGATCATGCAGAGAGGAGACAGGCCATGAAAGTCGTGCAGGAACTCGTCTCGTACTTCGACCGCAAGGGGACGCTCTCCCGGCGGCAGCTGCGCGACATCCTCGACAAGCACTACGTCGCCACCGATGCACCGGCGACGATGCACGGGCTGTGCGAGAAGGTGGGGGCGACCTATTATTTCCGCGTCACCGGTGTCACCGAAGGCCAGCTCTGGGGGACGGATATCTATTCGGGCGACTCGACCATCGGCGCCGCCGCCGTCCATCAGGGCCTGCTGAAGCCCGGCGAGACCAAGATTCTCAGGGTGAGCGTGGTTAACCCGCCGGACAGCTTTCCCGGGACCGAACGCAATGGCGTGACCAGCACCGAGTATGGCCGCTACCAGTACGCGTGGGAGCTATCGGTCATCTGACGGAGCCGGGCAGCGACGGGGGGCGGTTCCCTCCGTCGTGCACGCGGCCTAGCGTGGCGTCTTCCCCGGAGGAGACGCCATGACCGCATCCATGCCCGCCGCCATCCGCCACTGGCACGCTGTCGCCGAGGCACGCGACGTCGCCGGCCTCGACGCGCTTCTGGCGGAGGAGGCCATATTCGAGAGCCCGGTGGTCCATACCCCGCAGGTCGGCAAGGCGATCGCGACGCGATATCTGGCGGCGGCCTTCAAGGTTCTCAACAACGAGGCCTTCCACTACCCCAACCAGTGGTTCGGAGACCGCTCGGCAGTGCTGGAGTTCGCCACCGAGATCGACGGCATCGCCGTCAACGGCATCGACATGATCACCTGGGACGACAGCGACCGGATCACGCACTTCAAGGTGATGATCCGCCCACTCAAGGCGATCAACCTGGTGCACGAGAAGATGCGCGAGACATTGATGGCCATGGCCGGATCGAGGTGATCGGGGACGATGTAATTGCTGGTCATCTGCGAGACGATCTTGGAAATTAATAGTTCTAGAATAGTGCAACTACGGAACTGTGGTGGCATGACAACAGCTTGTCGCGATTGTTTCTGAGTGTTGGCAAGAATCGTTGCTGGTTTTCGACTCGACGGTATAGGGGTGATCCATAGCCACTGATTTGGGCTGAGGAGGATCAATATGCGTCGGGTTCTGGGTGGAGTTATTGCAGCGCTGTGTGTCGCCGGTTCGGCTTCGGCCGCGGATCTCGGCAGCCCGCGTATGCCTGTTGCGGCTGTGGCCGTTGCGCCGGCCGGGTTCAACTGGACCGGCTTCTACATCGGCGGCCATCTCGGGGTCGCCACGGTTTCGAGCGGCTACGACGCCTTCACGCCCTGGAACGGCTTCGCCGGCTTCGACATGCAGCGCATGGGCGGCTCGGCCCTGATGGGCGGCATGCAGATCGGCTACAATTATCAGGTCAACAGCCTCGTCCTCGGCCTCGAGGCCGACCTCTCGGCGGTCGGCTTCAAGCGGACCTCGACCACCTCGATTCTCCGCGGCGCGACCCCGGCCTTCGATCGCTCGCTCAGCTGGGTGGCGACGGTTGCACCCCGCCTTGGCTTCACCTTTGGCCGCGCCATGCTCTACGCCAAGGGCGGCCTCGCTCTCGGTGGCTTCTCCGTCGGCCATGACCAGAACAACAACTGGATCTCCGGTTCGTCCACTCGTATCGGCTGGACGGTCGGCGCTGGCCTCGAATACGCCATCACGCAGAACCTGACTGCCAAGCTCGAGTACAACTACATGAGCTTCGGCCGCTTCCGGATCGACATGACCGGTGCTCCGAACATCTGGGCGACCCAGCGCGGCGACGTCCATGCCGTGAAGGTCGGCGTGAACTACCTGTTCTCGACCGGACCGTCGGCCGTCGTCGCCCGCTACTGATCGCCGACAGACTTTCCATCAAAGGGAAGGGCCGCCTCAGCGAGGCGGCCCTTTTCGTCTGTCCGTAGCGATGTAGTCGTCTTCGCCGGGATGGCCGCCGCTCAGGCGGCGCGCAGGGCCTCCAGCACCTTCGTGGCCTGCGGCGACTCGATCGTGTGGATGATGCTGCGGCCGGATCGCCGGGAGGCGACAATGCCGGCATTGCGCAGGATGCCGAGATGGTGGCTCACGGCCGGGAGCCGCATGCCGGAGCGCCTGGCGATCGCCGTGCTCGAATGTTCGCCCTCGGTGAGGCAGCACAGGACGGCAAGCCGCTGTGCATGGGCCATGGCCTTCAGCAGGTGTTCGGCGCGTTCGGCCTGGGTGATCTGCACACCGCAAGTCATATCCATTGAGTGGATCCATCGTTCAGGAAGTTGAGAAACATTCTAAACGTCGGAGCCGATGGTGACCTTGCGCTGCCGCAAGCCACCTGACCTTGCAGGTCACGCGGCCACATCTCACATGAGGCGGCTTTGATGCGCCGGCTTAGCGATTGCAGACGGTCAGCGTCGAGACCGCCTGGCCGGCCGGGCGGAACTTCAGCACCTGCGACCCGCCGAGGAGCTGGCCGTTAGGCACCCAGTCGCCCGAGACCGTCATGGCGGGCGGCGTGGCCGTGCAGAGGCACGGACCGCAGTAGGTCACGGGCCGGGACATGGACTGGGCCGGCGACTGGCCGACGGTCGCGGCCTGGGCGGAGGCGAGGCCGGCGGCGAGGACGAGGCCGGTGAAGACGGAGCGGGCGAACATGGTGGTCTCCCTGAAGGTCGCGGCGTCATGTGGGCCGCTGGTCGATGAACTTGACCATGGGTCGCGACGGCTGGCGAAAAGGTTCAGGGAATTCTCTGGCGGTCAGCCGCGCGGCTGCGGCCTGCAGCTGGAGGCGATCCGGCGGGCCGGATCGTGGGGCATGAAGCGCAAGGTCACGCGCGCGCCCATCCGGCCCGTGGCCACCCAGTCGCCGGGCGTCGTCATGACGGGGCGATCCTCCTGGCAGAGGCATCCGGTGCAATAGAGAACGGAGGTTGCCGGCGCACGCGGGGCGTCGCCGGTGAGGCCGAGCGTCCCGGCCAGCGCGAGGGCTGCGGGGAAGAGGCTCGCGAGGGTCGTCAACGGCATGGCGAGGCCTGCCCTGTACGGGAGGGCGGTGCCGGCGGTTTGCCGGTCCTGACCCTGACATCGGTTGGACATCCCGGCGAGAGGCGCCATGTCGCCCGGGACTGCCACGAAGAGAGGCCCTGAAGCCGCTCACTTGATCATGGGTCGCAAGGCAGGGCGATTCGGTTCAACACAAAAACAAGGCCCGCCCGGTGAGGGGCGGGCCTGTGGCCGTCAGGCCTTGTCGTGGTCGCTCAGCGCAGCTCGGCGCAGAACTTCTGGATCTTCTCGCAGGCGGTGGTCAGCGTCTCGGTCGATTCCGCATAGGACAGGCGGAAGGCCGGTCCCAGGCCGAAGGCCGAGCCGTGGACGATGGCGACGCCCTCGCTCTCGACGAGCTCCATGGCGAAGTCCTCGTCGGTGGCGATGGTCTTGCCCGACGGAGCCTTCTTGCCGATCACCTCCTTGAGGGAGGGATAGACGTAGAAGGCGCCTTCCGGCGTCGGGCAGGAGAGGCCCTTGGCCTGGTTGAGCATCGACACCACCAGGTCGCGGCGCTGCTCGAAGGCCTTGCGGCGGACCGGGATGTAGTCCTGCGTGCCGTTCAGCGCCTCGACGCCCGCCCACTGGGCGATGGAGTTGGCGCCCGAGGTCTGCTGCCCCTGGACGAGGTCCATCGCCTTGATCAGGGCCTCGGGGCCGGCGGCGTAGCCGATGCGCCAGCCGGTCATCGAATAGGCCTTGGAGAGGCCGTTCATGGTCAGCGTGCGCTCGTAGAGGTTCGGCTCGACCTGGGCCGGCGTGGTGAAGGTGAACTCGCCGTAGACGAGATGCTCGTACATGTCGTCGGTGAGGATCCAGACCTGCGGGTGCTTCATCAGCACGTCGGTGAGCGCCTTCAGCTCGGCGCGGGTGTAGGCCGCGCCCGTCGGGTTCGACGGCGAGTTGAAGAGGAACCACTTGGTCTTCGGCGTGATCGCCTTGTCGAGCGCCTCGGCGGTCAGCTTGTAGTTGGTCTCGGGACCGGCGGAGACGAAGGTCGGCGTGCCGCCGCAAAGCGCCACCATCTCCGGATAGGAGACCCAGTAGGGCGCCGGGATCAGCACCTCGTCGCCGGGGTTCAGCGTCGCCATGAAGGCGTTGAACAGGACCTGCTTGCCGCCGGTGCAGACGATCGCCTGCTGCCACTTGTAGTCGAGGCCGTTCTCGCGCTTGAACTTGGCGACGATGGCCTGGCGCAGCTCGGTGATGCCGGAGACGGCGGTGTACTTCGTCTTGCCGTCGGCGATCGCCTTGATCGCGGCCATCTTGATGTTGTCCGGCGTGTCGAAGTCGGGCTCGCCGGCCGACAGCGAGATCA
>NZ_JAYRYM010000270.1:0-4758 GCF_041917035.1 Devosia sp. | reverse complement strand
GGCCGCGCCAGCGGTCGGGCCATGCTGGGCGAGGTCGACCTCATCGGGCTGCCGGGCGAGAAGCTCGACGCCTATCGCGGCAAGGACATCGCGATGATCTTCCAGGATCCGATGACCTCGCTCAACCCGAGCCTCAAGATCCGCACGCAGCTGGCCGAGGTGCTGGTCCGGCACCAGGGCTTCGCCCCGGACAAGGCGGCGCGGGCGGTCGTCGAGATGCTGGAGCGGGTCGGGATTCCGGAACCGGTCAAGCGGGCCAATGCCTACCCGCACGAATTGTCGGGCGGCATGCGGCAGCGGGTGATGATCGCCATGGCCTTGCTGTGCCGGCCGAAAATCCTGATCGCCGACGAGCCGACGACGGCGCTCGACGTCACGGTTCAGGCGCAGATGCTGGACCTGTTCAAGACGCTGACGAGCGAGTTCGGCACGGCACTGGTGCTGATCACCCACGACCTCGGCGTCGTGGCCGGCGTCGCCGACCGGATGATGGTGATGTACGGGGGGCGCTGCGTCGAAACGGGAACCGTCGACGAGCTGTTCTACGAGCCGCGCCATCCCTACACGCTGGGCCTGCTGCATTCGACGCCGCATGTCGCCAAGCGGGCGCAGCGGCTCGACCCGATCCAGGGCCTGCCGCCCAGCCTCGAACGGCTGCCGAGCGGCTGCGCCTTCCACCCGCGCTGCGCCTTCCGCTTCGAGACCTGTTTCGCCGAGCGCCCGCAATTGCTGCCGGTGGACGGCGGGTCAAGGGCCCGGGCCTGCTGGCATCAGGGACCTCTCAAGTACGAGGAGGTTGCGTGATGCTCGACACGAACGACGACCTGCTGAAGATCGAGAACCTCTCCAAGTTCTTCTCGGTTTCGAGTGGCCTGTTCACCCGGCCGTTTCAGCTCAAGGCGCTGCAGGACATCAGCTTCACCGTCAAGCGCGGCGAGACGCTCGGCATCGTGGGGGAGAGCGGGTGCGGGAAATCGACGCTCGGCCGCTGCATCCTGCAGCTGCTGTCGCCCGACGAGGGGCGCGTGCTGTGGCTCGGCGAGGATATCGCGCGGCTGCCCGAGGAGGAGATGCGGCTGCGCCGCCGCGACCTGCAGATCATCTTCCAGGATCCCCTGGCCTCGCTCAACCCGCGCATGACGGTGGGTGAGATCATCGCCGATCCGCTGCGGACGCTGATGCCGGAGATCGACGCCGCGGGCCGGCGCGAGCGGGTGATCAGGGCGATGGAGGCGGTGGGCCTGCTGCCCGAGATGATCAACCGCTACCCGCACGAGTTCTCGGGCGGACAGGCGCAGCGCATCGGGATCGCCCGGGCCTTGATCACCGAACCCAAGCTGATCGTCTGCGACGAGCCGGTTTCGGCGCTCGATGTGTCGATCCAGGCGCAGATCCTCAACCTGCTGGGCGACCTCAAGGAGAAGTTCGGGCTGACGCTGGTGTTCATCTCGCACAATCTCAGCGTCGTGCGGCACGTCTCCGACCGCATCCTGGTGCTCTACCTGGGGCGCATCGTCGAGCTGGCGAGCGGTGACGAGCTCTATGCCGATCCCAGGCACCCCTATACGAGGGCGCTCCTGACGGCCGTTCCGATACCGGACCCGCAGCGGGCGCGGCAACGCACGATCGACGGCCTCGTCGGCGAAATCCCGTCGCCGATCAACCCGCCATCGGGATGCACGTTCCGCACCCGCTGCCGCCATGCCGCGGCGCTGTGTGCCGAGAGCCGGCCGCCGCTCGAGACGCTGGACAATGGCCGGATGGTCGCCTGCCATCGCTGGAGCGAGATCGCCGCGACCGCGGAGCAATGAGGTCAGCGGCCGCGCCGCTCCGCGCCCTTGTAGTCCACCTGCCGGCGACGCCGGTCGGGACCGGCATAGGCGCCCGAGGTGATGAACTCGCGCGGCGCGGCAAGGATCGAGACGAGACGCGTCTCGACGTGCTGGGCGGCGAACGGCTTGCGCAGGAATTCGCTGATGCCGGCGTCGCGGGCGGCGAGGATGCGCGCGGTGTCGGGCGTCGACGACATCATCACCACCGCAGTGTCGCGGTTGGGCCCCTCGGCCGCCCGTAGGGCGCGGGTGAGGGCGATGCCGTCCATCGGCCGGAGCGCCTCGTCGACGAGGATGGCCCCGTACTTGCGCTGCGCCAGCTGGGCGAGGGCCGCCGACGAGGTGGACGCCTCATCGACGCTGTGCACCTTGAGGTGACGCAGCATGGAGACGATCAGCGTGGACATGTGCGGGGTCGGCTCGACGAGCAGCACATCCAGCTTGGCAAAGCTCGGCCTGGTTGCGGTTGTCATGGGATCCCCGCGGAAGCGACGGCCGATTGTGGGGGCGCAGCAATTGCCAGCCGGTTAACCGCCGGGTAGCGACGCCCGCGGGCGGCGAAATGCGGTTGGCGAGGGCGTTCCCGGGCGTTGACAGGCCGGGCGTTTGCCCGTATTGACAGGGCGAATTCGAAGGCGCGCGGCGCCTTTTTTGTTTCGTTTCGAGGTCTTTGAATGAAGGTCACCAACTCGCTCAAGGCACTGATGGGTCGCCATCGCGCCAACAAGCTCGTGCGCCGCCGCGGCCGCGTGTACATCATCAACAAGGTCGACAAGCGCTACAAGGCCCGCCAGGGCTGAGGTCTGCTTCGAACCTGCCAATGGCCCGCTTCGGCGGGCCTTTGTTTTTTCGGTGGCCCGAACGACTAGGCCGCCGCGAAGGCCGCGAGGATACGCACCCAGGAGCGGATGCCCTTGTGGAAGCTCGAGAGATTGTACTTCTCGTTGGGCGAGTGGATGCGGTCGTCCTCGCGGGCAAAGCCGATGAGCAGGGTGTCGAGCCCGAGCTGGCGCTTGAAGTCGCCGGCGACCGGGATGGAGCCGCCCGAGCCGATCAGCGCCGCCTCGTTTCCCCACTCCTCGGCCAGCGCAGCGGCGGCCCTGTTGAGGAACGGCCCATCGGCGGGCACCGAGACGGCCGGGCTGCCGCCGTGTTCCCTGAACGAGACGGTGGCGTCGGGCGGCAGCCGGTCCTCGACATGCCGGCGGAATGCGGCGCGAATCTTCACCGGGTCCATGCCGGAGACGAGGCGGAACGAGATCTTGGCGCTGGCCCGGGCGGGAATGACGGTCTTGAAGCCGTCGCCGGTATAGCCGCCGCTGATGCCGTTGATCTCGCAGCTGGGACGCGAACGGGTCTGCTCAAGCACGGAGCGCCCGGCCTCGCCCGCCGGTGTCGTCAGCCCGGCTCCCCTGAGGAAGGCCGCCTCGTCGTAGGGAAGCCGCTTCCACAGGGCCGCGATATCGGCCGGCAGCTCGGCGACATCGTCGTAAAAGCCCGCAATGGCGACGCTGCCATCGGGGTTGCGCAGCGAGGCGATGATGTCGGCGAGCACCTGGATGGGATTGCGCGCGGCATTGCCGTACATGCCCGAATGCAGGTCGTGGCTGGCGCAGGTGATCTCGATCTCTTCGCCGACGAGGCCGCGCAGCATGGTGACGATGGCGGGCGTCGTGGCGTTCCACAGGTCGGTGTCGCAGACCAGCGCGATGTCGGCGACGCCCAGTTCCTCCCGCGCGGAGGCGAGGAAGCCGGGCAGGCTCTTGCCGCCGATCTCCTCCTCGCCCTCGAAGATCAGGCTGACCTTGAGCGGCAGGCTGCCGTTGACCGCCTTCCAGGCCCGGCAGGCCTCGACGAAGGTGAGCAATTGTCCCTTGTCGTCGGACGTGCCGCGGCCGACGATCTGGGTCTCGCCATCGGCGCCGGCAACCGCAGTGGCGGTGAACGGGTCGGTGTGCCACAGGTTCAGCGGGTCGACGGGCTGGACGTCGTAGTGGGCGTAAAAGAGCACGTGCGGTCCGGCGGCGGCGAGATCGTGCCCGATCACCACCGGATGGCCGGGCGTGGGGCGGACGGAGGAACTGAAGCCCAGCGCCCCGATCTCGGCCGCCAGCCAGTCGGCGGCCCGGTGCACCTCGCCGACAAAGGCCGGGTCGGTGGAAATCGACTTGATCGCCACCAGCGTCTTCAGCCGCTCGACGCTGTCATCGAGATGGGCATCGACATGGGCGAGGGTGGCGTCGAGGGCGGTGGTCATGGGGAAACCTTTCGAGTGGGTGCCTGTGGCTACCCCCTCCCCAAGCCTTCCCGCAAGGGGGAGGGTGTCCGCCGGTGGTCGAGGCCAGGCCCGACCGGAAGCGCGATCCACGGCTCCCCCTATGCGGGAGAGGGCGGGAGGGGGTGTCGAGCGGGCCGCCCTTACGACGACCCGGCGCCGTCCTGCCGGACGAAGGCAATGCGGAGCATGTTGGTGGCGCCGGGGGTGCCCAGCGGGATACCGGCCGTGATGGCGATGCGGTCGCCCGGACGGGCCAGCCCCTCCTGGTAGGCGATGACGCAGGCGCGATCGACCATGTCCTCGAGATTGACCGCGTCCGGCGTCTCGACGCACTGCACGCCCCAGACCACTGCAAGCCGGCGTGCCGTGCGCAGGTTGGGCGAGAGGGCGAGGACAGGCTTGGCAGGCCGCTCGCGCGCCGCGCGGATGGCGGTGGAGCCCGAGGAGGTGTAGGTGACGATGGCCGCCAGATCGAGGGTTTCGGCAACCTGGCGGGTGGCGGCCGAGATGGCATCGGCGGCGGTGGCCTCGGGCTCGGCGGCCTGCGCGCGGATGATGCCGCGGTAGTTGACGTCGGACTCCACCGCCATCGCCACCTTGTTCATCATGGTGACCGACTCGACCGGATACTGGCCCGAGGCGCTTTCG
>NZ_JAYRYM010000269.1:0-4762 GCF_041917035.1 Devosia sp. | reverse complement strand
TCATCAACACCATCGTCGTCAACTCGGCGATCGGCGGCTCCACCAACGCCCCCATCCACGTCAATGCCATCGCCCGGCACATCGGCGTCGATCTCGGCATCGACGACTGGCAGACGCACGGGCACAAGGTGCCGCTGCTGGTCAACATGCAGCCGGCCGGCGAGTACCTGGGCGAGGACTACTACCATGCCGGCGGCGTTCCGGCCGTGGTCAACGAGTTGATGAAGGCGGGGCTGATCCGCGAGAACGCCCCCACCGTCAATGGCCGGACGATGGGCGAGAACTGCCGCAACACCACGGTGCAGGACTACAAGGTCATCCGCTCGGTCGCCGATCCGCTGAAGAAGGATGCCGGCTTCCTCGTGCTGCGCGGCAACCTGTTCGACAACGCGGTGATGAAGACCAGCGTCATCTCCGAGGAGTTCCGCACGCGCTACCTCTCGGACCCGGCGCATCCGGGCATGTTCGAGGGCAAGGCCGTGGTCTTCGACGGTCCGGAGGATTACCACCACCGCATCGACGATCCCGCGCTCGAGATCGACGAGCATACCTTGCTGTTCATGCGCGGCGCCGGCCCGATCGGCTATCCGGGTGCTGCCGAGGTGGTCAACATGCGGCCGCCCGACTACCTCATCAAGAAGGGCATCACCTCGCTCGCCTGCATCGGCGACGGGCGGCAGTCCGGCACCTCGGGATCGCCCTCGATCCTCAATGCTTCCCCCGAAGCGGCCGCCGGCGGCAACCTCGCCATCCTGCGCACCGGCGACCGCGTGCGGATCGACCTCAACAAGGGTTCGGCCGATATCCTGATTTCCGCCGAGGAGCTGCAGAAGCGCCGCGCCGACCTCGCCTCCATGGGGGGCTACAAGTATCCGGACCACCAGACGCCGTGGCAGGAGATCCAGCGCGGCATCGTCGACCAGCTCGGTTCGGGAGGGGTGCTGAAGCCGGCGGTGAAGTACCAGCGCCTGGCCCAGACCATGGGCGTGCCGCGCGACAATCACTGACGTCGCCGTTGCGGCGCGTCGAAGGGCCGGTCCGCCGGCCCTTCTGCTTTATTTGCGGCATGGCGGGCGCGTGCCCAAAAGCCGGCTTTATTTGACGAAACGATTGCCGATGAGCACTATAGCGAACGCGTCAGGTGAGGGCCCGATGTCTGATATTCTCGACTACTGCAAGGGACGCGAGGCCGTCCGCTTCAAGCCGGGCCAGGTGATGATCGACGAGGGCAGTCAGGAGGGCAAGCTCCTGGTGCTGATCGAGGGTCAGGTCGAGGTGCTGCGCAAGGATACCCAGGTCAGCTACATCGACGAGCCGGGTTCGATCTTCGGCGAGATGTCGGCGCTGCTCGACATCCCGGCCAGCGCTACCGTCAAGGCGCTGTCGGCGGTGAAGGCCTATGTGATCGAGGATGCCATCCAGTTCCTCGGCGGCGATCCGGAGGTGGCGCTGCACGTGGCGACGCTGCTGGCCCGGCGGCTCTACTACACGACCAGCTATCTGGTCGATCTGCAGCAGCAGTCCGAGGGCAAGCGCGAAGACCTCGATCTGGTCGACAAGATCCTGGCGCAGCTGGTGGAAAAGCCCGACGAGAGCAAGGCGGCGCGGCGGAGCCGCAAGTAGCGCGACGCGCTACGCGAGCCCCTTGGCCAGCAGCACCAGGTAGATCATCGCGCCATAGGTCAGCTGGTGGGTGATCTGGTCGAGCCCGTGCAGGCTCCAGAAGCGGCGCGGCTGGGTGTCGACGTGCACGCCGCGCGAGTAGTGGATCTTGGAATAGTCGAGCAGGTAGTGGACGGCGAACTCGCCGAGCACCAGTCCGACGAGCGCCAGGAGCGGGGTGCCGGCGAGCAGCAGCACGATGAGGCTCAGCCCGGCGTGCACGCCCGCATGGGCATAGCCGCCGATCTTGCGAAAGTCGCCCTTGCCGGCCAGCATCCAGCCGGGCTGCATGAAATAGTCGGCGATGAAGTGTTTGAGTTCGAGTCCGAGAAACAGCAGAAAGAAGAGCTCGACCATTGACCCTCGTCCCTCGCGCCGGACACCTGCTGCGCCCGCATCACGGACGACGATGCTGGCAAGCCGGCGCGCCCGAGGCAAGCGCAGAGTTTGAGCTTGCCGGGTTTTGCCGAACGCCGCATTCACCGGGCATTCATCTGCGGCGTGGCATCTGAACCGGTCGGACCTGTCGGGCAGGAGGAGACTGTCGATGCGTGCCCCCATCTCGCTGTTCGTCGCGGTGTTCGCCGTGCTGCTGGGCGCACCGGCGCTGGCGGCGTCCGGCGTCGCGATGGGCGTCGACCAGAACGCCACGCTCGAGGCCAAGGCCGGCACCCGCGTGCTCGCCGTCGGCAGCGACGTGTTCATTGGCGACAAGGTGGTGACGGATGCGAGCGGGCTGGTCGAGCTGCGTTTCTCGGACCGGACCAGGCTGGTGATCGGACCGCGCTCGAGCCTCGTCATCGATGACTATCTGCTGCGCGAGGACGGCTCGGCCGGCAAGTTCGCGGTCAATGCCCTCGCCGGAACGTTCCGGTTCATCACCGGTGGCGCGGCCAAGGACCGCTATCTGATCACTACCCCCACCGGTACCGTGGGGGTGCGCGGTACCGCCTTCGACCTCAATGTCGATGCGCAGCAGACCAGCCTGCTGCTGTTCCATGGCGCGGTGATCCTGTGCACCCTCGACGACAAGTGCGTCGTCGTCGACGAGGTCTGCGAACTGGGCCAGGCGAACACCGCGGAGGCGCTGGTGCTCGGCCTCACCGACGATATCAGGGGGCAGGCGCGCGAGGCGCTGCGCACGCGGTTCCCCTATGCCAACTCGCAGTCCGAACTGCTCGCCGCGTTCCGGCTGGAGCAGGCGCGGCGATGCCTCAACCGGCCGGTGACGGTGCCCGAGCAGGACCCGGTCAGCAATGTCGGCGAGCCAGAGAAGTACCGCGGCCCGTTCATCCTCAACTCCGTGCCCTGACAGTCCGGCGCAGACAAGGTAAGCAGTGGGGATGATCCGCCGTCTGCTCCCCATCCTCCTGGGCCTTGTCATCGTCATCGGGCTGACGCTCGTGCGCGCCGCCGATCCGTTCCCGGTGCAGGTGCTGCGCGAGATCGCCTTCGATTTCTACCAGCGGCTGCATCCGAGGCCACAGGGGGAGTTCCCGGTCCGGGTCATCGACATCGACGAAGCCTCGCTCGACGCGCTCGGCCAGTGGCCGTGGCCGCGCGACCGGCTGGCGACGCTGGCGGACCGGCTGACCGAACTGGGCGCCGCCGCCATCGGCTTCGACGTGCTGTTCCCCGAGGCCGATCGCATGTCGCCCAGCCGGATCGCGGCCGAGATCCCGGGCGTCGATGCCGCCAACCTGCCCGACTACGACGCGATGTTCGCGACGGCGCTGTCCCGCTCCCCGGCGATCCTGGGGTTTTCGCGCACCCCCAACGGCAAGCCGATGACCGGCGGGCCGAAAGGCGGCTTTGCGGTCTCCGGTCCCGATCCGTCGGCGTCGATCCCGTTCCTCACCGGCGTGGCGGCGCCGCTGCCTCTGCTGCGCGAGGCGGCGCCCGGCCTCGCCGCGCTCAGCCTCAACACCGAACTCTCCACCAGTGCGATCCGTCGCCTGCCGATGCTGTGGACCAACGGCGACAAGCTGTTTCCCACCCTGTCCATCGAGGCGCTGCGGCTGGCGCTGGGCATCGGCACCGTCGTGGTCTTCGGCGACACGGCGGCGGAGGGCTATGTCGAGGGGCTGCGGCTCGCCGATTTCTCGGTTCCCCTTACCTCGGAAGGCGATCTGTGGATCTACTATTCGAGGCCACGGGCCGACATGCTGGTGCCGGCCAAGGATGTGCTGGGGCCCGGCTATCGACAGCTTGCCGATCGCATCGCCGGCCACATCGTCCTCATCGGCACCTCGGCCTCGGGCCTGCTCGACCTCCATACCACGACGCTCGGTGACAACGTGCCCGGCGTCACCGTCCACGCCCAGGCGATCGAGCAGATCCTTGCCGGCGCCTATCTCACCCGCCCCGACTGGGTGGCCGGGCTCGAGATCGTCGGCCTGCTGCTGATCGGCGCACTGCTGGTGATTATCGTGCTGCAGCTCGGTCCACTGGCCGGCCTCACCGTCGGCGTTTTGTCGCTGGGTGGCGTCACGGCGTTTTCGTGGTGGATGTTCGTCACCAACGGCACAATGATCGATCCCAGCTATGCCCTCGTCGCGCTGACGCTGCTCTATCTGGCGCTGGTGTTCTTCCGCTTCCTCACCACGGACCAGGCGAAAAAGCAGATCCGACGCGCCTTCGGCTACTATGTCTCGCCCACGCTGCTCACAGAGATCGAAAAGAACGGCGACCGGCTGAAGCTCGGCGGCGAGATGCGGCAGGTCACCGTGATGTTCTCGGACGTGCGCGGCTTCACCCCGCTCTCCGAAAAGCTCACCCCGCCGCAGATCCTGGCGCTGCTCAATACCATGTTCGGGGCGCTCGGAGAGGAGATCACCGGCCGGCTGGGGACCATCGACAAGTTCATCGGCGATGCCATCATGGCGTTCTGGAACGCCCCGGTCGATGTCGCCGACCATCCGCGCCGCGCCGTCGAGGCGGCGCTCGGCATGCGCAACCGATTGAAGGCGCTCAACGCCGCCGACGCCTTCGGGCTCAGGGCCGGCAATCGCGGCGGCATCGATGAAGTGGTGATCGGCATCGGGCTCTCCACCGGCGAGGCGCTGGTGGGCAATATGGGCCTCGAAACCCGCTTCGACTA
>NZ_JAYRYM010000268.1:0-4771 GCF_041917035.1 Devosia sp. | reverse complement strand
GAGCGTCGCGCGGGTGTTGATGAAGAAGTCGTGGCAGGCGGCATTGCAGTCGGCGTCTTCCCACGCGACAGCGTTGCCCGGCTGGCCGCCGCTGGAGAAGTAGAGGCCCTTCTGGCAGTCCGCCGCGGCGAGCGCGAAGGCATAGTCGAGGGCGATGTCGGCGTGCCGGGTGCGGGCCGATACCGCGATCCCCGTGCCGCCCAGCACGGTGCCGCGCGGGCCATTGTCGTCGAAGCCGGGGGCGTCGGCAAAGACCAGCGGGTGGGCGCAATAGCCCGCCCGGCTGTAGTTGGTGTAGCCGTAGCCGTAGGGCGAATAGGCCGGCGCATCCGCGGATCGCCCCATCCACTCGTAGATGCCGATCGGATCGAGCGCGAGGCAGCGCGGATCGACGAGCGCGGTCAGTTCGCGCATCTGCTCGAGAATGTCCGCCGCGGCGTCGGGGCGCAGCAGTTCCTCGCCCTCGGCAATCGCGTGGCCGCGGTTCCGGGCGAGGCCGAAGAACGTCATCAGCGCGTTGATCGGTACCAGCGCGCAGCAGACCTCGCCGGCACGGGCGAGCGCGATCGTCTCGTCCCAGCGCCGCGGCGGTGCCGCGATCCGGTCGGGCCGATAGGCGGCCACGGGGGTCGCCGCATCGATCGCAAGGGCCCACTGGCGGCCGTCGAAGGCATAGGAGGCATGCGACAGGCCCACCGACTGGCGGGCGAGGAGGGCGAGTTCGTCGTCCCGCCCGATGCCGTCGAGCGGCAGCAGCAGGTGGTTGCGCGCCACCTCCCCGACATGGGGGTGATCGATCACCAGCAGGTCGTAGCTGTCGGCCAGCGTCTCGATCGGCTGGTCGGCAAAGGCCTGCAGCGAGCGCTTCTCCCAGCTGATCGACACCCCCGGATGCGCCGCGGCGTAGGCGGCCGAGGTCGCGACCATCGGGTCGTAGCCGCGGCTGTGGTTCCAGGTCATGCCGCGCAGCGCGACCGGCTCAGCCATTGTCGTCGGCCCGTTCTGCCGCCGCCTGCTGCTTGCGGGCGCGCTTTTCGGCCTGTCGCTGTTTCGCCTCCTCGGCAAAGGCAGCGGGGTCGCGATAAAGCGCCGTCAAGAGGTGCTCGGCGTAGAGCGCCAGTTCGCCCTCGCCCTTGTAGACCGAGTAGCTGACCCTGAGCTTGCCCGTGGTCTCGCTGTCGACCTGCTTGGAGAGGTTTTCGCGGATAGTATAGATGGTGTCGCCGATAAACACCGGCTTGATGAAGCGCAGCCGGTCGTAGCCGTAGGAAAACGAGTTCAGGCAGTTGGTCGCGACCAGCCCCAGCCCGTAAGAAAACACCATGGCGCCGGCGACCAGACGCTTGCCGAACACCCCCTGCTGCTCGGCGAACTCGCGATCCGAGACATAGGGGTGGTGGTCCATCACCAGCGAGTTGAACAGCATCGACTCGCCTTCCGAGATGGTGCGGCGGATCGAGCGGATTTTGTCGCCGACGACGAAATCCTCGTAGTACCAGTCTTCGGCGTTCCACACCGGGATCCGCGCATGGG
The DNA here is from genome assembly GCF_041917035.1 of Devosia sp. Classification (GTDB taxonomy): domain Bacteria; phylum Pseudomonadota; class Alphaproteobacteria; order Rhizobiales; family Devosiaceae; genus Devosia_A. The sequence goes on along the minus strand of NZ_JAYRYM010000268.1, from coordinate 3,238 downwards.
CGTCGGGAAGTCCGGGCAGCGAACGCGCGTGCACTCCGATTTCGGCCATTCCATCCCTCCATCCCGGCGCCCGTCTTGCTGCGGGCTGCTGTCGCCTTTATGGCGCGGCAAATTTCATATGTCAAAGCTGATTGTATGTCTGAAATAAACGACCTTGGTACGGGTGTTTTGCAGGCCATTGTCGCTGATGAGGAATTGATCCTCGTCCGGGCCGCGTCGGGGCGACGAACGGGCGAATCCTCCAAGTCGCGGCGCCTCGTCGCGGCGTGCGGGTCGCCGCATGCCGGTTGATCGGCATCAATTCCCCGGCGCCACCGCCATGGCAGGGTAAACGCAGTGCCGCGTCAGGGGTGATCGACGTTCGCTCGTCCGGTGCCGGCGGCGGAGGTCGTTCGTCTTGCGCAGCAACCCATTGATCGGCGCCTGGATTTCCTTCGGCGTCGCGGCGGCGGCGGCGGTGTGGCTGGTGCTGCAGTGGGTCGTCCGCGACGACCTGTTCGCCGCACTCGGCTACGCGATGCACGCGATCACGCTGCTCGCCGTCTTCGCGCTCATTGCCGGGCTCGCGGTGGTGTTGCTCTTCCTCCGCTTCGCACGGGTCCGTGCCGATCTCCTCGCGGGGCGCAACGTCATCGCCCGCTGGACCGTCGCGGCGGCGGAGTTCGAGGCCTTCGCGGCGCGGGCCGTCGCTGCCGACCGCGCCGACAAGCGTGGCGCGCTGGCGCTGGTCGTGGGCCTCGTCCTGCTGATCTTCGGCGCCTTCGCCCTGTTCGACCCGGAGGCTGCGCCCGCCATGTTGGGCATGGCGGGCGTTGTCGTGCTTCTCATGGCCGGTGCCTATCTGCTCGGCGGCCGGGTGATGCGCCGGCAACTCGAGCCGGCGTCGCGCGAAGTGATCGTCGGAACCGACGGGCTGATGCTCAACGGCGTGCTGCACGTCTGGTCCGCCGTGCTGACCTGGCTCGCGGGCGTCGATCTCGATCAGGGGCCGCCGGCGACGCTCCAGGTCACCTATGCCTATCTGGCGCGCTTCGGCCCGCAATACGTCACGGTGATGTTGCCGGTGCCGCAATCGGCCCTGCCGCTGGCCCGGCGCGTGGTCGGGCAACTCGCGCCTCGCCGCTCTCGCCGGTCATCGGGAGCCCGTTCATGACAACGTGGTCGCGCCTGCTGCGCACCGGCTTCGTCGCCGCCGCCCTCGCCCTCGCTCCAACGGCAGCGGATGCCGACCATGTGGGCGGCCTCAACCCGCAGGGCGACAACTTCCTCGCGCTGCGCGCCGGACCGGGCACCACCTACCGCACCCTGCGCAAGATGGGGCCCGATACCGTGGTTCGGGTCATCGCCCGGCGCGGCGACTGGCTCAAGGTCGAGCTCGAGGACGGCGAGCAGGGCTGGGCCTTCGGGCGCTACATCCTCGCCGGCGATCCGCCCGGGGCGGAACTCGAGGTGGAGGACGGGGCGGAGGACGAGACCGAACTCGCCCCGGTGCCGCTGCCGGCCGGCGAGGACTGGACCGCCTGGGTCAATGATCGCTTCGGCACCGGCCTGGAATACCCCGCCGACCTGTTCGAGATGGACGAGGCGCCGCAGAACGATGACGGCCGCAGCTTCACGGCGCCGGGCGGCGTCGGCAGGTTCTTCGTCTACGGCGCCTACAACGTCTTCGAATGGACGATCGATGAACTGCTCGAGGACGATCTGGCGAGCGGCGACTACGACAGGGTCACTTATCGCCGCGGCGGGGAGGACTGGTACGTGCTCTCCGGCTATCGCGGCAGCGACATCTTCTATCGCAAGGTGATCCTCGCCGGTGAGGTGATCCACATGTTCGAGGCGAGCTATGCCCGTGGGCAGCGCCGGCTCTTCGATCCGGTGGTCGCCCGGATGGCGCAATCGCTGTCGGCCGGCCCCGGCGACGACTGGGTCGCGCCCGGGCCTGAAGCCGAGGTGGTGATCGAGGAGGCACCCCTCGATGAGGTCGAGGTGGCCCCGGCTGCGCCCGAAATCGGGCCGGACGACTGGATGGCGCCCCCCGAGGAAGTGCTGTTCGCCGGGACCGCGACCGACCTCTTCCTGCCGCACCAGGCGCATGGCGGCATTTTCGAGCAGCACGCGCGCTACGAGGACGGCGCCCTGATCGTCGATGTCCCGCCGGACAATGGTTGGGGGAAGGTCGGGCTGCTGACAAACGACCCGGTGGTCTGGCTTGACGCCTTCCACGGCGATGCCGAGGTGCGCATTGCCTATGAGTTCGATCCCGACCTCACCGACGGTTTCGGCCTTTCGCTGGCCGAGACGGGCTGGGGCGGCGTCGTGGGCAACGATCCCGGCTGGCCCTGCGTGCGCTTCTACTGGATCCGGCAGGCCGACGGCAGCGCGGCGAGCGAAATGCATGTCGATCCGCACGGCACCGACGACTACGACAAGCTGGTGCTGCCGGGCGAGGCGCCGCGCGAGGTCACCTTCGTGCTGCGGCCGGGCTGGGTCGCGGTCGAGCTCGACGGCAAGGAAGTCGTCGCCCGGCCCTGGAAGAACGTCGCCGAGGGAGCGGGCTACCGGCTCTATGCCTTTTCCCATCCGGCCGCTGCCGGGCTGCCGGCGCACATGGCGCTCAGGGCAATCCGGGTCTCCCGCCGCGCGGCCACGATCGAGGCCGTCGCCGCCGAGCCGGCGCCGGGGGTCGAGCCCCTGCCGGTCGAAACGCTGTTCGATGGCGCGCCTACGCCGGCCTTCGAGCCGGCCGCGGTCGCCGGCGGCAATTTCGAGGGCTTTGCGCGCTATGCCGCCGACGGGCTCGAGGTCGACGTGCCGGCGGGCAACAGCTGGGCCAAGACCGGCTTCATCTCGGCGGAGCCGCTGCTGGCGCTCGATGATCGCAACGCCCTGACCCCGACGCGGCTGACGCTCGGCTTCGATCCCGGGCGCACCCGGACCGTGGTCCTGGCGCTGGCCGGAGACAAGGTGGTCGAGATGTGGCCCGGGCACAATGCCTGGTTCAGCTTCCTCCGGCCGGAGGGGCAGGACTTCGTCGAGATGGGTATCCACTCGAGCCCCTATCACAACCACAGTCGCAAGCTGCCGGCCGAGTGGGTGGACCGCTACTGGGACGGTACGCTGATCTACGAGTTCGTCGACGGCCGGACCTGTCTGCGGCTGGTGGCGGGGCCGAGCGTGTGCGCCGACATGCCGGTCAATGCCGGCTACGCCTACTACGCCACCATCCTCGCCCATGCCT
>NZ_JAYRYM010000267.1:0-4776 GCF_041917035.1 Devosia sp. | reverse complement strand
ACGAGCCTCGGGGGCTTGAGCGTGGCGTTGCCGGAGTGTTGATGGGGGGTGGGGCAGAGTCACATGCGTGGCTGCTCTCTCGCGAGTCAGGGCGTGGTGGCCGGTCCAGCGCTCCCTCGGAGCAGTGAGAGAATGGTGCTCGCGGCAACGCGTGCACCATCGACACCCATGCCGGTGACTATGCTGGGGTCGGTATGAATACGCCACAGAACCCAGTCGAGTTCGCTTGGGGCGGTGTGCAGTCGATCTTCGCTGAAAATGGAAGGAACGCCCTCGGGGAAATCGTGTGCGATACCGAATGCCTGCATGAACTCCTCATAGAGGCACTCTCTGAACGCCGGTCCCGTCTCGATCCACACCATCGAAATCTCGATCTCCGAAGGCGGCATTCTGGTTGTGTGATTGGAAGCCAGGCAGAAGGGGTGGCTTTCGTCCTCCATGACGCGACTTCCAAGCAGGGCGGCGACCGCCGGATTGCTCGACATCCTTTTGAGATTTGTCATCATCTCCTGACGGTTACCAATAAAGACCCACATCACGTCGGCGCTGAGCGCCATTTTGCCTTTCTCAGATTGCATCAGGAGGCCCAACTCCTTCAAGTTCACGACATGAGCGACAATTCCACCTGAACGCTGGGCAATTTCCCCGAGTACAACCTTCACCTCTACCAAAGAGGAGTCGACCAACGAAACAGACGCTTGCGGGAGCAGCACGACTTGAACCTTGTGGGCTTGATCACGCTTCCAAATGTGAGTACTCACGAAATCCTTGAGGTTCGGCGTAGTTAGGTCCGCTCCGAAGGCAAGTTGCTCATAATAGTCGAGGATCTGTTTGTCAGAGTATGTCTGAAAGACATCAGATCCTGATGCTGCGCCATGGAGCGCCAGCCCGACGGTACCTACTAGCCAGACAACTAGTGCTGCAAACCTGGATGACATGGCTGCACGCTAGATACGGTAGGCCAATTTGCATAGCCCCCGCTCATGAAGGTAGGGCGTGGGGGCTCTTGCCGTCCCAAACCCTCGATGTCATCCCGGCGGAGGCCAGGCCCCAGCGCTTTCCGCACGTCGGGCGGGTGGGATGCATCTCAGGATGGGCCCCGGCCGTCGCCGGGGTGACCGCGGTGGGGTTGGCACAATGGTGCCCCACACTTGAGGTTGGGGCGTTTGGGCTCTTGCCGTCCCAAATCCTCGATGTCCCGGCGGAGGCCGGGAGCCAGTGCTTTCCGCGCGCTAGGTGCAGGCGGCGTTATCTCAGGATGGGCCCGGACCCGGTGGGGCGGCAAGATGGTGCACGCTACCTGGTGCCTTGCGGCCGGAACGCTGTCCTTCCCTCACGCTGGCGCGTTGATCGGGACCGGGCCGTCGATGCCCGGCACCGTCCATTGCACCGCGCCGGCCTCGTGGACAAGGCGGGCGACGAAGCCGAGCTTGTCGATCACCTCGGGGGTGAGGACGAAGGGGTAGGCGTCGTGCTGGCCGACGGCGCGGTTGAGGTTGTTGATGAGCGAGCTCAACGGCACCCAGTTGTCGATCAGGTCCTCGATGCGCGAGACGGCGTAGGGATCGAAATCGAGCTGCGCGCTGAGCTCGCCGCGCTGGTCGACCTCGGGGCGGAGGCGGACGCCGAAGGCGGCGGCCATTTCGGTGGTGTCGACGACGTGGAGGTAGTGCGCGAAGGTTTCGGCGAAGTCCTCCCAGGGGTGGGCGGTGGCGTAGGCCGAGATATGGCTCTGCTGCCAATTGTCCGGCGCCGGCCTCGAATAGTAGGCGGCCAGCGCGGCGCCGTAGTCGGGGGTTTCGTCGCCGAACAGGCGCCGGAACTCGGCGCGGTCCTCCTGGCTCGGACCGACGAGGATGTCCCAGTAGTGATGGCCGACTTCGTGACGGAAGTGACCGAGCAGGGTCCGGTACGGTTCGTTGAGCCGGGTGCGACGGTACTCGCGCGCCGCGTCGTCGGCTTCGGCGAGCGCGATGGTGATGATGCCGCTTTCGTGGCCGGTGAGCACCGGGGCGGGCGCCGCCGCCTCGTTCAGGAAACGGAAGCTCAGCCCGTGCACGGCATCCTCGTTGCGGGTGGCGAGCGGCAGGCGCAGGCGGAGCAGCGAGTAGATCAGCCGCTTCTTGGCCCGCTCGATCACCTGCCATTGCGTCAGGGCCACCGGATCGTCGACATCGGGCACCAGTTCGTTGTGGCGGCAGGCCCGGCAATAGGGATCGGCCCCGGCCGCATGGGGTACCAGCCAGTTGCAGGCGCCGTGCGCGGCATTGGCGCAGAACACGAACTCGTGGTTGTCGAGGAAGGGCGCGGTGAACACCTCCGGGCCGCCCTCGAGCGAGACCAGCGCATTGGCATCCGGCGCATAGCCGAGGGGGCGCCCGCAGCGTTCGCAGCGGATGTTCTCGAAGTAGAGCAGGTGACCACAATGGTCGCAGCGGAAGAGTCGCATCGGCATCCCCGGGCATGACGCGGGTGGGAAATGCAGTGTGGGGGGCGGAGGTTCCGGACGCCACCGGTTTGTTAAGCCCGGCTTGGCATTGTCGGGAGGCCCTCGGTGTCCCGGACCCATCCAGATGATTGCGCTGCGCACCCACTCGTCCCAATTGCCGCCCTGGGCCGGTTGGCTGGCGGTGGGGCTGGCCGGGCTGCTGATGGCGCTACTGCTGGTCGTGGCCCTCGGGCGTCCGCCGCCGGTCGCCAGCGGGCCGGAAGGGGCAGCGGCAGCGGGGGACCTCGTCAGCTACCAGCGGATCGTCGAGAGGTTACGCGCCGGTGCGGACTACTATGTCGCGGCTCACGAGGTGCTGGTCGCCGACGGGTTCGGGGTCACCTCGGTGTTCAACTGGCGGCTGCCGGGCTGGGCGAGCCTGATGGCGGCGCTGCCGGACGGCTGGCTGCAAGGCGGGCTTGCGGCCCTGGCGGTCGGCGGGCTGCTGCTCGTTTATCGCATGCTGCGCGACGACGGCCCGCTGGTCGCGGGGCTCGCCTCGCTCGCCGTCGGGCTCAGCCTTGCCGGCATCGCGGTGCCCGAGAGTGCGGCGTTCTCCGAAGTCGCGGCGGGAACGCTGATCCTCGTTTCGGTGGCGGCGTACGGCAATGGCTGGCGCTGGGCCGGGCTGGCCGCGGGGCTCGCCGCGCTGTTCCTCAGGGAACTGGCGGCGCCTTATGTCGTGGTGGCGCTGGCCATGGCGGTGGGGCGGCGGCAGTGGCGCGAAGCCGCCGGCTGGGGCATCGGGCTCGCCGCGTTCGCGGTCTATTTCGGCTGGCACTGGTGGCGCGTGATCGGCACCATCGTGGCGGGCGACCCCGGCTATGTCGAAGGCTGGATCCAGTTCGGCGGACTCGACTTCGTGCTGGCCACGGCGGGCTTCAACGGGCTGCTGAGCCTTGCGCCCGAGTGGGTGACGGCGCTGCTGATGCCGATGGCCCTGCTCGGGCTATGGGCCTGGCCGAAGGGGGGGCGGGCGCTGTGGACCGTGCTGGCATTCGTGGCGCTGTTCCTCGTGGTCGGCAAGCCGTTCAACGCGTACTGGGGAGCGCTCTACACGCCGGTGCTGATGCTGGGGCTGGGGTGGGCGCCCGCGGCTATCGTTGCCGGAATCGCGGGAGCGAGGGAGACGAGGGGGCGATGAGCAGGCGCATGTCGAAGACGCTGGCCGCCGAGATCGCCGAGCGGGTGCTGAAGGTGGTGAACCCGGCCAATCGCCTGCCGGTGCTCAGCGATGCCTTGCGCAAGCACGGGTTCGGGTCGGCGACTATTCCCGCCGACGGACTGCCAGCCGATCGGGCGGCTTTGGTCGCCTGGCTGCTGGCGGCCTACGCGGCGGGAGACTGAGCCGGAAACCGCTCGCCGGCTTCCGGTACGCTTTGTGCGGCCCTCCGTTCATTTCGACGGCCCTTAGCAGAATCAGTCCCGCTTGATCTACTGTGTCACATATGGTACGACCTGCTGCAATCTGGCGGCCGCAAAAGGGGTAAGGCAGTACCCGATCGAAAGCTTGAAACCATTGAATGTACGAGGTGATCTTCTACAGGACGGAGGCGGGAAACGAACCCGCTCTGGAGGTTCAGGGCACTGCAGGAGGAAGAGCGGAAGATTGTCGGCCGCGATCTCCGCGTCCTGCAACTGGGTTTTCCGATGGGAATGCCTCTTTGCAAGTCACTTGGAGATGGGCTCTGGGAACTCAGAAGCACCCTCCCCAAGAAGATTGCCCGCGTGATCTTCTTCCTCGATGGGCCTCGCTTCATCGTCGTGCATGGCTTCATCAAGAAGAGCCAGAAGACCCCGAAGGAGGAGCTGGACGCTGCCATGGCGCGGAAGAAGCTGTACGAACTCTAGCCCACGAGAGACCATCATGACGACAACCAAGCACCCGAACCGCGGAACCGCCCTTGAGGACGTTCTTCGCGAAGATGGAAACCTCGAGGCCGCAACGGCCTATGCGGTCAAGCGGGTGATCGCCTGGCAGCTCGAGCAGGAAATGGCGAAACGTCACCTGACCAAGACCGCCATGGCGAAGAAGATGGACACGAGCCGCAAGCAGCTCGACCGGGTGCTGAGCCCGGACGACGGCAACGTGACTCTGGAGACATTGCAGCGAGCAGCAAACGCCGTTGGCCGCTCACTTCGGCTCGAGCTCGCCTGAAGCGCCGTCTCCCGTCTCAAACACTCCCGATCGTCTTCAGCCGCACCCGCGGGTGGACCTCGTTCTGGCTCATCACCACGGTCTGCGGGCGGAAGCGCTCGATGATGGCGCGGACGTGCGGGCGGATCGA
>NZ_JAYRYM010000266.1:0-4790 GCF_041917035.1 Devosia sp. | reverse complement strand
GAGGGCATGCCAGTCCGGACGCCCACAGAGAGACCCCGCGATGACGCTTCCCGCCAGCCTCGACACCAATGTGACTGCGCTGCCGCTCAAGGGGCCGGCCGCCACCGTGACGGCCCTGCCCAGGCGGTCCCGCCGTTTCGATCTCGCCGCCGGCACCCGGCACCTCGCGACCGTTCTGGTGCCACCGCTGCTGGTGCTGGCGGTGATCCTCACCCTCTGGGAGCTGGTCTGTTCCCGGCCGGGGTCTTCCCTGCCGCCGCCCAGCGCCGTCTGGGCGCAGAGCTACGAACTGATCGTCGATCCGTTCTTTGTCTACGGCTCGCAGGATATCGGCCTCGGCCTGCGCGTCATCACCTCATTGCAGCGGGTGGCGATCGGCTTCGGCCTCGCCGCCACACTGGGCATCGTCATCGGCACCGTCATCGGCCAATCCAGATGGATGATGCGCGGCTTCGATCCGGTCTTCCAGATCCTGCGCACCGTGCCGCCCCTGGCCTGGCTGCCGATTTCGCTCGCTGCCTTCATGGACAGCAATCCGTCGGCCATCTTCGTGATCTTCATCACCGCCATCTGGCCGGTGATCATCAACACCACGGTCGGGGTGCGCAACATCCCGCAGGATTATCGCAACGTGGCGCGCGTGCTGAGGCTCAACCCGTTCGAGTCGTTCTTCCGGATCATGCTGCCGGCCGCGGCCCCGTACATCTTTTCCGGGCTGCGCATCTCGATCGGCCTCTCCTGGCTCGCCATCGTGGCGGCCGAGATGCTGACCGGCGGGGTCGGCATCGGCTTCTTCATCTGGGATGCGTGGAACAGCTCGCACCTTACCGACATCATCGTCGCCCTCGTCTATATCGGCGTCGTCGGCTTCGTCCTCGACCGGCTCGTTGCGCTGGTCGGGTCCCTCGTCACGCGCGGCACCTCCGCCAACTGAGGACACGGCAATGACCTATCTCGAAGTCTCGTCCGTCGGAAAATCCTTCAGCCGCGGCACCGCCGCCACCGAGGTGCTGCGCGATATCAACCTCACCATCGAGAAGGGCGAGTTCGTCTCGATCATCGGCCATTCCGGTTGCGGCAAGTCGACCTTGCTCAACCTGATCGCCGGCCTGACGGAAACCTCCGCCGGCGGCATCATCCTCGAGAACGCCGAAGTCACGACGCCCGGGCCGGATCGGGCCGTCGTGTTCCAGAACCATTCGCTGCTGCCGTGGCTCACCGTCTTCGGCAACGTCAAGCTGGCGGTGGACAAGGTGTTTGCCCGCACCAAGACCGCGGCCGAACGGCACGACTGGATCATGCAGAACCTCCATCTCGTGCAGATGGCCCATGCCAAGGACAAGCGCCCGGGCGAACTCTCCGGCGGCATGAAGCAGCGTGTCGGCATCGCCCGCGCACTGGCCATGGAACCCAAGATACTGCTCCTCGATGAGCCCTTCGGGGCGCTCGACGCGCTGACTCGCGCCCACCTGCAGGACCAGATGACCGAGATCCACTCGCGCCTCGGCAATACGATGATCATGATCACCCATGACGTCGACGAGGCGGTGCTGCTCTCCGACCGCATCGTCATGATGACCAACGGTCCGGCGGCGACGATCGGCGAGATCCTCAAGGTGCCGCTCGAACGGCCGCGCCACCGGCTCGAACTCGCTTCCGACCGCAGCTACCTCAAGTGTCGCGAGGCCGTGCTGAAGTTCCTCTACGTGCGCCACCGTTTCGTCGAGGCGGCATGATCATGGCTGAAAAACTCGTCATAATCGGCAATGGCATGGCGCCCGGGCGCATGCTCGAGCACCTGTTCGAGGCCGATCCGCATCGCTACGACGTCACGATCTTCAACGCCGAACCGCGGGTGAACTACAACCGGCTGATGCTCTCCCCGGTGCTCTCGGGCGAGAAGACCTATGAAGACATCATCACCCACGGGGATGACTGGTACGCAACGCATGGCGTGACGCTGCACAAGTCGTCACCGGTCACGCAGATCGACCGGGCGACGAGGACGGTCGTGTCCGCCAACGGCATTGTGGCGCGCTACGACAGGCTGGTGATCGCCACCGGATCGTCGCCCTTCATTCCACCGCTGCCCGGGCGTGAACTCGACGGTGTCGTGACCTATCGCGACCTCGACGATGTCGACACCATGCTGCGGGCCTGCGAGCGCGGCGGTCGTGCCGTGGTCCTGGGTGGCGGCCTGCTCGGCCTCGAAGCGGCCGCCGGCCTCAGGCAGCGCGGCATGGAGGTGACCGTGCTGCACCTGGCGCCGACGCTCATGGAGCGTCAGCTCGATCCTGCGGGAGGCTACCTGCTCGAGAAGGCCTTTGCCGCACGCGATATCAAGGTGGTGACCCGCGCCTCGACCAGGGAAATCCTCGGCAACGGCAGGGTCGAGGCCGTGCGGCTCGAAGGCGGCGCCGAATTCCCTGCCGATCTCTTCGTCATGGCCGTCGGCATCCGTCCCTCGACAGCCCTCGCCAAGGCGGCCGGCCTTGCCGTCAACCGCGGCATTGTCGTCGACGATCAGCTGCGCACGGACGATCCGGCAATCCATGCACTGGGCGAATGTGCCGAGCATCGCGGCACCTGCTACGGCCTCGTCGCGCCGCTCTACGAGATGGGCGAGGTGCTGGCCAAATCACTGCTCGACCAGCCGGCCTCCTACCAGGGCTCGGTCACCTCCACCAAGCTCAAGGTCACCGGCATCGACCTGTTCTCCGCCGGCGACTTCGCCGAGGGTGAGGATCGCGAGGAGATCGTGCTGCGCGACGCCACCGCCGGCGTCTACAAGCGGCTGGTGCTCAAGAACGACCGCATCATCGGCGCCGTGCTCTACGGCGAAACCGCCGACGGGCCGTGGTTCTTCGACATGCTGAAGAAGGGCACCGACACGCGCCCGATGCGCGATACCCTGATCTTCGGTCAGGCCTACCAGGGGGGTGCCCCCCTCGACCCTATGGCGGCCGTTGCAGCCTTGCCGGATGATGCGGAGATCTGCGGCTGCAACGGCGTCTGCAAGGCAAGGATCACCGGCGCCATTTCGGGCAAGGGCCTGACCGGACTCGACGAGGTGCGCGCCCATACCAAGGCCTCGGCCTCGTGCGGGTCATGCACGCATCTGGTCGAGCAGCTTCTCCACATCACGCTGGGCGACGGCTACAACCCGGCAGCGGTCAAGCCGATATGCCCCTGCACGGTGTACGGCCATGGCGACGTGCGCCGGCTGATCGCGGCCAAGGGACTGAAATCCATCCCCGCCGTCATGCAGGAACTGCAATGGAGCACGTCCTGCGGTTGCGCCAGGTGTCGCCCGGCGCTCAACTACTACCTGGTGGCCGAATGGCCCGGCGAATGCGAGGACGACGGCCAGAGCCGCTTCATCAACGAACGCGTGCATGCCAACATCCAGAAGGACGGCACCTACTCGGTCGTGCCGCGCATGTGGGGCGGCATGACCAGCGCCAAGGAACTGCGCGCCATCGCCGATGTCGCCGACAAGTTCGCCATACCCGCGGTCAAGGTGACCGGTGGCCAGCGCATCGACCTTCTCGGGGTCAGGAAGCAGGACCTGCCTGCCGTCTGGGCCGATCTCAATGCGGCCGGCATGGTCTCCGGAGCAGCCTACGCCAAGGGCCTGCGGACGGTGAAGACCTGCGTCGGCTCCGACTGGTGCCGCTTCGGCACCCAGGACTCCACCGGCCTCGGCATACGTCTCGAAAAGTTCATGTGGGGCTCCTGGACCCCGGCCAAGCTCAAGCTGGCCGTCTCCGGCTGCCCGCGCAACTGCGCCGAAGCGACCTGCAAGGACATCGGCGTGATCTGCGTCGACAGTGGCTACGATATCCACTTCGCCGGCGCCGCCGGACTCGAGATCAAGGGCACCAAGGTGCTCTGCCATGCCGACAGCGACAACGAGGCTCTGGAGATCATCGTCGCCCTGACCCAGCTCTACCGCGAGCAGGGCCACTATCTCGAACGCATCTACAAGTGGCTCGACCGCGTCGGCATCGACTCGATCAGGGCGGCCGTCGTCGATGACCTCGCGAGGCGCCGTCACTACTTCGACCGCTTTGTCTACTCGCAGCGCTTCGCCCAGGTCGACCCGTGGGAAGAGCGCGTCAACGGCAAGGATGCCCACGAGTTTGCCGCGATGGCCGAGTTCGGCCTTCCCGTGGCCGCGGAGTAACACCATGACCGACTGGATCGACATCGGCGCCGTCAGTGACGTTCCTCGTCGAGGTGCGCGCTGCGTCACCACCCCGCAAGGCAGGATCGCGGTGTTCCGCACCATGCAGGACCAGATATTCGCTATCGAGAACCGCTGCGCTCACAGGGGCGGGCCGCTGGCCGAGGGCATCGTGCACGGCGCATCCGTGACGTGCCCGCTGCACAACTGGGTCTACGATCTCGAAACCGGCAGGGCGCTGGGCGCCGACGAGGGCGAGGTCCGCACCTTCGCCGTGCGCGTCGTGGACCAGCGCATCCTGCTGGCGCCCGACATGTTGCTCAGGGTCGCGGCCGAGTAGTGACGGTGGCATCGGAAACCGTTCGCACCACCTGTCCCTATTGCGGCGTGGGGTGCGGCGTGCTGGCATCGCGACGCGCCGACGGTTCGCTGGCCATTGCCGGCGACCCGGATCATCCAGCCAATCTCGGACGCCTTTGTTCCAAGGGCTCGGCGCTCGGAGAAACGCTGTCGCTCGACGGCCGACTGCTCCATCCCGAGGTCGACGGCGTCCGCACCTCATGGGACAAGGCGCTCGATCTGGTGGCGGCAACCTTCCGGCGCA
>NZ_JAYRYM010000265.1:0-4847 GCF_041917035.1 Devosia sp. | reverse complement strand
GTCCGGGCGGAGCAACTTGCTGCCGGTGTCGCAGTCTGGAGCATCTGTTAACGCTTCGGTAAGCATGGCCGGCGGATGTTCTACCTGTGGGGCACCGGCCTGATTCAGCCGAGCGGGGGTGTTCGTTCGTGGTCTATGTATGAGCACTCTAGACAACATTGAAGTCGACATCACGGTGGAACTCGGTGCCGCGACGATGCCGATTCATCATTTGTTGCGCATGGGGCGGGGCGCGGTGATCGAACTCGACACCACCGAGAGCGATGCATTTCGGGTCTACGCCAACAACACGCTGATCGCGCGTGGCGAGATCAAGATCGAAGACGGCCGGTTGAGCGTCGAACTCACCGAAAAGGTTCGTCGCGTAGGGTGATCGGGTACATCTCCGGCGCACCGCATTAAACGCTTGCGCCACCCCAAAACCATTGCTACACGCAGCCTCGCTTCGCCGAACCGGCGGGGTCTCTACCATGGCGTGCGGTCGTGGCGGAATTGGTAGACGCGCAGCGTTGAGGTCGCTGTGCCGCAAGGCGTGGAAGTTCGAGTCTTCTCGACCGCACCATCGGCCTCCTTCGGGAGGCCTACTTGAGCGAACAGGATCGGGCAGGGGCGGGGTATGTCTGAGCTCTTCGCCACTTATCCGCGGCAACGCAGCCCACTCCCTCCCGAGTACGAAGCGATCTTCGCCCAGCACTATGCGGACAATCGCGCAGGCCGCGGTGGGGCGAATTCGCTCGCCCAGCGCGCCGAGGAGTGGATGCATCGGCAGGTTGCCCGGCGGGGCCGGCCCGGTGAACAGGTTCTGGACTTCGGTGCCGGCAACCTCAACCACTATCGGCACGAACGGGGCTTTGAACGCTACGACGTCGTCGAGCCGTTCAAGCTGCTGCTCGAGGATGCCAGGTGGAAAGTTCGCGCCACGACATGATCTCGCAAAGCGAGCGCCGGCAGGCGGCCCGGTATCAGCGCGTTCTCGATCGCCGCCGGATCACCATGGACGGTCGCATCGACCACGACACGGTCGAATGCTGCCACCATCCCCAGGCGCAGCTTCTCGTTGAGTTCGAAGAGAAGCACGCGAATGTCGGCGCGGCTGTCGCAGGCGACGCAGGTCGTCCCGACCGGATGATCGTGCATCGCCTCGGGGCGAACGACGGCGGTGCCAGAGGATGCCGAAAGCGATGCCAGTTGCGCCGGGTCGGTGACGATCGTGACTGGCACCGACCCGGCGCGTCGATCGAATGACCGCGTCGAAGTCATGACGTGCCTGCCGGGGACGCGGTGTAGTTGAGAATGGGCCCCAGCCAACGCTCGACTTCGCGAACGGTCATGCCCTTGCGTCGTGCGTAGTCCTCCACCTGGTCCCTTTCCACCTTGGCCACGCCGAAGTAGTAGCTCTCGGGATGGCTGAGATAGAGGCCCGATACTGACGACCCTGGCCACATGGCGTAGCTCTCCGTGAGGCTCACGCCGATCCGCTGCCTGGCGTTGAGCAGATGGAAGAGCGTCGTCTTCTCCGTATGGTCAGGCTGGGCAGGGTAGCCCGGAGCCGGCCGGATGCCCCGGTATCGTTCGTGGATCATATCTTCGGGGGATATGCTCTCGTCGGCGGCGTATCCCCAGAATTCCCTCCGCACCCGCTCGTGCATCAGTTCGGCGAAGGCCTCGGCGAAGCGATCGGCGAGGGCCTTGGTCAGGATCGAGGAGTAGTCATCATTCTGGCGTTCGAAACGCTCGGCAATGGCGACTTCCTCAAGCCCTGCCGTCACGACAAAGCCGCCCACATAGTCCGGAATGCCCACCGGAGCGACGAAATCCGCCAGGGCCACGTGAGCCTTGCCTCCGGTCTTGGACAGCTGCTGGCGCAAGGTGAACAGGGTCGCCAGTTCGACTTCGCGGCTCTCGTCGGTGAACAGCCGGATGTCGTCACCCACCTGATTGGCAGGCCAGAAGCCGATGACGGCCTTGGGGCGGAACCAGTTCCTTTGCAGTATCTGACCGAGCAGCTTCTGCGCATCGTCCCACAACTGGCGTGCGGCAGGCCCTTGGTCCTTGTCCTCGAGGATGGCCGGATACCGCCCCTTGAGTTCCCAGGCCTGAAAGAACGGCGTCCAGTCGATGTAGCGAGCGATCTCGCTCAAGTCATAGCTCTCGAAGACGCGCGTGCCAATGAAGCTCGGACGCGGCGGGACGTAGTGCGCCCAATCCGGTCGAAAGCGATTGGCCCGCGCCGCGGCCAGCGGTGTGCGCTGCTTCTCGGCCTCGGCCTCCAGGTGGCGGGCCTTGAGCTTCTGGTACTCCGCCTGCACGTCGGCAACATAGGTGGGCCGCTGCTCATCCGACAGCAGGGCGGAAACCACGCCAACGGCGCGGCTGGCGTCGTGCACATGAACGGTGGGACCGCGATGATACTGCGGATGAATCTTGACCGCGGTGTGAACCCGGCTCGTCGTCGCCCCTCCAATCAGCAGCGGGATGTCGAAGCCCTCGCGCTCCATCTCGGCAGCCACGTGCACCATCTCGTCGAGCGAAGGGGTGATCAGACCGGAAAGGCCGATGACATCGACCCGTTCCTGCCTGGCCGTCTCGAGGATCTTCGATGATGGCACCATCACCCCGAGGTCGATGATTTCGTAGTTGTTGCAGGAGAGCACGACCCCGACGATGTTCTTGCCAATATCGTGCACGTCGCCCTTGACCGTCGCCATCAGGATCTTGCCCGAACTGCGCCGTCCGGTGGCCTCGCCGTTGGCATCCTTCTCGGCCTCCATGAATGGCAGCAGGTGTGCCACGGCCTGCTTCATGACACGGGCGGACTTGACGACCTGAGGCAGAAACATCTTGCCGGAGCCGAACAGGTCGCCGACGACACCCATGCCGGCCATCAGCGGCCCCTCGATCACCTCGAGAGGGCGGGCAGACTTGAGCCGGGCCTCCTCCGTATCGAGCTCGATGAACTCGGTGATGCCGTTGACCAGCGCATGGCTGATCCGGGCCTCGACCGGCTGATCCCGCCAGCTCATGTCCTTGGCCTTCTGTTCCTGGCCGGCTGCGCCCTTGTAGCGCTCCGCTATCTCCAGCAGGCGCTCGGTCGAGTCTGGCGTGCGGTTGAGGATCGCGTCCTCGCAGGCCTCGCGCAGGTCCGCGTCGATGGACTCGTAGACGGCCAGTTGCCCGGCATTGACGATGCCCATGTCCATCCCGGCCTGGATGGCATGGTAGAGGAAGACGGCATGCATCGCTTCGCGGACCGGCTCGTTGCCACGAAACGAAAAGGAGAGGTTGCTCACCCCGCCGGAGATGTGCACGTGGGGCAGTGACTGCCGGATCTTCCGCGTCGCCTCGATGAAGGCGACGCCGTAGCCGGCATGCTCCTCGATGCCGGTGGCGACGGCGAAGATGTTCGGATCGAAGACGATGTCCTCGGGTGGAAAGCCGACCACTCGGGTCAGAAGGTCGTATGCGCGGGTGCAGATGGAGACCTTGCGATCGAGCGTGTCGGCCTGCCCCGCCTCATCAAAGGCCATCACCACCACGGCGGCACCATAGCTGCGCACCAGTCGGGCTGCCGCGAGGAACTTCTCCTCGCCTTCCTTGAGCGATATGGAATTGACCAGCGCCTTGCCCTGAACGCACTTGAGGCCGGCCTCGATGACTTCGAACTTCGAGCTGTCGATCATCAGCGGCACTCGGGCGATGTCGGGTTCGGCGGCCAACAGGTTCAGGAACTCGACCATCACCCGCTCGCTGTCGATCAGGCCCTCGTCCATGTTGATGTCGATGATCTGGGCGCCGTTCTGCACCTGGTCGCGCGCGACCTCGAGCGCCGCAGAGTAGTCACCCGCGGTGATCAGCTTGCGGAAACGCGCCGAACCCGTGACGTTGGTGCGCTCGCCGATGTTGACGAACGGGATGTCGGAGGTGAGCGTGAAGGGCTCGAGACCCGACAGGCGGAGCAAGGCGGGGACTTCCGGCACCCTGCGCGGCCGGTACTTGCCCACGGCCGCGGCTATGGCCCGGATATGGTCCGGGGTCGAGCCGCAGCAGCCGCCGACGATGTTGAGGAAACCGTCTCGCGCGAAACCCTCGAGCTGCCGGGCCATGAACTCCGGCGTCTCGTCATAGCCGCCGAAGGAGTTCGGCAGGCCGGCGTTGGGGTAGACACAGATCATGGTATCGGCGACGTCGCTGAGCTCGGCGACATGGGCGCGCATGGCGTTGGCGCCGAGCGCGCAGTTCAGCCCGATGGTGAAGGGGTTGGCGTGCCGCACCGAGTACCAGAAGGCGGTCGGTGTCTGGCCGGAGAGCGTGCGGCCCGAGAGGTCGGTGATCGTTCCCGAGATCATGACCGGAAGTTCATTGCCGCGTTCGGCGAAGATTCGCTGCGCCGCGAAGATACCGGCCTTGGTGTTGAGCGTGTCCGTGATGGTTTCGAACAGCAGCAGGTCGGCACCGCCATCGATCAGGCCATTGATCTGCTCGGAGTATCCCCTGACGATCTCGTCGAAGGTGATCGAGCGGTGGCCCGGCGAGTTCACGTCGGTCGACATGGAGGCCGTCTTGTTGAGCGGCCCGAGCGCACCCGCGACGAACCGGCGCCGGCCGTCCTTTTCGAAGGCCAGTTGCGCCGCCTCCCGGGCCAGGCACGCCCCGGCGAAGTTCAACTCGTAGGCGAGCTCCTGCATGCCATAGTCCGTCATCACGATGTCGGTCGACGAGAACGTGTTGGTTTCGACGATGTCGGCACCCGCGAGGAAATACTCGAGGTGAATGGCGCGGATGGCGTCGGGCTGGGTGAGGTTCAGCAGGTCATTGTTGCCGCGCAGGTCTCTGGGCCAATCGCGGAA
>NZ_JAYRYM010000264.1:0-4853 GCF_041917035.1 Devosia sp. | reverse complement strand
AGGACGAGACCGCGAACGGTCCGGTTGAAGCTGCTGAGCATGGGGTTAGTCCTCCTGGAGGCAAGGTGGCGTCGGCCTTGCCCGTCCGTCGGCGCTGCCCGGCGCCTGACGGTTGTTTTCCTTACGCCTCAGGGCACTATAAGGGAGCGGCGCGGCGGCTGCTACGCACATTTGGGCGCAGGGGCGCCGAAGGAGGATGGCTTGGCAAGCGAGTGCCTGATCGGCATCGACATCGGCACCACGGCGACGAAGGCGATCCTCGTCGATCGCCGGGGCGACCGGCTGGCGTCCTTTGCCCGCGCCTACCCGGTCCGGCGGCCCGCGCCCGGCCTCGCCGAGCAGGATCCGGCGGACTGGATGGACGCGATCGATGCCGCCCTGGCGGCCTTCGCCGCGGCGCACGACCTCTCCGGGCTGCAGGGGATCGGGCTCTGCTCGCAGGTCAATACCCACGTCTTCGTCGATGCGGCGGGCAGGGCGCTGCTTCCCGCCATCGTCTGGCAGGACACGCGCGCCGCGGCCGATGCGGCGGCGCTCGAGGCGCGGATCGCGCCGGCCGACAAGCTGGCCTGGTTCGGCGCGCCGATCCCGGTCGATGCGAGCCACGCCCTGTCGCGCATGGCGCATGTGGCGCGGGTGCGCCCCGAGGTCTGGGCGGCGACGCGCCACGTGCTGCTGCCCAAGGACTATTGCGCGCTGCAGCTGACCGGCGAAGTCGCCGGCGATCCGGTCTCGGCGGTCGGCCTCGTCGGCCGCAACGGCTATGTCGCGCCGCTGCTCGATCTCGTGCCGGGCGCGGCCGAGCGGCTGCCGTCGTTGTTTGACTTCCACCATGTGGTCGGCCGCGTGCGGTCAGGGCGCCCCGGCGCCGGCGCGCCGGTGATGGTGGGGGCGATGGATGCCTGGGGCGGCATGTTCGGGGTCGGCGTGGTGCGAGAGGGCGACGCCATGTACCAGAGCGGTACCAGCGAAATCCCGGGCATCATCAGTGCGCACGTCCATCCGACGCCGGGCGTCATCGTCTTCCCACCCTATGGCGGCATCGTCATGCACGCGGCGCCGACGCAGACCGGCGGAGCGGCGCTGGCCTGGCTCGGGCAGGTGCTGGGCCGCAGTCCGGCCGAAATGTCGGAACTGGCGGCCGGGGTGGCGCCCTCGAGCGCGGTGCCGCTGTTCCTGCCGCACCTTTCGGGAGAGCGGGCGCCGATCTGGGACAGTGCGACGCGCGGCGTGTTCGCGCGGCTCGACACGCGCGCCGGGGCGCCGGAGATGGTGCGGGCGGTGATGGAAGGCGTCGCGCTCTCGGTGCGCTGGGCCTTCGAGGCGCTGGAGGCCTCGGCCGGACTTCGCCTCGCGCGGGCCAATATCGGCGGCGGCGGTTCGCGCTCCGATGCCTGGTGCCAGATCCGGGCCGATGCGCTCGGCTTCGCCCTGCGCCGTACCGCGGTGGCCGATTCGGCGGCGGTGGGTGCGGCGATCCTCGCCGGGCTGGGCAGCGGCGTGATGGCGTCGCTGCCGGAAGCCGTCGACGGCCTGGTGCGGTTCGACCGGACGTTCGAACCCGATCCGGCGCTCTCCGGCTACTATGCCGAGCGTTTCGGCAAGTACCGGGAACTCTACGAGGCCCTGCGCGCGTTCAACGGCTGAGAAGGCAGGCTGGCGGATCAGCGCTTGTCCCGAGGTAGGCAGGGGCGCCATGTTTGGCTACCAATGGCACCCCGCAACCCGAGGATGCGCGTCATGACCCCGTTTCATCAGATCCTCGGCAACAACCTCGTCGCCAACATCACCAACTTCACGGTGTGGTTCGCCGTCACCTTCTGGGTGTTCATCGAGACCCGATCGGTGTTCGCGACCGGCATGATCGCCGGCATCTACCTGGTGCTCACCGCCGCGTTCGGCATCTGGTTCGGCTCGATCGTCGATCACAATGCCAAGAAGCTGGCCATGATGGGCTCGAGCGTGGTCTCGCTCGGCTTTTACGCCCTGTCGCTGCTGTTGCTGCTGCTTGCGCCCGAGGCCGCCTTCACCGATCCCTACGGCCCCTTGCTGTGGGGGTTCGTGCTGCTGGTGATGCTGGGGGTGATCGCCGGCAACATCCGCGGCATCGCGCTGCCCACCCTCGTGACCGTGCTGATCCCCGAGGATCGGCGCGACAAGGCCAACGGCCTGGTCGGGATGGTGAGCGGCATCGGCTTCCTCACCACCTCGGTGATCAGCGGCTTCCTGGTCGCCTGGGGCGGCATGCTGCTCGTCATGCCGCTGGCGCTGCTGTTCACCGCGCTGGCCTTGCTCCACCTCGCCATGGTCCGGATCGACGAGGGGCGGCCAGCGCCCGATCCGGGTGCGCCGCCGGAGCCGAAGCGCGTCGACATCGCCGGGACGATCCGCGTCATCGGCGCGGTGCCCGGCCTGTTCGCGCTGATCCTGTTCGCGACCTTCAACAATTTCCTCGGCGGCATCTTCATGGCGCTGCTCGATGCCTACGGTCTGTCGCTGGTCTCGGTCGAGGTCTGGGGCCTGACCTTCGGCTTCCTCTCGACCGCCTTCATCATCAGCGGCATCGTCATCGCGCGCACCGGGCTGGGCAGCCGGCCCCTGCGCACGCTGCTGCTGGTCAATCTCATCACCTGGAGCGTGTGCTGTGTGTTCGCCGTCCAGCACTCCTACTGGCTGCTGGTCGCGGGCTGCTTCATCTGGATGCTGCTCGGTCCCTATGCCGAGGCAGCCGAGCACACGACGCTGCAGAAGGTGGTGCCGCTCGAGCGTCAGGGCCGCGTCTTCGGTTTCGCGCAGTCGGTGGAGCAGGCGGCCTCGCCGCTCACTGCGTTTCTCATCGGCCCGCTGACCGAGTTCGTGGTGATCCCGTTCATGACCGTCGGCCTCGGCGCCGAGGCGATCGGCGGCTGGTTCGGTACGGGGCCGGCCCGCGGCATCGCGCTGGTGTTCACGCTTGCCGGTCTGCTCGGCGTCGCGGTCACCGTCCTCGCCTTCAACTCCCGCTCGTACCGGCGGCTTTCGGCGGCCTATGCCCGCTCGCCCGACGACCCGGCCGGCCCTCAGGCACCGAGCCCGACGGCCGCCTGAGTCCTTGTGTCGATTTGGCATCGCGCCGGGTGGCGGCTAGTGTCACGGCGGAATCGACCCCCCGGAGCAACCGGGGGCAGGGCGGAGGATGCGGATGACTGGGGAACTCAACGGCAAGGTCGCGATCGTCACCGGCGGCGCGACGGGGATCGGCTTCGGCTCGGCCGTGGCGCTGGCGGCAGAGGGGGCGAACGTCGTGCTGTTCGGACCCGACGGGGCCGCCCTCGAGGCCGCGGTCGCCCGGCTGGGGGGCGGGCGGGCCTCTCACGTCGTGGGCGATGTCAGCCGCTCGGCCGATGTCGAACGGCTGATCGCGCAGGCCGTCTCGCGCTGGGGCGGCATCGACATCGTGGTCAACAGTGCCGCCATTCAACCCTATGGCACGGTGGAGACGATGGATGAGGAGGGTTGGGACCGGACGCTCGCCATCAATCTCAAGGGCGCCTACCTCACCGGACACCACGCCATCCCGCAGATGAAGAAGCGCGGCGGCGGCGCCATCGTCAACATCGCCTCGGTGCAGGGAATCGCCTGCCAGACCAATGTCGCGGCCTATGTCGCCTCCAAGGGCGGCATGCTGGCGCTGACCCGTGCCATGGCGCTCGATCACGCCAGGGACGGCATTCGCGTCAACGCCGTCTGCCCCGGTTCGATCGATACCCCGATGCTGCGCTTTGCCGCCTCCGAAAACCTCGATGGCCGCACCGAGGACCAGGTGATCGCCATCTGGGGCGCCGCCCATCCGATCGGCCGCGTCGGCCTGCCCGAAGACGTGGGCGCCATGGTCGCCTTCCTTGCCGGTCCGCGCGCCGCGTTCTGCACCGGCGGCGAATATAAGGTCGATGGCGGCCTGCTCGCCAAGATCGGTGTGGTGCTGCCCGACTGAAGGGGGCCGACGGCGCCCCGCTCAGGCGCCGAGGCTGCGCTCGAGGCAGTCGAGCCAGTTCTCGCGCGCCAGTTTCGCGAGCAGCGGAGCGTCGTAGCCGTGGGCAGACAATGCTTCGAACAGTTTCGGCACGCCGGTCACGTCACCGATCGGATCGGGCACCGTGCAGCCGTCGAAATCCGAGCCCAGCCCGACATGCTCTTCGCCCAGCCGCTCGATCAGATAGTCGAGATGCCGAAGCGGCGCCTCCCAGCCGATGGCGGAAGTGCCCATGCCGTCGGGGTTGAGGAACGATGTCGAGAAGTTGAGTCCCACCATGCCGCCCGTGTCGCGGATGATGTCGAGCTGCCGGTCTGTCAGGTTGCGCGGCGAGGCGGTGAGGGCGTGCACGTTGGAATGGGTGGCAACCAGCGGCGCCGTCGACAGCTGCGCCACGTCGTTGAAGCCCGCCTCGTTCATGTGCGACAGATCGATCATGATGCCCAGCCGGTTGCACAGCCGGACGAGGTCCTTGCCGGCCTCGGTGAGGCCCGGCCCGATGTCGGGCGTGCCGGGGAACCTGAACGGGACGCCGTGCCCGAACACCGTCGGCCGGCTCCACACCGGGCCGAGCGAGCGCAAGCCCATGGCGTGGAAAAGGTAGAGCGCGTCGAGATCGGCGCCAATCGCTTCGGCCCCCTCCATGTGCATGATCGCCGCGATCCGGCCCGACGCCATGGCGGTCCGCGCTGCGGAGGCGGTGCGGCAGATGGCGAAGTCGTCCGGTGCGACGCGCTCCATCCAGTGCAGGTGGCCGGCCATGGCGAGGGCCACCGGCTGCGCCAGGTCGTGCCGCATCAGCTCGGGCAGCGGCACCTCGAAGGGCGCCTTGGCCATGATC
>NZ_JAYRYM010000263.1:0-4878 GCF_041917035.1 Devosia sp. | reverse complement strand
GAGACCAGTCCCCGCCAGGCGGTTGACGCGATGAACGCAATCAGCATCAGGCCGCCCCCCCAGCCATAGGCATGCAGCACGTTGACATAGGTGTTGTGGGGCTCTTCCTTCACCCTGAGGTTGCGGAATTCCAGCGGTCCCAGCCCCAGCGGATGCTCCAGCGCCAGGTCGAACGCGTAGCCCTGGCGGCCGAAGCGGCCGCTGTCGCCGGTATCGTAGGCCTGCGTCTGCGTCCGCAGTTCGATGAACGAGCGGACCGGGGGGACACTGAGCGCGCCGGCCGCCAGGACGACCAGCGCCACCGCGCCACCCAGCGCCAGCATCAGCATGCGGGCACGCTGCCTTCCGCTGGCCTCGAGTGCGTACACGAGGCCGTAGGCGATGGCGCTCGACAGTGCCAGATGCCCCCAGGCGCCGCGCGAGAAGCTGACGAACACGCCGAGCGCCAGCACGCCATATGCGGCGACCCCGGCCATCGCGCCGAGCCGCCCGGTTCCCAGCAACACCAGCCGCAGCACGTGAACCGCCGGCAGGATCAGGAACGGACCAAAGACATTGGGATCGTTGAACAGCGCCTTGGCCCGGTCGTAGCGCGTCAGCAGCGCATGCCCGACGCCGAAATAGCCGATCGTCCCCAGCACAGCCGAGAGCAGGGCAGCCAACAGGTAGGCGCCCATGATCAGCTTCATCCGCTCGGCGGGTGCGTCGGCAACGTAGTTGGCGGTCCAGTACGCGGTGAAGAACAGGAAGATCGTCACGGCTTGGTAGACTAGTGCCTCACCCGCCGAGCTGTACCGAACCTGGAATGCGGCGAGTACGGCGAACGGCACGAACAGCACGAACAACGTCAGCAGCGGCAGCGTGCCGCGTCGCAGCGCAAACCCGGCCAGCACCGAAACGCCCATGACGAGGAGAAAGGCAAGTTCGTACGGCGACGGCTCGGTGATCACCATGGCGCCGCAGAAGACCCACACGGCGACCAGCGTGTCGAGGAGCCGCGCGGCGCGGGTCTGCAGCCAGGTGGCGGCAGCTGCGGTGCCGACGGCCCGCGTGGCCATGCTAGAACGCGTTCTGGCGGTACGCGAACAGCGAGAACGGGGTCAGGGCCACGATCTTCATGTCCAGCCAGAGCGACCAGTTTTCAATGTAGTAGAGGTCGTGGTTGACTCGCTGCATGATCTTCTCGACCGTGTCGGTCTCGCCGCGCCAGCCGTTGATCTGTGCCCATCCGGTCATCCCCGGCTTCACCCTATGGCGGGCGAAGTAGCCTTCGACGGCCTCGTAGTAGAGCGTGTTGTCGGCCTTGGCCTGCAGCGCGTGCGGGCGCGGCCCGACGATCGACAGTTCACCGGCAAGCACGTTGAACAATTGCGGCAACTCGTCGATCGAGGTCTTGCGGATGAAGCGCCCGACGCGAGTCACGCGATCGTCGTTCCTGCTCACCAGCCGGGCCGCGCCGCCGTCTGCCTTGTCGACATACATCGAGCGGAACTTCCACATCTCGATCAGCTGGTTGTTGAACCCGTGGCGCTTCTGTCGGAAGAACACCGGCCCGGGACTGTCGAGCTTGATCGCGATCGCGGTCGCGATCATCACCGGGGCGAGCAGGATCAGCGCCAGCGTTGCCACCACCTTGTCGAACAGCCACTTGAACACCCGGCTCCAGTCCGAGATCGGCCGGTCGGCCATGTCGAAGACCGGCACGTCTCCCACGTAGGAATAGGCCTTCTCGGTGAAGCGCAGCTTGCTCATATGGGCCGACAGGCGGATGTCCACCGGCAGCACCCAAAGCTGCCGGAGCATGTCGAGCACCCGCTTTTCGGCCGAGAGCGGCATCGAGACCAGCACGAGGTCCACCCGTGTGAGGCGCGCAAACTCGATGATGTCCGCCACCCGCCCCAGCTTGGCGAGGCTCGCCACCGATTCCGGCGACCGGTCGTCGTTGCGGTCGTCGAACAGCCCGAGAAGCTCGATGTCCTCGCCACCACGAGCCATGATGGCTTCGATCAGCGCTTCGGCATCCTTGCCGCCTCCGACGATCACTGTTCTTCGCCGCAGCCTGCCCTGTCCGGTCCACCGTCGCACCAGCAGGTGCAGAGCGAACCGAAATGCGGCGAGAGACGCCGCGCCCAACCCCCACCACATGCCGATCCACTGGCGTGACAGCACCTGTTCCTTGTCGAACAGCATGACCATCAGCCAGAGCAGGGCGAAGGCAGCGGTCCAGCTGGCCAGCGCCTTCCATGTTTGCTCGGCGAGCCTGCGGTAGGCGGCCACCCGATGGATACGGGCATACATCATGAACACGTTCGCCGCGGCGACGACGCCCAGCGTGGTCGAGACGCTGAGCAGCGTGTCGCCGTCGTTGAGGCCGTAGAGCGCAAAGCCGACGAGGGCCAGCAGCGCCGCTTCGATCCCCTGGGCGACGCTGGCAACCACGGCGGGGGAGTAGGTCCGGTCGACCGGTTGTGCCGCGATCCGGGCGGCCAGCGGCGACAGTTCGGTCGTGCTTCGTCGTGCGGCGCCGGTCTGCACGTGATCGAGCACGGCCTGCTTTGGATCGAGACGGATCATGACGCTACCCTGTGCTTCTTGCTGGCTTTGCCACACTCTAGGCAGCCAGGGGTTTAGGTTAGGTGAAGTCGCGCCGCCCAGTTCTTGCCGCGAGCGCCTGGCGGTACAGCGCCTCGATCCCGTCGGTCATGCGCGCGACCGAGAAGCCGTCCCGGATATGGGCGTATCGCAACCCCGCCTCGCGATCCGCCACATCCGGGCGGTCGAGATAGGCCTGCATCGCGCGGGCGAGCGCCTTGCTGTCCGCCGCCGGAACCAGGCTTGCTGCGGTTGGGCCGAAGATCTCGGTCACGCCGCCGACGTCGGTCGCGATCACCGGCCGCCCCGCGGCAGCCGCCTCGAGGATCACGTAGGGCAGGGACTCGGCGAGCGATGGGACGACCTCGCACCGTCCCCGCTCCAGCGTCGGTCGCGCCGGCTGGACGCCCAGCAGTTGTACCCGTCCCTCGAGCCTCAGATCGGCGATCCGCGATCGCGTGGCCTCGAAATCGGGTCCGCTGCCCGCCATGGCAAGTGTTGCCGGCCGCCCGCCGGGGGCCCGCAGGCCGACGAGCGCATCGAGCAGGTAGGTGATGCCCTTGACGTCGCGAAACTCGCCGATGAACACGAAATCCGCGGCGTCGGGGCGCGGCACGATCGGCACGAACTCGTCCGGCCTGAGCCCGTTGTGGATCACCGGGGCGGGGCAGGTCGGGACGCCGATCTGCTCCGCATAGGCACGGTGGGCGAAGGCACTCTCGAAGATGATCGCATCGGTTGCCCCCATCAGCAGCCGTTCGAACCAGCGGAAGAGCGATCCGACCGGGGATCCCGGCTTGTAGTTCAGCACGCCGCCGTGCGGCGTGTAGAGGGCCACGCGGTGCCGTGCGCCGATCCGCGCGAGTCGCGCATAGAGCCCGCCCTTGGCACCGTGACCGTGCAGGACATCGATGCGCAGCCGGTCGGCGAGCCGGCGGATGGCGAACGGTGTCGTCAGGTCGCCAGTGCCGGCCGTCCGCGGGATGGCGAAGGCGTGGATGCCGAGTGCGGCAAGCGGCGACAGCGCGCCCAGCCGCTGCGCCGACAGACCGTCCGTATGCAGCTTGTCGACCACGAT
This sequence comes from Devosia sp., assembly GCF_041917035.1. Taxonomy (GTDB): domain Bacteria; phylum Pseudomonadota; class Alphaproteobacteria; order Rhizobiales; family Devosiaceae; genus Devosia_A. Next base: position 1,208 of record NZ_JAYRYM010000263.1, on the reverse strand, counting down.
GCCGATCTGGTGCCCGCGCGCGGCCAGTTCGTGCGTCAGGTCGGACACGTGCCGGAACAGCCCGCCCACCGGGGCGCGCAGGATCAGCAGGATGCGGAGCGGCACGTCCGGCATCTACAGCCAGCGCTCGGAGACCACCAGGGTGTCACCCGGATAGATCGGGAAGTCGAGGCCGACGATCCCCTTGACCATCTCCTTGCCCTGCCGGCGATAGACGATGGCCCTGGTGCGATCCGCCGTGTCCGAGAAACCGCCGGCGGTGCTGATCGCAGCACGGACCGTCATGCCGTAGACATAGGGGAACTGCCCGCCGGTCTTGACCGCGCCCTGGATGTAGAACGGCCGGTAGGTCTCGATCTCGACCGCGACGCTGGGCTCGCGGATATACCCGGCGGCAAGGGCCGCCGTGATCTCGGCTGCCGCCATCTGGGTTGTCTTGCCGCGCACCGGTACCGAGCCGATGAGCGGCAACGCCAGGGCTCCGCCATCGTCGACCCGGTAGCTGCGCGACAGTTCGGCCTCGCCATAGACGCTCACCCGCACGACGTCGCCCGTGTCGAGGGCGTAGGGCCCCTTCACCGCGACGAGGTAGGTCGATGGTTTGCCGTTGAGGGCGCAGGCCGCGAGCGGCAGCACGAGGAACAACAGCAGGAGACGCAGCCAGCGCATGGCAATCCCGGGGACTCTGATCAGCAACGCAGTTTCGCCGGCCCATGGTTAACATTCTGCTTAGGACCCGGGGTCGCCGGTTGCACTCTGGTGGCGCGCTTAACCGAATGCTTACCACGTTCGCGGCATAGCTTGCGGGTGAGTAGCAGAGGTAGGCCGATGAGTACCGAAGGTGAGCGCGCCGAGGACCTGCGGATGGACATGGGCGCCGTGTTCGGCGCCTTGACGCAGCGCGCCCTGCGGATCGGTCTGGTTACGCTGGTCCTGCTGATCGCGACGGCGGCCGTCCTGCTGATCCTGCCCCGCACCTACGAGTCGTCCGCCAGCCTGCTCGTCGAGCAGCGCGAGAACATCTACACCCGCGCGGCGATGGAGCAGCCGGCCAGTTCCGCCTCGGTGGACACCGAGGCGCAGATGTCGAGCCAGATCCAGCTGATCAAGTCCCGCGACCTGCTGCTCGAGGTGGTCGATTCCGAGAGCCTGCGGTCGATTCCCGAGTTTTCCGGCGTGGGCTTTTCGCCCGTCGGCTTCCTGCTGCA
>NZ_JAYRYM010000262.1:0-4935 GCF_041917035.1 Devosia sp. | reverse complement strand
CCCACTCTCCAAGCAGCCAGGGCCTGTCGAACGACAAGCGTCAGTTGGGGCTGTTCTTCCGGCGCCCCTGGGGGCTGCAGGGCCATCGGCCACCTTCGGGATCGGTAGCGCTGTACCGGGCGCTGCGACAGACTTACCGCCACCTGCCCCTGCCCCTTGCCGCACGGTCGCGGCTCAGCCCGGTGCTTGGCAAGGTGCTGCAGCAACTGGCCAGCCGAACCCTACCGCCGCCGCTCCCGATCGGCGCCATCGTGCGCGGAGGCGTTGTGGTGTCGGGTTTCTTCAGCGACCAGAGCGGCGTCGCAAGGGCCGGCCGGCTCACCCGCGACTCCGTGCGGACCTGGGGCGTACCGCTCGTCGAGCACGACATCACCGCCGATCCCTCCGCCGAGATGGTGCGCGACGTGTCGCCGGGCGGCGTCTGGATCTGCCACTGCAACCCACCCGAGGCATCCGTGAAGGTGCTGCTGGCCGATACCGAGCGCCTCTGGGCGAGCCGCTACCGCATCGGGGTTTGGTCCTACGAGCTGGAACGCCTGCCGTCCACCTGGCCCCCTATGCTGAAGCATTTCCACGAGATCTGGGCGCCCAGCCAGTTCGTCGCCGACGCTATCCGGCGCTCGTCCGGGCCCGGCGGTCCGGTTATCCGTGTCGTTCCCCACCCCATGCCGCTGCCAGCAATGGCGCGGCCGCTGTCGGAGCCGCATCGGCCCTTCGCGTTCCTCACCATGTTCGATGCGCGTTCCACCGCCGCACGGAAGAACCCGATGGCCGCGATCACCGCCTTCCAGGGCGCCTTCGGGCCAACCTCGCCAGATGCGTCTCTGCTTATCAAGGCGTCGTTCAGCCATTTCGACGATGCCGCAATGCAGCAAATGCGCGCCGCCATCGCAGGCTGGCCGAACATCAGAGTGATGACCGAGCACCTCACCGACGATGAGGTGCTGCAGCTGATCGCTGGTGCCGATTGCCTCGTCTCGCTGCACCGCTCCGAGGGGTTTGGCCTGCCGGTCGCCGAAGCGATGACGGTGGGGACGCCGGCCATCGTTACCGGATGGTCGGCGCCGACCGAGTTCACCGCTGGCGGCGCCATCGAGATCGACCACGATCTCGTGCCGGTCAGTGACGCTTCCGGACGTTACGCAGGCGGTCCCGGGCTGGTCTGGGCCGACGCCAGACTCGATCATGCCGCACGCGAGATGCGGGCGCTCGCTGATGACCCGGAACGCTGGCACGCCCTTTCCGCCGCTGGCCTCGCCATCGCGCGGAACACGCTCTGCCAGCCGATTTCGCCGGCCAACTACCGCCGCTTCCTCGTCGAACCCTGAGCCTCCCAGCGCTCGTGTACGGGCTCGTCCCGAGGACAGCGACGGCTTCTTGCGGATTCCCTTGCCGGCGCCGCCGGGCGGTCGGGGTTGATCGGCGGCGCGAGGGGCGTTCGTGGAGGCCGGCTAGCGAGGCGCGAGGGCGAGGCTGGTGGCGGGGTCGAAATAGCAGGCGTGGCGGGTATCCGCGACGAGGTGGATGGGGCTGTGCTGTTCGACCCGCAGGCGCCCGGGCAGGCGCGCGACGACAGGCTTGCCGCCCAGTTCGGTGGTGATGAAGGTGTCGGAGCCGGCGTTCTCGACCAGTTGCGCGGTGACGGCGAGGGCATCGGGCGAGGCCGTCAGCGAGAACATCTCGGGTCTGAGGCCGACGATGAGCTCGGCATTCTCCCGCGCCGCCAGCGCGCCCGGCGGCTCGGCAATCCGCAACCGGTTTCCATCCGACAGGACCAGCTCCCGCCCGCCGCTGCCCGGCGCGACCCGGGCGGGGATCAGGTTCATCGGCGGCGAGCCCATGAAGTCGGCGACGAAGAGGTTGGCGGGCTCCTCGAAGATCTCCTGCGGCGTGCCGACCTGCTGAATCACCCCCTGGTTGAGCACGACGATGCGGGTGCCCAGCGTCATCGCCTCGATCTGGTCATGCGTGACGTAGACGATCGAGGCGCCTAGCCGCTCGTGCAGGCGCTTGATCTCGCCGCGCAGCTCGACGCGCAGCTTGGCATCGAGATTGGAGAGCGGCTCGTCGAACAGGAACAGCACCGGGTCGCGCACCAGGGCCCGGCCCATGGCGACGCGCTGCCGCTGCCCGCCGGAGAGCGCGCCCGGCTTGCGCTCGAGCAGGTGCGAGATGTGCAGCAATTCGCTGACCTCGCGCACCTTGTCCGCCTGTACAGGCTTGGGGACGTTGCGCACCTTCATGCCGAAGGCGATGTTCTCGGCCACGGTCATCGTCGGGTAGAGCGCATAGCTCTGGAACACCATGGCGATGTCGCGGTCCCGCGGCGGCACCTCCGTCACGTCGCGCCCGCCGATCTCGATGCGGCCGCCGGACGTGGTGTCGAGCCCGGCGATGCAGTTGAGCAGGGTGGACTTGCCGCAGCCCGACGGACCGACCAGAACGAGAAACTCGCCCTTCGCCATCGACAGGCTGATGCCGCGCAGGACTTCGACGCTTCCGAAGCGCTTCATCAGGTCGCGCACCTCGAGTACCGGTGGCTGGGTCTCTGCCTTCTCTGCTAGTGCGGCCATCCGTCCCTCCCCGACATTGGCACTGCGCCCGTGGAGGCGCGAACGATCAAGTCGGCGCCGACCATGCGCTGCAGCTGCAGCGGATCGACGCCGGCAATGCGGGCCCCCATCATTTCGGCCAGCGCCGCACCGGCCATGCGGATCGGCGAGCGCGTGACGGTCAGCGGCGGATTGAAGTTCTCGGGCCTCAGGTGTGGCAGCACGTCGTCGTGCGCAATGATCGAGAGCTCCCGGCCGATGGCGAGACCGACGGCCCCGGCGGCGCGGATCACGCCGAGCGCCTGCAGGGTCGAGGAACACAGGAACGCCGTCGGTGGCGCCCCGAGCCGCCCCGAGAGCATTTCGGTGGCGTGCAGGAAGGCCTGGTCCTCGCTCATCAGGTCGTGGCTGACGAAGCGCTCGGGGATATGGATGCCGCGATCGGCTGCAATGCGGCGCACCGCCCGCTCGCGCTGGACCACGAAGGCGAGGTTGGCTTCGCCATTCAGCAGCGCGATCCGCCGGTGTCCCAGTTCGACGAGCAGCGAGGTCGCCGCGGCAAAGGCGGCATCGTTGTCGATGTCGAAATAGGCGTAGGGCACCGCTTCTCCGGTGCGCCCGTGCACGACGAAGGGAAAGCCGCGCGCGATCAGGGTGCTGATGCGGACATCCTCGATCTCGGGCGCCGAGACGATCATGCCGTCGACCGACCCCGACGAGGCGAACCGCTCGTAGTGCGCCAGCAGATCGCGCTGCGGCGCGGTGTGGATGATGAGGTCGAGTTCCCGGTCGGCAAGACCGGTGGACAGACCGGCGAGGAAATCGACGAAATGCGGATCGACCAGCAGGTTGCGGCTGGAGCGGAAGATCATGCCGACCATTCCGGACTTGCCGGTCGCCAGGCGCTTGGCGCTGGAGTTCGCCTTGTAGCGCAGGCGCTCCGATGCCTCGAGCACCCGCAAGCGCGTCTTCTCCCCGACTTCCGGAAAGCCGTTCAATGCCCGGCTGACGGTGGCCGGGCTCAGCCCCAGATGCGAGGCCAGTTCACGTAGCGTCGTCAATAGTCCATTCCCGGCGAAACTCTCAAACCGCTTCGAGGTTTGCACATCGGCCTGGTCGAGGCAATTCGGAAGGCCAGGGCGACGCAGAATTAAACCGGTTTGAAATCGGTGGCGAGCTGAACTAGAGTACAGCTATTGGCCGGCCGGCGCGGGATGCGTGCGGCCCCGATGCGACCGGTGCCCGACGCAGGGCGGGGCCGGCCGGAGGAGTTTACGACGGCGGCGGCCTGACCCGTACGGGACGGCTCGCCGGACGACGCGAAGCGCGCCCCATATTGGGCGGGCAGACGACGACGCCGGCACGGCCGGCTAGGCAAACTGTCTGGGAGGACAATCGTGACCAAGACTATCAAGACCGTAGCCCTGGGCCTGGGCCTGCTGCTGGCCTCGACCGCGCTGAGTTCGGCCTTCGAGGAAGGCAAGCTCGTGGTGTGGATCAACGGCGACAAGGGCTTCACCGGCCTGCAGGCGCTCGGCGACAAGTTCACCGCGGAACTCGGCGTGCCAGTGGTCGTCGAGCACCCCGAGGCGGTGACCGACAAGTTCCAGCAGTCTGCGGCAACCGGGGACGGCCCGGACATCTTCATCTGGGCCCATGACCGCTTCGGCGAATGGGCGGCGGCCGGCCTCATCCAGCCGGTCGAGCCGAGCCAGGCCGTGCGCGACGGCATCTTCGACTTCGCCTGGGACGCGGTGACCTTCGACGGCAAGACCTGGGGCTATCCGATCGCGGTCGAAGCCATCGGCCTGATCTACAACAAGGACCTGGTCCCCACTCCGCCGGCAACGATGGAGGAGATCGCCGCGCTGCAGCTCCCGGCCGGCGTCAAGCCGATCCTGTGGGACTACAACAACACCTACTTCACCTTCCCGTTGCTGATGGCCAATGGTGGCTATGCGTTCAAGAAGGACGACGCGACCGGCAGCTACGACCCCAAGGATACCGGCGTCGCCAATGCCGGAGCCAAGTCCGGCGCGGCGCTGCTGCGCAAGATGATCGATGACGGTGTCATGCCGTCGGGCGTCGACTACGGCGTGATGGATGCGGCGATCAACAAGGGCGAGGTCGCCATGGTGATCAACGGGCCGTGGGCGTGGTCGAACCTGAAGACCTCGAACATCAACTTCGGCGTCGCCCCGATCCCGTCGGTGGCCGGCGCACCCAGCAAGGCGTTCGTCGGCGTGCTCGCCGCCAACGTCAATGCCGCGACGCCCAACAAGGACCTCGCCATCGAGTTCATCGAGAACTACCTCGCCAGCGACGAGGGGCTGAAGATGATCAACGACGACGTCCCGCTCGGCGCCGTGGCCGACAAGAGCTT
>NZ_JAYRYM010000261.1:0-4938 GCF_041917035.1 Devosia sp. | reverse complement strand
AGCTTTCAATAGAGATGCGTCGATACCGAGCACTTTGCGCCGGAAAGCGACGCCGCGATTCCGTCCCGCGAACGCGATTTTCCGCCCCGGTGCGATTGACAGGTTCCGATACTTGCGCAAACAATGAATACGCATTCACGACGGGTTGGCCTCGGGGGCCGGCTTGGCGGCAAAGGCAGGGAGAAACCGATGAATCGCATCCTCTTGACTACCCTCACGTCACTTGTAGCGCTCGGCTATCTCGCCGTTCCGGCGGGCGCCCAGACGGCCGAGGAAGGTCTGGCCAAGGCCAGGGAGAACCTGGCCAAGTACACCAGCAAGCCGGAGTTCGTTGCCCCGGGCGACCCCTTCGATGCCAAGTCCTGCGCCGCCGGCAAGAAGATGATGTCGATTCCGAACAACAGCGCGAACCCCTTCCTCAAGGGCATCATCGATCGCATGAAGGCGGTGGGCGCCGACCTGGGCCTTGAGGTTGTCGAGGGCCAGAACCAGGGCACTCCGGCCGAGTGGGTGCAGCAGGTTGAACTGGCGACCCGCGAGAAGTACGCCATCATTGACCTCATCTCCGGCATCGATCCCGGTTCGATCGAGCCGTCGCTGCAGGCGGCCAAGGATGCGGGCGTCAAGGTGATGACCTCGCACTTCTACGACCCGACTTTCGAACAGCATCCGGTGGTCTCCAGTTCGCTGACGATCGGCTTCGGCGAAATCGGCCGCATCCTTGCCGACTGGGCCACAGTCGTTACCGACGGCAACCCGCAGGTTGCCATCATCGTCTCGCGCGACGTGCCGCCGACCATCCCGCTCGTCGAGGAGTTCACCAAGCAACTCGCCGCGGTCGCGCCGAACGGCAAGATCGTGCAGGAGATCAACGTCGGCGTCACCGAATGGGGCACCAAGATCCAACCGGGCGTGCAGACGGCGCTCCAGGCCAATCCGGACATCAACGTGGTCATCCCGATCTACGACTCGATGTCCCAGTTCGTGGTTCCCGCCATCCGCCTCGTCGGCCGCACCGGCGACGTCAAGGTCGGCACGTTCAACGGTACCCCGTTCGTCCTCGACTACATCCACTCCGGCGAAGTCGACATGGATATCGGCGAAAGCCTCGACTGGATTGCCTACGCGACCGTCGATGGGCACCTGCGTGATGCGTGCGGTTTGCCTAGCCCGTCGGCGCTCAACGTGCCGTTCTATATCTTCGACAAGTCCAATATCGCCGATGCGGGCAATCCGGCCCAGTTCGACACCGGCTATGGCGACGCCTACAAGTCCGGCTTCCGCAAGCTCTGGGGTATCGAGTAAGCAGCAACCATGTCGGATCACGCCTATCGGGGTCCGGCCGACAACCCGGGAGCGCCCACGGCGCTCCCGGTCCTCTCCGTCCGGCACCTCTCCAAGACTTTCGGCGGCGCCCGCGCGCTTCGCGACGTCTCGTTCGACGTCATGCCGGGGCAGGTGCATGGCCTGCTCGGCAAGAACGGCTCGGGCAAGTCGACGCTGGTGAAGATACTCGCCGGCTTTCATGCTCCCGATCCGGGCGGCAGTCTCCGCTTCAATGGCGAGGACGTCGCACTGCCGCTCAGCCCGGGCGATTTCCGCCGCCTGGGCATGGCCTTCGTGCACCAGAACCTGGGGCTCGTACCGTCGCTGACAGTGCTTGAGAACCTGCGGCTGGTGCAATTGACCAGCGGCAGGCGGCCGTTCATCAACTGGGGCGAGGAGACGAAGGCGGCGCGTGCCGCGCTTGCCCGCTTCGGGGTCGATCTGGACCCCGAGGAACGCATCGACCGGCTGACTCCGGTGCAGCGGGCGCTGCTCGCCATCGTTCGCGCCTTCGAGGAAATCGAACACTCGCGCGCCAGCACCGGCAGACCCGGTCTGGTCCTGCTCGACGAGCCGACGCCGTTCCTGCCCGCCTCGGGCGTTGCCCAGCTGTTTTCCCTGGTCCGCTCGATCACGAAATCCGGCTCGAGTGTTGTCTTCATCTCGCACGATATCGACGAAGTGCTCGAAATCACCGACGAAATCACCGTCCTGCGCGACGGCGAACGGGTCGGCGAACTCAGGCGCCAGGACGCGACGCACGAGAAGGTGGTCGAGATGATCGTCGGTCGCTCCATCGCCCGCGGACGGCCTGAACGGCCCGAGAGGAGTGCCGCGCCGGTCTACGCCCGTTTCTCGGGCCTCGCCGGCAAGATGCTGCAGGCCTCGCACCTGCAGGTGCACAAGGGCGAGATTCTCGGCCTCACCGGCCTCATCGGCTCGGGCTACGAGGAGGTCCCGTATCTCGCTTTTGGGGCCCGACCGGCGCGATCGGGCGATATCACCGTCGAGGGCCGCACCTTCGCCCAGTCCGCGCTCAGTCCGCGCCGGGCGATCGAAATGGGCTTTGCCCTGCTTCCCGCCGACCGCCAGGGCGCGAGCGGTGTCGACAGCCTGCCGATCGTCGACAACATGTTCCTGCCCGATGTCGGCCGCTTCTTCCGCGGCGGCCTGATGCGCAACGGCGCCATGGTGCGCGAGGCACGCGACCTCGGCGCGGCGTTCGAGGTGCGTCCGAACGATCCGGGGTTGAAGCTGTCGGCCTTGTCCGGCGGAAATGCCCAGAAGGTCTTGATCGCGCGCTGGATGAACCGCTCGCCTGCGCTGCTCCTGCTGGACGAACCGACCCAGGGCGTCGACGTGGGTACCCGGCAGCAGATCTTTGCGGCGCTGCGCAAGGCGGCTTCCGAGGGCATGTCGGTGATCTGCGCCAGTTCCGAGGCCGAGCAACTGGCTGAAGTCTGCGACCGGGTGCTGATCTTCGCCAAGGGCCGCATCTGCCGCGAACTCACCGGTGCCGAGCTCACCAAGGACGGCATCTCCGAGGCCTGCTATCAGTCGGCCGCCATCCCCTTCGATGACCCCATTCCCACAACGAGCCGACACGCGCCATGACCGACGTCATCAAGACCGCCCCTGCTGCCAAGGCGTCCGTCAACTATGCCCGTCAGTTCGAGCGCATCGCCCTGCTGCTGGTCTGGGCCATCCTGATCGCCATCTTCAGCGCCATGATGCCGACCTTCTTCAGGTGGGGCAATTTCTCGATCATGTTCGCCTCGTACGCGCCGGCCGCGCTGCTGGCGCTGGCGATCATCATACCGCTTACCGCCGGCGACTACGACCTTTCGGTCGGCGCCACCCTGACGTTATCGGCTTCGACGATCGCAGTGCTCAACGTCTGGCAGGACCTGCCTATCGGACTGGTACTGCCGATCGTGCTGGGCATCGGTGTGCTGGTGGGGCTGGTCCACTCGCTCTTCATCATCTACTTCCGCGTTCCATCACTGGTCGTGACCCTGGGCTCGACGTCGCTGATGAGCGGCATCGTGCAGTGGATGACCAATTCCTCCACCATCGGCGGCATCGACAACGCCCTGATCAATGCGGTCGTAGGCCAGCGCCTGTTCGGCATCCCTCTCGCGTTCTACTACGCGATCGCCGCGGCCCTCGTGCTCTGGTACGTGTTCGACTACACGCCGCTTGGCCGTCGCCTGTTGTTCGTCGGGCGCGGTCGCGAAGTGGCCCGCCTCAACGGCATCGCGGTGGATCGGGCGCGCGTCGGGGCACTGGTGTCTTCGGCGGTTCTGGCATCCGCGGCGGGCATTCTCTATGCCGGCGTGCTTGGCTCAGCCGATCCCTATTCCGGCCTCAACTACCTGTTGCCGGCCTTCGCCGCCGCCTTCCTCGGCGCGACGACCATCCAGCCGGGTCGCTTCAACCCGTGGGGCACGATCATCGCAGTCTATTTCCTCGCCACCGGCATCACCGGGCTGTCGATGCTGGGGATTCCCCTGTGGGTCACCAATGTGTTCAATGGCGGCGCGCTGATCCTGGCGGTCACCATCTCGCAGATCACCCGTGGGCGCGAAGCGTCGGATATCGGATAACGCAGCACAGGTTCGGGCGGGCGGGGGCCACGCGAGCTTCGCCGTTGACGGCCGGAACGTCGCTCGGGGTCGACGGCCGCCGGACCGCCGGGAAGGGGAAAGACCATGAAGATCCGTGCCGCAGTTCTGGAACAGTCGGGGCTCCCCGCCCCCTACGCCGACAGTCGCCCGCTGAAGGTGCGCGACGTCGAACTGGCCGGGCCGGGCGAGGGCGAGGTGCTGGTGCGCGTTGTCGCTGCCGGGCTCTGCCACTCCGATCTTTCGGTCATCGACGGGAATCGTCCGCGCCCCCTGCCAATGGTACTGGGCCACGAGGCCGCCGGCGTCGTTGAGGAACTCGGTACCGGGGTGCATGACCTCAGCGTGGGAGACCATGTGGTATTTGTCTTTGTGCCCAGTTGCGGCAGCTGCGAGTGCTGCATCGATGCCCGCCCGGCGCTCTGCATCCCCGGTGCCGCCGCAAACGGCGCGGGGACGCTGCTTTCCGGTGCGCGCCGCCTGAGCCAGGCGAGCGGGGGTCATCCTCTCAACCACCACCTTGGCGTCTCCGGCTTCGCCGAATACGCTACCGTGGCCCGCAACTCCCTGGTGAAGGTCGACCGATCGCTGGCCTTCGAACATGCGGCCCTGTTCGGCTGTGCCGTGTTGACCGGAGTTGGGGCCGCGCTGAACGGCGCGAGAGTCCGACCGGCCGACCGGGTGGCCATCATCGGGCTGGGAGGGGTTGGTGCGGCGGCCCTGCTTGGTGCGCGCGCCGCCGGGGCCGAGCGCGTTGTCGCCGTCGACATCTCGAGGGAAAAGCTCGACATCGCTCTGGCTCTCGGTGCAACCGATGCCGTTCTTGCCTCCGATGCGGATGCCGCCGCGGCCATCCGGGAGATGACGGGCGGCGGCGTGGACCATGCCATCGAACTCGCCGGTTCCGTGGCGGCGCTGCAGCTTGGCTACCAGATCATCCGGCGCGGCGGGGAACTGACCACGGGCGGATTGCCGCCTCCCCAGGCAA
>NZ_JAYRYM010000260.1:0-4956 GCF_041917035.1 Devosia sp. | reverse complement strand
AGGCCCTGCTGGGCCGCAAATTCATCGGCGCAAAGGAGTCCATCCTCGCAACCGCAGAAGCGGCAATCCGGCTCGGACTGGCGAAGAAGCCGACGGCATGACCGGTGCCGCCTGTGGGCCTGCCCGCGCTCCCTGACAAGCGCCTGCCGACCTGGCTGGTCGGCGGGCTCGCGGGCTATCTGATCGCGCTCAAGCTCGTGCTGGTGTTCTTCGCCCAGCCGCAGATCGACGAGACCTACTACTGGCTCTGGGGCCAGCACCTCGAGCTCTCCTATCTCGATCATCCCGCGCTCCATGCCTGGCTGCAGGGGCTGGCCTCATGGCTGCTGGGCTGGAACCTGTTCGCCATGCGAGCCCTGACGCTGCTGACCAGCGGCATCACCATCTGGGTGCTCTACGACTGGTGCCGGCGCCTCGCGGGCGAGCACTGGCTGCAGGCGCTGTGCCTGACGATCGCGCTCTACTGCTCGAGCCCGATCATGCTGATCTATTCCAGCCTGGCGCTGATCGACCGGCTGCTGCTGGTCCTTGTCATGCTGGCGGTCCACTGCCTGGCGCGCTTCGGGACGACCTGGGAGGCGGAAGGGCGGCTCGCCCTGCGCTGGCTCTACGCCGGCGCGGTGTGCCTGGGCCTGGCGGTCCTCAGCAAGTATCTGGGCGCGGTCGCCGGGGCGGCGGCTATCGTGGTGGTGCTCGTGCGCCCGGGCCTGCGGCCGCTGCTGCGCTCGCCGCACCTGTGGCTGGCCGCGGGACTGGCCCTCGCCATCCAGGCGCCGACAGTGATCTGGAACAGCCAGAGCCCGGTGACCAATACCGCCTTCCAGTTGATGCTCTCCGATGCACCACCTCTGCAGGCCATCCGATGGACGGAGATCGTCACCATCCTCTCCGAGGCATTGATCCTGCTGTCGCCGTTCTGCGTGCCGGCCATCGCCGTGTTCCTGTTTCGCCGGTCGGGCCCGGGCCTGGGTGGTATGCTGCACGAGCTGTCGCGCTGGGTGTTCATCGTGTCCAGCCTGGGCCTGCTGACGCTCGAGGTGGTGTTCGCCCGCGACGTGATCGCCTACTGGAATGTGCTGGCCTACGCCGCCTTCTTCGGCCTCTCCGCCTGGTTCATCCGCAGCCGGGTGCTGCAATTGCTGCAGATCGGCTACGGCGCCGTCCTCAGCACGCTGCTGGTCTACCACTTCACCGTCTTTCCGTTTCTCGACGGACGGATCGGCGTGCGGGCAGGGGATTTCTACGGCTGGGACCGCATAGCGGCGGCAACCGCCGCGGCGCAGGCCTCCACCGGTGCCGCGTTCGTGGCGGCCGACAACTGGGAGTCGGGCTCCGAACTGGCATTTGCCATGCGCTCGCCCGGGGTGGTCTCGCTCTCCCCGCGCATCGACGCCTACAGCCAGTGGCAGGATGAGCAGTCGCTCGCCGGACAGACCGCGGTCGTCCTGGAGTCGCGCGACAGCCTCGCGGCGCTGCAGACCCGGTTCGATTCCCTCGAACTGATCAGTTCGATCGAGGCGATGTCGTGGGGCCGGCCGGTACGCAGCTATCGCCTCTATCTGGGCCGCGGCTTCAGGCCCGTCGCCCGCTGAGGCTCAATCCGCCCTCGGGCGGCCCCATCAGGTCGGGGTGTGGCGCGGGCGGGACAGCCCCCAGGCCGCGTACAGTCCGTTGACTTCGGCCATGGAGCGACACTCCACGAACGGTCGGCCGGCCATGGGGAGCGTCTCGCGCAACCGAGCCAGGTTCTTCGGCGAATTGATCAGCACCCAGCGGATCATCTCCCACTTGAGACTGTCCTTGTCACCGGCCAGGGAGCCGGGACGAGAGCGACGTTCAAACAGCGTCCGGCGCAGATACCGAAAGAGATTTGCCCAGCGACTGTCGCCAAGCAGGATGATGCCCGTCGCCCGGGCGATCCGTTGCGGCATCAGCACCGAGTAGTTGCCATCCATCACCCAGTTTTCGGCCTCGATCGCGGCATCATGGAGCTGCGCAAACGTCTCATCGCTGCGTTGTACCCAGTCGGTGTCGGGTAGATGCCTGAACAGGTCGACATGGAAGGCCTCGCAACCGAGCTTCGCAGCCAGGGCGACAGCCAGGGTCGACTTGCCGGCGTTCGAGGGCCCGCAGACCATGATCCTCGGACCAAGTTCGGCGAGGGGAAGGATCGTCGACATCGTGCACCTCGAAACAGAAGGGCCACCCGTCGCGGATGGCCCATCATGCTCAACAGGGTGGCCGGGCGTCCGTCACTCGGCCGGCTGCAGTTCCTTGCCGGTATAGACCTCCTCCACCCAGTACTGGTCCCGACGATCGAAGCCGTTGAACGGCGTCAGCGACGCCTGCGTGTAGGCGCCCATCAGGCCGAACTCGATCCAGTCGTCCTCGTCGATGTCGGCCGGCAGCGTGAACACCTGGGGCAGTACGTCGTAGCTGTCGCAGGTGGGGCCCCAGATGGTGAACTCCGAGAACTCCTGGTCGTTGTCGTGCAGCCGCGGACCGCGCCAGACTCGCACCGGAGGGGTGAAGTGCATGAACTTGACCTCCATCAGCGCGCCATAGGCCCCATCGTTGACATAGACCGACTGGCCGCCGCGCTGATGCTTGACGCGCAGCAGCAGCGACGTCGAGGACGTCACCAGGGCCCGGCCCGGCTCGATGATCAACTCGGGAGCGGACTTGCCGAAATTCTCCTTCACCGCGGTCGCGATGGTCTCGAAATAGTAGTCCATCGGCGGCGCCTCGCTGGTCGGGTAGGGGGCCGGGTACCCGCCGCCGATGTTGAGTCGCTTCAGTTCGATCCCTGACTCTTCGGCGATCTTGGCGGCCGCCGCGATGTGCCGCTCGTAGGCGTAGGCATCCTCGCACTGGCTGCCGACATGGAAGCACAGCGAGGGCGTGTAGCCCATCTGCTCCACCAGGCTCACGATCTCGGCGGCACCGTCCTGCATGACGCCGAACTTGATTCCGAAATCATACGACTTGAGGGCCTTGCCGGCCTTGAACCGTGTCGTCACCTCGATGTCGCGGCTGGGAGACACGACCGCGGCCAACTGGTCAAGCTGCTGCGGATGGTCGATCGTGAATGAACGGACGCCGAACTCTTCGTAGGCGCGCGCGATCTCGCGCTTGTTCTTGATCGGGTTGTTGTAGTGCATCACCGCGCCCGGCGCGTAGTCGCGCACGAGTTCCATCTCGCGGTTGGAGGCAACGTCGAAGGCCTTTAGCCCCTCTTCGTGCAATTGACTGAGAATGTGCGGCGACGGATTGCACTTCACCGCGTAGGTCAGGAGCCCGTCGAAACCCTTCTTGAAAACCTTCGTCGCGCGATGCAACTCCTTCGAGCAGAACAGGAAGCTCGGGAAGTCCGGCTCTTCCGTGGCGATCAGCTGCGAGGTGTTGGCATAGACCGTGGTTGGCTCAGACATCGGCGGCTAACCTTTCTAGGGTCCAGTGAGGGCGGGGAGAAAACGAGCGCTGCATATAGGGTCGATTGCCCCCTCTCGCAACGTCATATTTCCAGCAATACCTATCTATGTGCCGTCGATCAAAAAGGTGCCAGATTCGCGGCGTTTCTCGGGCGAGTAACGTGTGGCGCCGCAGGCGTTCGGCCGTAGGAAGAGGCGATGTCGAAGCAGGGATTGATCATCGGTCTGGCGGGGCTCGCCATAGGCATGGCCCTGGTGACTGCAGTTGCGGAATTCTCGAGTCGCCGTGGTCCGCCACCTCCCGTCTCAATGGAAGCGCATGCGCAGGAGGCCGTCGTCGAGCAGCGCGAGGTTCCGGTGTCCCGCACCGAGATGCAGCTCAGCTTTGCGCCACTTGTTCGACAGGTGACCCCGTCGGTCGTCAATGTCTACGCCACCACGATCAGCCAGCAGGCAACGTCCCCGTTCCTCAGTGATCCGTTCTTCCAGCGCTTCTTCGGTGGTGACGCTCCCTTCATGGAGTCCCGTCCACGCAAGTCGCAGTCCCTTGGTTCCGGCGTCATCGTCGACGCAGGCGGCGTGGTTCTCACCAATCACCATGTCATCGAGGGCGCGACCGATATCCGCATCGCCACGACCGACGGGCAGGAATACCCGGTCGATCTGGTGCTCGACGACCCCAAGACCGACCTCGCCGTGCTCAAGGTGAAGGACTCCGGGGGCCAGGTCTTCCCCGCTCTCGACTTCGCCGATTCAGACGCCCTCGAGGTCGGTGACCTCGTTCTCGCCATCGGCAATCCCTTTGGCGTCGGGCAGACCGTGACCTCCGGCATCGTTTCGGCGCTGGCGCGCACGGGGGTCGAAAGCTCGAACTACGAGTTCTTCATCCAGACCGACGCGGCGATCAATCCGGGCAATTCAGGTGGCGCACTGGTCGATCTGCAAGGGCGGCTGGTCGGCATCAACACGGCCATCGTTTCTCGCTCTGGCGGTTCGGTAGGCATCGGGTTCGCCATCCCCGCCAATATGGCCAAGCTCGTCGCCGAGACGGGTATCGCCGGCGGCGCGCTGGAACGGCCCTGGTTTGGGGCACGGCTGCAGAGCCTGACGTCCGACCTTGCCGACGGGCTCGGCATTGGCCGGCCGCGCGGCGCACTGATCGCAGAGCTTGCGCCGGGTGGCCCGGCCGACAAGGAAGGCTTCCGGCCGGGGGACGTCATCCTCTCGGTCGACGGCTTTGCCGTCGAGCAGCCGAGCGCCTTCGACTTCCGCCTTGCGACGCGCAAGATCGGCGAGACGGCGACGATCGAGGTGTTCCGCGAGGGGCGAACGGTGGACAAGACGATAGTGCTTGCTGCTCCGCCGGATGGCGGGACTCCGGTAACGGTCTCGGGGAACACACGCTTCGCTGGTACAACCGTGGACACCGTGACACCCGCTCTCGCGCAGGAACTCGGCCTTCCGTTTTCGGCAAGAGGCGTTCTGGTGCGCGCCGTTGCGCCTGGCTCGCCCGCCGAAGAGATGG
>NZ_JAYRYM010000259.1:0-4984 GCF_041917035.1 Devosia sp. | reverse complement strand
CCGCCCGGTCCGCCCGGCGACCATGTCGAGCGATTCGGCGGTGAGCGCCTCGATGATCTCCTCGCTGTCGGCCAGACCCGACACCAGGTTCATGCCCATGCCCCCGAGCACCAGGGCATCGACGCGATCCGGGTGGGCCAGGGCCAGAAAGGCGGCGATGCGCGCCCCCATCGAGTAGCCGATCACCGGACAGCGCGTCACCCCGAGGTGGTCGAGCAGCCGCCGGGCATCCTCGGCCATGTCATGGGCGAAGTAGAGCCGGGCATCGTAGAGCTTGCGCGAGGCACCGTGTCCGCGATTGTCGGCGGTGATGGCGCGGTAGCCCGCCCCCGTCAGGGCATCGACCCAGCCGGTATCCAGCCAGTTGACCTTGCCCGAGGAGCCGAAGCCATGGATCAGGAGGATCGGCGGACCATCGCCGTGGACGTCGTAGGCGATTTCTATTCCATCCGACAGGAACTGCGGCACGGGCGCGGCCTCCTCTTTGCCCCGGCTTCTAGTGCGCCCGCATGCACTATCGCAATGGTGTTCCCGCCCCCCTGCGTGCACAGCACTCCGCCGCGAGGCGCCTGCGGCCTGCCGACCGACGGCGAGACGCGGCCAGATCGACGGCAAGCACCAGCTCCGGAAGCGGGCGAGGAGCGGTTCGCAAAGCGGCAAGAGGCCGTTCGACCGGCGGCGCGCATCAACTCCGGGACACGGAAGGCAGCGCACTGGCCGGACGGCGAAGACCGGCTCGCGAAGCGACCAGAGGCAGCCAGACCGGCGGCGGCCAGCCGCCCGGGCATGCAGCACGATAGCGCCCCTGCTCGGCGGCGAACGCATGCCCCGCAAAAAACGACTGGCGTGGATGCGACTCGAACGGGGGCGAGCATCGCCTCGGGGAAACGCCAAGAAGCGCTCAGCCAGTCATCCGCCGCGCAAGGCCGGCCCTCACCCGGCCGACCGGCTGGCCCACCCGGAACGCACCGCCCGCACGCGTGCCATCCCGGCCCGGCCCGGCCGCGAGGACCGATTCAGCCCCACGCTCGACAGGACAGCCGCCCGCGGCTGCCCCTCGTCACATCCCGCGCGGCGGCCTCACGGCTCGCCGTCGTCCCCTTCATCGCCCTCCGGGCCGGCCAGCAGCGCCTCGGACAGCACGCCCGAACTCTCCCGCACGCCGCGCTCGATCTGGTCGGCGATCTGCGGGTTGTCCTTGAGGAACTGCCGGGAGTTCTCCCGTCCCTGCCCCAGCCGCTGGCTGTCGTAGGAGAACCAGGCGCCGGACTTCTCGACGATGCCGGACTTGACGCCCAGGTCCAGTAACTCGCCGGTCTTCGAGATGCCCTCGCCATACATGATGTCGAACTCGACCTGACGGAACGGCGGCGCCAGTTTGTTCTTGACCACCTTCACCCGCGTCTGGTTGCCGATCACCTCCTCGCGTTCCTTGATCGCGCCGATGCGGCGGATGTCGAGGCGCACCGAGGAGTAGAACTTCAGGGCATTGCCGCCGGTGGTGGTCTCCGGCGATCCGTACATCACGCCGATCTTCATGCGGATCTGGTTGATGAAGATGACCATGGCCTTCGACTTCGAGATCGAGCCGGTGAGCTTGCGCATGGCCTGGCTCATCAGCCGGGCCTGCAGACCCGGCATCGAATCGCCCATTTCTCCCTCGAGCTCGGCCTTGGGCGTCAGCGCCGCGACCGAGTCGACCACCAGCACGTCGATCGCGCCGGAGCGGACCAGCGTGTCGGCAATCTCCAGCGCCTGCTCGCCGGTATCGGGCTGCGAGATCAGCAGTTCGTCGACCTTCACGCCCAGCTTGCGAGCGTAGATCGGATCGAGCGCGTGCTCGGCATCGACAAAGGCCGCGATGCCGCCATTCTTCTGCGCTTCGGCCACGACATGCAGCGCCAGGGTCGTCTTGCCAGAGCTTTCCGGCCCGAACACCTCGATGATGCGGCCGCGCGGCAGGCCGCCGATGCCGAGCGCGATGTCGAGCCCGAGCGAGCCGGTCGAGATCGCCTCGACCTGCGCGATGGCGCCCTCGCCGAAGCGCATCACCGTGCCCTTGCCGAAGCTGCGCTCGATCTGGCTCAGAGCCGCCGCCAGCGCCTTGTCCTTGTCCATCGATCCCTCAACCACCCGCAGGGGCGCTACAGCAGCCATACCCGATCTCCCTTATTCCATTTCGGTCTGCCTCGCGCAAACCGCCGATCCGTCCACTGAGTGTGCCGGATTTGTTCTCATTTTGTTGCGGGAGCGTCAAGCACAAAATAGGAACATCGCTTTCGGCATGAACAGAATCGCCGCCCCATCGCCTCATCGCCCCCCCGCCCTGCCCGATCCGCGCTGCCGGAAGGGTGATCCCTATCCAGTTTCCTGATGCAAAGCATGGCGCGGCGCGCTACTAGGGCGGCCATCCGAGGGAGGGAGTATCCGATGCGCTTGATCCAGTTCGCCGCCGACAAGGGCGGCCGTGCCGTCGCCGCGACCGAGGGCGGCGTCACCAGTCTCGTCGCGGGCGCGACCAGCGTCTACCAGCTGGCGCTCGAAGCCGGGCGACGCGGGCTCGACCTGCGGGCACTGGTGATCGAGAAGGGGCTGGGCGCCGCCGTCGACAAGGCCGCGCTGGCCGCCGAGGGACGCCTGCTCGCCCCGATCGACCATCCCGACCTGGCCCACCTGCACGTCACCGGCACCGGGCTGACGCACCTGGGTTCGGCCTCCACCCGCGATGCCATGCACAAGTCGAACCAGCAGGCGGCGGAAGCGCCGCTCACCGATTCGATGAAGATGTTCCGCATGGGGCTCGAAGGCGGCAAGCCGGCGCCGGGCGAGATCGGCGTCCAGCCTGAGTGGTTCTACAAGGGCAATGGCTACGCCGTCGCGGCTCCGGGGAAGCCGATCCCCTCCCCCGCCTTCGCCCGCGATGCCGGTGAAGAGCCGGAGATCGCCGGCATCTACGTGATCGGCGACGACGGCACGCCGCTGCGGCTCGGCTTCGCGCTCGGCAACGAGTTCTCCGACCATGTCACCGAGCGGGTGAACTACCTCTATCTGGCCCATTCCAAGCTGCGCTTCTGCTCGTTCGGCCCCGAACTGCGGGTCGGGGCGCTGCCGCGCCATGTCGCGGGCATGTCGCGCATCCTGCGTGGCGGCAAGGTGCTGTGGGAGAAGCCCTTCCTCTCGGGCGAGGACAACATGAGCCACACCATCGCCAACCTCGAATACCACCACTTCAAGTACGGGCTGTTCCGCCAGCCGGGCGATGTCCACGTGCACATGTTCGGCACCGCCACGCTCAGCTTTGCCGACGGCATCAAGACCGAACCGGGCGACGTCTTCGAGATCGAGGAGAGCCAGTTCGGGCTGCCGCTGCGCAATGCCGTCGCCTGGGATGCCGAGCAGCCCTTCGCCATCCGCCAGCTCTAGGCCCGCGGGCCGGCTCCGGGACGATCCCCTCGGGGCCGGCACCCCTCGATCGATAGACCCTTGGACGGGTTTACCTCCTCACACTGACATGTCAGTGTCCGCCGCCTTGCACAGCCGAAGGAGGACAGGCCATGAGCGCCAGGGGTTTCAACACGCGTCGGGTCGGTCGCACGAACCTCGAGCTGAGCGAGCTCGGGCTGGGCGGTGCCACGCTCTCGGGCATGTTCGGCAACGAGGTGCCCGACGAGCAGGCACGGTCCGTGGTCAGCCGCGCCCTCGATGCCGGCATCGGCTACTACGACACGGCGCCCCACTACGGCGACGGCCGGGCCGAGCACCTGATGGGTGATGCGCTGCGCTACCGCCACGACGATGTGGTCATCTCGACCAAGGTCGGGCGGCTGCTGCGTCCCGTCCGCTCCGAGGCGCAGCGCACCGTGCCGCGCAGCTGGACCTACCCGTTCCCGTTCGAGATCGCCTACGACTACAGCTACGATGCGATCATGCGCTCCTACGAGGACAGCCTGCAGCGCCTCGGGCTCGGCCATGTCGAGATCCTGCTGGTCCACGATATCGGCGTGCAGAGCCACGGCGAGGAGGGCAACCGCAAGCACTGGGCCGACCTCAGCTCGGGCGGCTATCGCGCGCTCGACGAGCTGCGCCGCAATGGCGACGTCAGGGCCATCGGCTTCGGCGTCAACGAAGTCCCGGTCCTGCTCGATGCCCTCGGCATCGGCGACTGGGACGTGTTCCTCGTTGCCAATCGCTACAACCTGATCGAGCAGACCCCGCTCGAGCGGCTCTTTCCGGAGGCCGCGAGGGCCGGCACCTCGGTGATCGCGGCGGGCCCCTTTGCCGCCGGCGTCCTCGCCGGCACCGACATCTGGGGGCCGTCGAACGGGGCCTACCAGAAGGCGCCGCCGAACATCGTCGAGAAGGTCACCGCGCTTAGGGCGGTGGCGGATGCCTTCGGCATCCCGCTCGGCGCGGCGGCGCTGCAGTTCGGCGTCGCCCATCCCACCGTTGTGTCGGTGCTCACCGGGCCGAAATCGCCGGCCGAGCTCGATGGCATCCTCGCCTGGTGGCACACCCCGATCCCTGCCGGCTTCTGGGATGCGCTGGCCGACCAGCGCCTCGTCGCACCGGGCACGCCGCTGCCGAACGGCCGGACGGCGTAGCGCTCATTGATTCTGTTGCTCAGCTGAGCAACAGAATGGGTGTAGCCTAGGAGGCATCGATGGCCGCCACCGCCTTTGTGCGCGCCCGCATGGACGAAAAAACCCGGGACGCCGCCGCCGCTGTCCTCCAGGAGATGGGCCTGACAGTGTCGGACGTCATCCGGATGACGCTGACCCGCGTTGCCCGCGATGGCGCCCTGCCCTTCGAACTGAAGATCCCCAACGCGGAAACGCGGGCGGCCATGGCGGAAGCCGAGGAGATCGCGGCCAACATGCGGACACGCTTCTCGACCCCGGAAGAGATGTTCGATGCCCTCGACAAGAAGTCAGAGTAGCAGGCGGACATCGCTTCCACGCCCGTTCGCCTAAGCGCGCAAGTTCCA
>NZ_JAYRYM010000258.1:0-4988 GCF_041917035.1 Devosia sp. | reverse complement strand
CCAGCAGGAATTGCGGCTGGGTGCCGCCGGCCCAGGGCGGCGCCATGCGGATGAATTCCCGGAACTGCTGATCGGGCGGGAACGGCGCCAGGACCGGCGCGAGGAGCGCCACCAGCAGCAGCAGCAGAAACACAGCCAGGCCGAGTACCGCGCCGCGATTGACGGAAAAATAGTACCAGAACTCGCGCAGGGCGGCGAAGCGGCGCGGGGGGGTCATGCCGGCTTCAGCGCTCATCACTGCACCCGGATGCGCGGATTGATCACCGCATAGAGAATGTCGACGAGCAGGTTCACCGCCATGACGATCAGAGCGATGAGCAGCAGCCCGGACTGGACCGAAACGTAGTCACGCTTGGAGATGGAATCGATCATCCATTTGCCGATACCGGGCCAGGAGAAGATCGTCTCGGTCAGGATGGCACCGGCCATCAGCAGGCCGACCTGCAGGCCAATGGTGGTGACCACGGGAATGAGCGCGTTGCGGAAGGCATGCACGCCGATCACCCGGCGCGGCTCGAGGCCCTTGGCCCGGGCGGTGCGGACATAGTCCTCGCCGAGCACCTCGAGCATGGCCGAGCGCGTCTGCCGCGCGATCACCGCCAGCGGGATGGTGCCCAGAACGACGGATGGCAGGATCAGGTGGCGGAGGGCGGAGATGAACGCATCGGGCTTGCCGGCGACAAGGCTGTCGATCAGCATGAAGCCGGTGACGCGCGGAAAGAAGTAGGTCAGCGCGATGCGCCCCGAGACGGGGGTCCAGCCCAGGTAGCCGGAAAAGAAGATGATCAGCAGCAGGCCCCACCAGAAGATCGGCATCGAGTAGCCGGCCAGCGCCACGCCCATGGTCATCTGGTCGATCCAGGAGCCGCGCTTGATGGCCGAGAAGATGCCGGCGGGAATGCCGAGCAGAACCGCCAGCAGCATGGCGAAGAGCGAGAGCTCCACCGTCGCGGGGAACAGCGTCAGGAACTCCTCGATCACCGGACGCTTGGTCGCCAGCGAGATGCCGAAATCGCCCCGCAGCAAATCCGCGATGTAGTTGAAGTACTGTTCCCAGATCGGCAGGTTGTAGCCGAACTGCTCCTTGAGGATGGCGTAGCGCTCGGGCGTGATGCCGTGCTGGCCCACCATGGCCTCGATCGGATCGCCGGGCAGCAGGCGGATGAAGGCGAACGCGGCAATTGTGATGCCGAAGACAGTCGGCACGATCAGCGCGAGCTTGTTGAGGATGAAGCGGAACATGCCGGACATGCCGAAGGGCAGCGCCTGCTCGGCGCTGCCCTTCGCTTGAGTCGATCTTACTCGGCCACGTCGACGTTGTCGAAGCGGTGGATACCGAGCGGGTCCATGGTGTAGCCGATGACCTTCTTGTTCATCGGCATGAAGACCTTGGAGTGCGCCAGCGTCATCGCCGGCTCCTCGGCTTTGAAGATCTCCTGGGCCTTGGTGTAGAGCGCGGTGCGCTCGGCCTGGTCGGAGGTCGTCTTGGCAGCTTGGATGGCATCCTCGAAGTCCTTGTTGCACCAGGCCGAGTAGTTGGACACGCCAACGGCCGAGCAGGAGAACAGGGTGGCGAAGAAGTTGTCCGGATCGCCGTTGTCACCGGTCCAACCGATCTGGAACGCACCCGGACGATCGGGAGCCTTGCCGCGCTGACGATACTCGGTCCATTCGTAGGTCACGATGTTGGCGGTGACGCCCACGGCGGCCCAGTCGGCCTGGATCAGTTCGGCGACGCGCTGCGCGTTCGGGTTGTACGGGCGCGAGACCGGCATGGCCCACAGGTCGAGGGTCAGGTTGCTGATTCCGGCGTCGGCCAGCATCTTCTTGGCCGCTTCCGGATCGTAGCTGTCGGCCGGGATCGCATCATTGTACGACCACATGGTCGGCGGGATCAGGTTCTTGGCGTTCTGGCCGGCGCCCTGGTAGACGGCGTCGATGATCGCGTCCTTGTTGATGGCCATGGTCAGCGCCTTGCGGACGCTGGCATTGTCCATCGGAGCGATGGTGGTGTTGTAGGACAGGTAACCGATATTGAGGCCTTCCTGCTCCATGACCGTCAGGTTCGAGTCCGCCTGCAGGCCGGCGATGTCGGCCGGCGCGGGATAGCTCATGATGTCGCATTCGCCAGCCTTGAGCTTCTGGCCACGCACCGCCGGATCGGTGGTAATGGCGAAGATCAAGTCGTCGATCGCCACCTTGCCGGCCCAGTAGTCGGCGAAGGCCTGGTAGCGGATGACGGCGTCGGTCTGGTAGTCGACGAACGCGAACGGGCCGGTGCCGATCGGCTTGTTGGCAAAGTCGGCCAGGTTGCCGGACGCAGCGAGCTGGTCGGCATATTCCTTGGAGACGATCGAGGCGAAATCCATGCCCAGGTTGGCGATCATCGGCGCATTGGGCTCGGTGAGCGTCATCTTGACGGTGAGATCATCGACCTTTTCCATCGAGGCGAGGAACTTGGGCATGTCCATGCCCTGGAAGTAGTCCCAGCTCAGGCCCTCGAGGTACTGATACCACGGGTTGTCCTGCTTCCACTGGCGCTCGAACGAGAAGATGACGTCATCGGCGTTGAGGTCGCGGGTCGGGGTGAAATACGGCGTGGTGTGGAACTTGACGCCCGGACGCAGATGGAACGTGTAGGTGAGCCCGTCCTCGGAGACCTCCCAGCTTTCGGCCAGCGCCGGCTGAACCGCGGTGCCGCCGTGCTCGAACTCGACGAGACGGTTATAGATGGTGCGCGAGGACGCGTCGAAATCATTGCCGCCCGTGGTCGGACCCGGATCAAAATGGGCCGGCGAGGCCTCCGAGCAATAGACCAGCTGCTTGGCGTAGGCACTGCCGCTCATCACCACGGCGAGCGCGGTGGCGGCGAGCAGGGTTTTCATCAAGTTCATGATGGTTGTCTCCCAATAGCATTGCGCTCCCGCGTTCAGTGGCGACGATCATCGTCTGCCCGGCAGGAGCTTGGCCGGCAACAAAGCGCTTTTTTCCGGGCGGCGCAATGGGGAGTTTGACCGATTGGTCAAGGACGAGGGCGGCGCAAACGCGTTCCGCGCAGGTGCTCCGGTGCGGACTCTTCGTGCGAGCCGGTCGGAAAGCCATCGGTAAATCGGTTGTGGAGCGGACCTCGACGCATCCGCCTGCAGTTGACGGGAGGCCGGTGGGTCGTCACAGGATTTCCCCATGAGCACCGCAATCGCGACCGTCACACTCGTGGTCAGGGACTACGACGCCGCCATCGCCTTCTACTGCGACCGGATCGGCTTCGTGCTGGTCGCCGACACCGAACTGGGCGGGGGTAAGCGCTGGGTGCTGGTCGCACCGCCCGGTGGCCGGGGGGCGCGGCTGTTGCTGGCGCAGGCGGACGGGGACGCGCAGGCCGACCGGGTCGGCGACCAGACCGGCGGTCGGGTGGGCTTTTTCCTCGAGTCCGACGACTTCGAGCGGGACCATGAGGCGTTCAGTGCGAGAGGCGTCCGGTTCCTCGAGGCCCCGCGGCACGAAGCCTATGGCAGCGTCGCGGTATTCGAGGATCTCTACGGCAATCGCTGGGACCTGATCCAGCCGCGTTGACCGGCATCCATCGCTTGTGGCCGATGGTTCGGCGGGCTAGTCTGGAGGTCCCGCCGCCATACACTTCCCCGGAGACACCCGTCATGACCAAGCGCCGCCTCGGCCGCTCGGAGCTCTATATCGAACCGCTGGTGCTCGGCACCAATGTCGTGGGCTGGACGGCCGATGAGCCGACCTCGTTTGCGATCCTCGACACCTTCGTTGCTGAGGGCTTCAACGCGATCGACACGGCCGACTCCTACTCGCGCTGGGTACCGGGCAACGACAGCGAGAGCGAGAAGATCATCGGACGCTGGATCAAGGAGCGGGGCAACCGCGACAAGGTGCTGGTGTTCACCAAGGTCGGCTCGGACATGGGCCAGGGGCATCGCGATCTCAGCGGCAAGTGGATCGAGCAGGAGGTGGAGGCGTCCCTGCGGCGCCTGCAGACCGACTATATCGACCTCTACCAGAGCCACTGGCCCGACCCGAACACGCCGCAGGAGGAGACCCTGCGGGCCCATGACCGGCTGGTCGGGGCCGGCAAGGTGCGGGCCATCGGCACCTCCAACCATGACGAGAGGCTGCTCTCGGAGGCGCTGGCCATCTCGCGGCGCGAGTCGCTCGCCCGCTACGAGACGCTGCAGAACGAGTTCAACCTCTACACGCGGGACAAGTTCGAGGGCGCGGTGCAGGACATCTGCGTCAGGGAAGAGGTCTCCGGCATCCACTATTTCGGGCTGGCGGCGGGCTTTCTCACCGGCAAGTACCGCGCCGCGGCGGACGCTCAGAAGAGCCCGCGCGGCAAGGGTGTGGTCGACAAGTACCTCAACCCCAGGGGTCTCCGCCTTCTCGCGGCGCTCGATGCCGTGGCGGGGCGGACCGGAGCGGCTCTGAGCGAGATCGCGCTCGCCTGGGTGGCGGCGCAGCCGGGAGTCGCGGCGCCGATCGCATCGGCGACCACCCCGGATCAGGTGAGGAGCCTGGCGCGGGGGGCACGGCTCAGCCTCGGTGCCGAGGATCTTGCTGAATTGAGCGCGGCGGGATGATCAGCGCGTCTGCCCCATCCACCACAGGGCGGTAACGAGCAGTGTCGTCACCACGGCAAACACGAGGACGATGGCGGCGTAGGTCTCGAAGGTCATTTCTGCCCCCTTTCAGCGGGCACCCCTCCTCTGCGCCCGACCCTGGTTCGTTTCCATGATCTGGATCAACGACTTGCCTCGGGGCGACAGGAAGCGGATGATCCCCGCATGCGCGCAGCCCTGACGCTTCTCGCCCTGCTCGTTCCCGCAGCCTGCCACGCGCAAGAGGCGGGATGGCACTACTCGCCCCTGCCCGGGGAGGGCGACCGGGCCGCGCTCGGCTGCTCCTATGGCGCGAGCGCCGCGCAGTACACCTGCCTGGCCGTGCGCTGCGAGGATGATTTCTCGGTG
>NZ_JAYRYM010000257.1:0-5035 GCF_041917035.1 Devosia sp. | reverse complement strand
TCGCGCAGGGCAGCGCTCAGGCGTGGCGACGCCGCCGTGCCGGAGCGACCTGCATGCCCGACAGCCACTCCCGGCGGGTCACGAACCCGACCAGTGCCTCTGCCGACAGCGGTCGCGCGAAGGCATAGCCCTGCAGAGTCGTGCATCCCAGCTCGCGCAGCATCTCTGCGTGCTGCAGCGTCTCGACCCCCTCGCCAACCACCTCGATATCGAGGGCCCGGCCGATCTCGACGATGGAGCGCACCAGCCGACGCTGCGTCGGCGACGTGACGATCGGGGCGACCAGCTGCCGGTCGATCTTCAGGCGACGCGGCCTGAGCTGCATCAGGCTGACGATCGACGCATAGCCGGTGCCGAAATCATCGATCTCCACATCGATTCCCAGGTCCTTGATCTGGTCGATGTTCCAGCGCACGAGGTCCTCGGCCTCGTCGAGGAAGATCGATTCCACCAGCTCGAAGGAGACGACGCCCGGCGGAATGCTGAGACCGCGCAGCGAGGCGATCAGTTGCTCGTCCTGCAGCCGGCGGGCGGAAACGTTGACCGAGACCTTCGGGATCGCCAGCCCCAGTTCAGCCCAGTGGGCGAAGTCGCGCAGTGCCCGCTCGAGGACGATCCGGTCGATGCTGCCGACGACGCTGAGATCCTCGGCCACGTCGAGGAACTGCGCCGGCGCGAGAATGCCCTCGGTCGGGTGGTGCCAGCGCGCCAGCGCCTCGACCCCGACGACCTCGAGCGTGTGGGCATCGAACTGCGGCTGGTAGTAGGGGAGAAACTGATCCGTCTCCAGCCCGTGCAGGATCTCGTCCGCAACCCGCTTGGTGCGGATCACCTCCTCCTGCAGCGCATCGGTGAAGAACTCGAAACGGTTTCGACCGCGGCTCTTGGCCCGATACAGGGCGATATCCGCATTGATCAGCAGCCGCTCCGGATCGGCATTGAAACCGCGCTCGCAGGCGATGCCGATCGACACCCCGAACCGGCACTCGTGCCCCTCGTAGGCAACCGGTTGCCGCATCCGCACGATGATCCGCTCGGCCAGGTTGGCGAGGGCCTCCTGGTCGCCCTCGCGGATCGAGACCACCACGAATTCGTCACCGCCAATCCGCGCCACGAAGTCGTCGTTGCGCACATTGGCCCGCAACACCGCCGCAGCGTGCACCAGCATCGCGTCGCCGGCCGCGTGGCCGAGCGTGTCGTTGATCTGCTTGAAGCGGTCGAGGTCGATATGCAGCAGCGCGACGGTACCGTTGTTGCGTTCGGCCCAGATCATGCGCTGTCTGAGGATGTCGTCGAGGTAGCGCCGGTTCGGCAATCCGGTCAACGAATCGTGCAGCGCGTTGTGCTCGATGCTCGCCTTGGCCGCCTCCAGCTCGAAGTTCCTTGCCTCGGTCAGCCGGTTGGCGCGCTTCAGGTTCTCGTTGAGTTCCACGTCGGATGAAACGTCCCAGTTTACCCCGACGATCTTGGAGGCCCCGTCGGGGTCCTTGTAGACCGCGCCGATCGCCCGCACGTTTCGCACCAGCCCCAGCGGGGTGACGACGCGATACTCCGAGTGGTAGCGACCGGTCACTTCGATGGCGAGGCGAAACTCCTCCTCGGCGCGCCTGAGGTCGTCGGGGTGCAGGGCGTCCCGCCAATGCGCGTATTGACGCTTGCCGCCGTCCTGCGGCAATCCGAACACCGCATTCACCCGGTCGTCCCACAGCAGGTCGCCCGTCTGAAGGTCATACTCGAAGACGCCGACCTGCGAGGTCTCGAGCGCCAGCCCCAGCCGCCGCGACAACCGTTGCAGCTCGGCCTCGCGGCTCTTGAGCTTCTTGAGGTTGCGCTGCCGCTCTTCGAGCAGCCGTCCGGCCAGGAGGATCGGCACGGCCAGGATCAAGCCCAGCACGGTGAACCCCGCCCAGATCAGCCAGGCGTCCGGGGGCGTCAGGTTCCACCCACCCTTGGGGACGGCCGCGATCACCCAGCGCCCTGCCGGCAGGACGACATCGGCCGTCACCGGTCTGCCCGCGAACACCCTTTGCTCGCCATAGAATCGTTCGCCGAGGCGACCGAGGCCGTCGCGCCCCGAGATCGCGACATCAATCCCCAGGTCCGGGTCCTTCAGTCCGCTGTCGGCGTAGAGCCGCTCGGTGTCCACCACCGCGGAGACGATCCCCCAGAAGGCATTCCGCCCGTCGCGATCGACATAGACCGGGAACCGGCCGATGAAGCCGGTGCCCCCCTGGACCAGATCGACCGGGCCGGCCAGCACCATCTCGCCGGTCTGCATCGCTCTGAGGGCCGCGCCGCGCTGGGCGACGTTGGTCCGGTAGTCGAGCCCCAGCGCGCTCTCGTTGCCGCGGAGCGGATACATCAGCCTGACGACCAGATCCGGCGCGGCCGCGATGTTGCGCAGCTGCGAATCCTCAGCGAACAGCTTGCTTGCGAGATCGGCGAAGCGGAGCTGGCTCATCTCGGGCTCGGTCGACAGGGTGGCGACGATACCCCGGACCAGCTGGATATTGCCGTTGATATTGCCCTCGAGCTTGGCCCTGAGCAGACTGAGTTCCTTGAGGACGTCGGCCCTGAGCCGCTGTTCGTAGACCGTCTGGTTCTGGCTCGCGGCATAGGAGGCGATGCCGAGCATGACGATCAGCGCCATCGCCGCTGGCGCCACCATCGGGCGCATCAGGCTGCGCTCCACCTGCCCCACAAGTTCCCGCCACGCGGCCAGTCGCATCAACGCCGCCCCAATCGCACCCGCTTCTGCGGACGATCAGGTTACGGCGGACCGCTTAAATTAGGCTTTAGGCGTCACAACAATTGCGACGCCGCGCTCTCACGAGCCGATATTGATGATCTCCACCCGCCGATTCTCCGCGGCCTCCGGGTCGGACGCGTTGATTGGCTCGCTCTCTCCCTTGCCGATCGCCATCAGCCGGCCGCGATCGACACTGTGAAAGAAGACCAGGTGCTCGACCACCGATGCCGCCCGACGCTGCGACAGCTCGAGATTGTAGGCATCCGACCCCTTGGCGTCGGTGTGGCCGATGATCTGGAAGCGGTACTCCTTCAGGCGGGAATCCCGCAGCGCGGCACCGAGAGCCCTCAGCGTCAGGATCGCCTCGTTCTCGAGCTCGTCGGAGTCGTAGGCGAACTGGACCCGCATGCTGATCGAGGGGGCTTCGGCCTTGTCGCCGGGCTTGACCTTGAGGCCGCGGTTGGGGCCTTCCTTGGGCGTCAGAGCATCGACGATCTGATCCGACGACAGGTCGTCCTGCGCCAGTGAAGGTCCCCCGACGGGCTGCGCCAGGACGAGCCCAAGCACGGCGATCTTGATGAGCTTCAGCATCTTTCTCACTCGGCGGTGTGAATGGGAACGTAGGCGGCGGAGATGAAGCGCTCGGGACTGGTCTTGTCCGGACGCGCGAGGATGGCTTCACGCAAGGCGGTCAGGAACTCGCGCTCGGTCTCCGTCTCGGGGCGCGGCTCGGCAAACAGGGGTGAGCGCGAGGCGAGCACCAGCAGCATTTCGTCGCCGAAGGGGCCGGAAACCTCGAAGCGGTCCCGCCCGTCCTCGCCGTCGCCGAACTTGAGCTGGCTGCCCGCCGCGATGGTGGAAAGGTTGTCCGCATCGACCTGCTGCAGATGCACGACCGTGCCGTCGGCCTGGACGTAGGCGACGTGCACATAGCTGTCGAACTGCGGCGTTGCGATGCTGATGGCCAACGTGTCACCTGCCCTGAGTTCGGTGCCCGAGACGTCGACCCTGGGTGCGGCCCGCTCGGCGAGCTGCGCGTCGAGCGTCAGCAGCGCCTCGCATTGCGGCCAGGGCGCCAGCGCCACGTCGACCGCGTCGACCTCGTCGGTGAGTTCGGCCCGCACGGCTTCGAGGTCCTCCGGCCGGCTGACGAAGCCCTCGGCCACCTCGCGATCGCCGCGCCTCGATATCTGCACCTTGGCGCATTCCAGGCCGGCGATATCGAGGTCCTGCTTCGGGGCCGGATCGGCCGGATCGACCGGCTCCTCGGGCACAATGGGCTCTTCGGGCGCCGGCGCATCCTCCGGCTCGAGGTCGGCGACCGGCACCCTGTCCCCCGACGGCATCACCATCACGAACGCCTCGGTCGTCCGGTTGACGAAGGTCTGGTAGTCCATCCGTCCGTAGCCGCCGTCCGACCAGTCGGGACCCCAGGAATTGATGAACTTGAACGTCTGCTTGGCCTCGTTGTAGCCGACCAGCGTGATCGCGTGGCCGAACGAGTCCTCGGGCAGCGGGGGGGAGTGCCACACCGCCTTGGGCTTGTTCCACAGGTTGTCGAATCCCTCGTCCGGCACCACCCGGATGATCACCGGATTGCCGGCGGCCAGTTCGCCCTTCACCTGGTCGACGCGCGTGTAGTCGACATAGCGGTAGTCGGCGATGTGGAAATCGCTGGCGGCCGAGATCTGCTCGGGGGCCGGGTAGTCGCAGCGATCCTGGTCATAGGGATAGTCGGCAAGCGACAGCGCCCCGCCGGCCTTCAGCGACTCGAGGATCAGCACATTGGCGCTGCCGGACTGGCAGTCGCCCGGAACCCCGACATTCTGGTTGTAGAGGAAAGCCGGGCTGGGGATCGATTGCGGCAACGTGATGCGCCGCTGCTCGACCGCTGCAGCGTAGTAGGCGCGAGCCGCGTAGCCGACCGCCCAGCCCGTGCACGAGCCCTGGT
This sequence comes from Devosia sp., assembly GCF_041917035.1. Lineage (GTDB taxonomy): Bacteria > Pseudomonadota > Alphaproteobacteria > Rhizobiales > Devosiaceae > Devosia_A. Next base: position 335 of record NZ_JAYRYM010000257.1, on the reverse strand, counting down.
TGCCCTGGTCGCCGGGGACCGGAAAATACTCCGACAGGTCCACCACTTCCGGCAGAAACGAGCGGAACAGCGGCGTCGCGGTCAACGAGCGCACCTTGACCGGGTCGCTCGCCTTGGCTCCGTAGCCGCGCTTGAACGGCGCGTCTTCCGCTGCAGCCGTACCCGCCAGCACCACAGCGCCCAGCGCCAGCACGGCACCGAGCCCCCACGACAATCGACGCAATGCCCTCATCGTTCCCTCGCCCACCAATGGACCGGCGGCCCTCGGCCCGCCGGACGGATTTTACGTACGATTGGACGCCGTCGCCAAGTGAATCCTTGGGGCCGGCGCATCA
>NZ_JAYRYM010000256.1:0-5093 GCF_041917035.1 Devosia sp. | reverse complement strand
AGCGGGGCCAGCTGCTGGTCCTGCTCGCCAACGCGTTCATCACCGATACCGAGGAACTGACCTTTCGCGGGGCGGACTTCTCCTTCGCGCATGTGCGGATGGATACCCTCAAGGCGATGTCGCTCAATCACGCCTCGCTGCGCTTCGCCGACTTCTCCGGCACCGATTTCGACACGGTCAGCTTCCGCGGCGCCTATCTCGAGAATGCGCGCTTCCGCCGCTCCGTGTTCGACGACTGCGATTTCACCGCGATCGTCGCCCGCGATGCCGGCGGACCGTTCCAGCGCGACGACGACTGGACCTACACCACCCAGGCGACCGGTACCGACTTCCGCTCGGCCCAGATGTTCGACGTCAAGATGGGCGGTAGTCACCTGATGGCGGCCGATTTCGACGAGTCGCTGCTGGTGCGCGTCGACATGTCCGGTGCCGCGCTGACCGGGGCCACCTTCCGCAACGCCGTGCTGGCCGATGTCAACTTCGAGGGGGCCGAGCTCAAGGCCGTCGATTTCGACGGCGTGGTCACCGATCGCGCCGACTTCATCGCGCATCTCGGCGAGGTCGCCGCCAGTTTCGTGACGGACCGCTACAGCATCGCGCCGGTGTCCCGTGCCGACCTCACCGCCCATCCCCGCACCTTCGAGCTGTGGCTGACCGGCTGGCCGGAGGACAGGCAGCTCTATCGGGTCACGCGCACCAAGCCATTCATCGAGTAGGAGCAGAGCATGGGGTTCTCGAACTTTCCGGCGGCGACGCGGGAGTTTCTCAAGGGGATCGGCGCGCACAACGACAAGGGCTGGTTCGAGGCGAACCGGGGGCTCTACGAGGCGGGCTACGTTCAGGCCGGCAAGGATTTCATCTCCACCCTCGGTCCGAGGCTGGCGGAGGTCTCGCCACAGGTGAAGTTCGACCCCAGGGTCAATGGCTCGATCACCCGGGTCAACCGCGACATCCGGTTCTCCAAGGACAAGCGCCCCTACAAGGACCACCTCGACCTGTGGTTCTGGCACGGCGACAGCAAGAGCTGGGACCGGCCCGGCTTCTGGTTCCGCATCACGGCCGAAAAGGTCATGCTGGGCACCGGCATCCACATGTTCGAGAAGGACCAGCTGGAGCGGTTCCGGCAGTCGGTGATCCATCCGCGCTCGGGCAAGGCGCTGGTCGCGGCGGTCGAGGAGGTGAAGGCTGCCGGCGACTACTGGATCGGCGAAAAGACCCGCAAGCTGATGCCCAAGGGCTACGAGGCCGATCCGTCCCGCGCCGAGTACCTGCTCTACGAGGGACTGACCGCCGGCATCGACCTGCCGGCCGAGGCGGCCTACGCGCCCGGCTTCGCCGACATGTGCCTCGGCCACTTCCGCGCCACCTGGCCGATCGGCCGCTGGCTCCTCGCGGAAGTGGCGGAGTAGTCCGCGCTCAGCCGTTCCGGAAGGTGTAGCCGTAGCCGTTGAGGGCCGGCGCTCCGCCCAGATGGGCATAGAGCACCCGCGAGCCGGCCGGGAAGAAGCCCTTGTTCACGAGGTCGATCATGCCCTGCATGGATTTGCCCTCGTAGACCGGGTCCGTGATCATGCCTTCGAGGCGGCCGACGAGGCGGATCGCTTCCTTCGTCTCCTGCGAAGGCACTCCGTAGATCGGGTAGGCGTAGTCCTCGTTCAGCACCACGTCGTCCTCGGCGATCTCGCGGCCGAGTTCGACCAGGGCCGCGGTGTTGCGGGCGATCTCGAGCACCTGGGCGCGGGTCTGGGCGGGGGTGCAGGAGGCATCGATGCCGATGACATTGCGGGCGCGGCCGTCGGCGGCGAAGCCGACGAGCATGCCCGCGTGGGTCGAGCCGGTGACGGTGCAGACGACCACGTAGTCGAAGCGGATGCCGAGCTCGGCCTCCTGCGCCCGCACCTCTTCGGCGAAGCCGACATAGCCCAGCCCGCCGAACTTGTGCACCGAGGCGCCGGCGGGAATCGGGTAGGGCCTGCCGCCGGCCGCCTCGACCTCGGCGATGGCGTTCCGCCAGCTGTCGCGGATGCCGATGTCGAAGCCGTCGTCGACCAGCCGCACGTCGGCGCCCATGATGCGGCTCAGCATGATGTTGCCGACGCGATCGTAGACGGCATCCTCGTGCGGTACCCAGGCCTCCTGCACCAGCCGGCACTTGAAGCCGATCTTGGCCGCCACCGCCGCCACCATGCGGGTGTGGTTGGACTGCACGCCGCCGATCGAGACCAGCGTATCGGCGCCGGAGGCGATGGCATCGGGAATGATGTACTCGAGCTTCCTCAGCTTGTTGCCGCCGAAGGCGAGACCGGAATTGCAGTCCTCGCGCTTGGCGTAGATCTCCACCTGTCCGCCCAGATGCGCGCTGAGGCGGGACAGTTTCTCGATCGGGGTCGGCCCGAAGGTGAGGGGGTAACGGTCGAATTTCTCGAGCACGACGGGTCTCCAGCAGATTGATGCCGTGGAGACTAGCATCGTGGTGCCCGAAGGTGCTTTCATTCTCAGTGGCTGCCATGCGGCTGCCTTTCTGAATGCTGTCTGCTATGTTCCGTTTCATCCGTCTGGAAGCGCAACTATGGAAGAATCTTCCGAGAGCCTCGATCGCATCGACCTGAAGCTGCTGCGCCTGCTGCAGCGCGACGGCCGGATCAGCAATGCCGAGCTGGCCGACAGGGTCGGGGTCAGCGCCGCCACCTGTCATCGCCGCACGCAACGGCTGGTCGAGGCGGGCCATGTGGCGGGCTTTCGCGCCGTGCTCGATCCGTCGCGGATCGAACTGGGCACGCTGGTGCTGGTCGGCGTGGTGCTTGACCGTTCGACGCCGGAGAGCTTCGCGGCGTTCGAGACGGCCGCCACCAAGCTGAAGTTCGTCATCGACTGCCACCTGGTGGCCGGCGATTTCGACTACTTCCTCAAGATCCGGGTGCGCGACATGGCCGACTTCAACCGCCTGCACGGCACGCAGCTGATCGCGCTGCCGGGCGTGCGGCAGACCCGGACGTTCTTCGTGATGAAGGAAGTCGTCGACGGCGCGCCGCTGGACTTCTAGCCGAGCATGCGGCGCAATTGCTCGCGCAGCAGGTTGCGCATGACCTTGCCGTGCTCGTTGCGCGGGATGGCGTCGACCTGGAACAGGCGGTCCGGGACGCGTTCGGCGAGCCGCAGGCGGGCGGCGCGGAGCAGGCGCTCGCCATCGATCGGGGCCGGCGAGACGATGGCGGCCCAGATTTCCTCGATGCCGCTGGCGGCGGCCGCCCCGACCACGGCGAGGTCGGTGACGGACGGATCGCGGCGCAGCTCCTCCTCGATCAGTTCCGGGGCGACCACCACGCCACCGCGGTTGATCACGTCGCCCGTCCGGCCGGTGACGATCAGCAGTCCGTCCGCTTCGATCCGGCCGTAGTCGCCGGGATAGAACCAGCCGTCCTCGAGGGTGGGCAGCGGCCGTCCCGCCTCATCGACATAGACCGCCAGTTCATCGCTGCGGAAGCGCAGCACACCGTCGCGCCCCGCCGGCAGCGGGCGCCCGTCGTCATCGACCGCTTCGGCCTCTGCCCACGGCGTCAGGTGCCCGGCGGAGCCTTCATGCCGCTCGAAATCGGCGGCGGTCGAGAAGGCGACGAGGCCCAGTTCGGTCGAGCCGTACCCCCCGAGGACGTAGCTCGACAGGCGGGAGCGGATTTCGGCGAGCAGCCGGTGCGGCAGCTTCGAGCCGGCGACGAGCACGCAGCGCAGGCTCGCCGGCGGCGGCGCGCTGCCGAGCGCCTTGAGGACGCCTTCGATCTGCACCACCGCCGCCATCAGCCAGGTGATGCCGAACACGCGGCAGAGCTGCAGCGCCTCGGCATAGCCGGCGGCAAAGCAGAGCAGCGAGCCCCCGACATGCGAGGTCAGCGGCATGACGGTGCCGGCGAGGGTCGAGAACCCCATCATGTTGAGCGTGGCGCCGGAGAGGGCGCGCTGCGGCAGGGTCTCGAAGGCATGCGCCACGCGCAGTTCGAGCACCCGGTTGCTGACGGCGACGCATTTGGGCCGTCCGGTGGTGCCGGAGGAATAGAGGTAGCGCACCACGTCGTCGGGGTCGGGGAAGCCCGGCATCGCCATCAGTGCTGCGAAGTCCACCGGGCGGCTCTCGTCGAAGGCGAACCAGCGGGCGTCGACCCGACGGACGGCGAGGCCCGGAACGTCGACGCCGTCGACATCGGTCAGCAGCAGGGCCGGGCGCGGGCCCGATTGCTGCGTCACCCAGGCGGTGCCGACCGAAGCACTCGGGTGGCCGAGCAGCGCCAGGGCGTAGATCGTCGCGGTGTGGTGCACCGGGTTGCGGATATCGAGGATGACGAGGCTCCGCTTCGGCAGGCCGAGCAGGCGGATCGCCTCGATCGCCGCGGCGGTGGCCGCCATCAGGGCGCGGAAGCTGACCACGCCGCCGCCGAAGGCGATGGCCGGTTCCTCCTGCGAGCGGCGCGCCTGATGGACGATGGCCTTGACCAGTTGCACGGGCGGCTCAGAACTGGACGTTGACGCCGGAGCGCACCACGAGACCGGACGGCGTGTACTCGCTGTCGAAGGCGCCCTTGCCGGTGTCGCCGGAGGCGGAGAGGGGGGCGAGGCGGTACATCATGCCTTCGGTCTTCAGCGACACGGTGTCGTTGACCGCCACCTCGACGCCGGCGCCGCCGACGATGCCGACGGCGAGGCCCGAGTTCGTTGCCGCGACCGGCGAGCCCCCGTAGCCGTTGTCGACAACGGCCGAGAAGTCGGCCTGTCCGGCCGCCAGGCCCATGGTGCCGTAGGCGTAGACCGGGCCGCTGGTGACGCCGAAGCGCGACCGCAGGGTCAGCAGCGATTCGAGCCGCTCGTCAAAGACGTAGCTGCCGGGTTCCTCGACGGTGCCGTCGACCGCCGTCAGGGCGGCGTCGGCCTCGATGCCGGCGACGCCGTTGCCGACCTGGATGTTGTAGCCGACATTGAGCGCCAGCAGCGCCCCGACCGTGCCGAAATCGGCGGCCGCCGGCCCGCTGGCCGGGGCGGTATAGGTCAGGGTGATGTCGCTGGTGGTCGATGCTCCGCCGACCGAAATACCCGCATAGAAACCC